>CAYSAC010000086.1:0-11477 GCA_964428815.1 uncultured Acidimicrobiaceae bacterium | reverse complement strand
GAGAACAATCTCACCGAAGCCGCTTGACAAGTTACGGCCGTGGGATGTCTAGGCCGCTCCTCCTCGAACACGTGCCCGCCTTCGTATGGGAACTCGGTGGCTGACGGCGGCGCGCTCACCGGCGCTTCGCCGCGAGCGGCCGAGGTGGGAGCACCGATCGTTGCTGGGTGAAGGCGGTCGATGCGGTACCGGACGGGCGGCGCGGTGCCGGTCATGCGGGGTCGAATTCGAGCGGCAGCCGGTCGGCTTGGCGGATGGCGGTGGAGAAGTGGATCTCGACACCGTCGGGGATCCGGTAGTCGGGGATCCGACGGTGGAGCTCTTCGAGGGCGACGCGCAGCTCGAGCCGGGCGAGGTGCGCACCCAAACAGAGGTGGTGGCTCACGCCGAAGGCGACGTGGCGGTTCGGGTCGCGCCCGAAGTCGACCCTGGGCTCGCCGAACTCGGTCTCCTCGTCGTCGGCGGCGCCGATGACGAGCATGACGGCGTCGCCGGCTTTCAGCTCGACCCCGCGCATCTCGAAGTCCTGCTTGACCGAGCGGGGCACAACCATCACCGGGCTCAGCCAGCGCAGCAGCTCCTCCACGGCGGCAGGAGTGAGAGAGGGGTCGTCGACGAGTTGGCGGCGATGCTCGGGATGTGTCGCCAGGAACTCGACCATGCAGTCGAGCGTCGCGGTGACCGTGTCGAGGCCGCCGAGGAGCAGCAGGTGGCTGATCCCGAGCAGCTCGGCCTCGCTCAACGGCTGGCCGTCGATCCTCGAGTGGACGATGCGGGACAGCAGGCTGTCGTTGGGCGCGTCGCGGCAGCGGGCGATGGCCCTGCGGAAGTAGTCGCTGATCTCGTGCGCGGTCTGGGCGCGGATGCGTTGAGCGCCTTCGAAGTCGCCCGGCTCGACCGCGGGTCGGATCGTGTCGTCTCTCCATTGCAGGAAGCGGGGGAGGTCCTCGGCGGGCAGGCCCATGAGCGCCAGGAAGATGCCTGACGGCAGCGGCGTGGCGAACTCCTCGTGGAAGTCGCACGTTCCCCGGGCGGCGAAGCCGTCGATCAGCTCCCGCACGATGCGGCGCACCTCGGGTTCGAGCTTCTCGATCTCGCGGGGCACGAACTGCGGGTTGAGCAGCCGCCGGTACTTCGTGTGCTGTGGCGGGTCGACCTCGAGCGGGATCAACGGCTGCTCCCCGAGATTGAGGCTGTTCCCCGCCGACGTGAAGTACTCCGGATGGCGCGACGCCCACCACACATCGTCGTACCGGGTGAGGAGCACCACCGCGTTGTCCCCCATGTCGGTGCGTGCGACAGGGCACTCCTTGCGGAGCCGGCGATAGGCGGGATGAGGGTCGTCGGCAACGGCTGGGGAAAACAGGGCGCCGGCGACATCAGAACCGTACGTGTCAGTCATGTCTCTCCTCGTCTGGCGAGTCGGGGAACACGACCAGGGTTCTTCGCGTCGTGTCGAATGCTCGTCATGCTGCCGCCTCCTTGGGGCGTCGTCGTGCGGCTCGGCGGAGGTGGAACGCCTGGGGCGTTCAGGTGGCCGGCTCGTGCGCGGCGAGCCCGCGGCCACGCACTCCGGCCTCCATCAGCTTCTTGATCTCCTGCACCTCTTGGTGCACGGATCCGGCGAGCCATCGGCCGGCGATCCGATCGTGGAGCCAGCCGAGGATCCCCCGGCCCATGTCGTCGACCTCGACGTGGTGTACGCGGGTGCCGTGTTCGTCGCCGTCGATCTGGAACCAGGCCGAGAACTCTTTCGGGACGCCGTGCACGAGGGTGAGTTGGATGTGGTGTGGAGCGTCCCACTGGTAGCGAACCATGACGGACCCTCGGACCCGTCCGAGGAACCGGCCCTCGTCCCTCGCGATCATCCCGTCGGGCACGTCGGCGATCTTGGTGACGCCGATCACCTTGGTGTCGGCCTTGCGGTAGTGCTCGGGGTCGAGCACGAAGTCGAAGACCTCCTGTGGCGTGACCCCGGAGATGTGGGCAGTCCCTTCGCCTCGGATCATGTCGGCTCCTTCGGGGATGAGTGGCCCGGAGTGCGATGGCGGCGCGGCCGATCACTCGGCAGTCCTCGAGCGGCCGGAACTGAACATGCGAGGAGACTAGGAAAACATACGTACCGTATGCAAACCTCGGCCAGACTTGGGACGCTTTGGCCCTCGGCGTCGGCCTGAGTTCGCGCCCATGGTCACGGAACCGGTCCCTTCGGTTCGCACGGATTCCATACGCTTCGTATGATCTTCTGGCAACCGTCGAGAGGGGTGCTGGTATGGGGTTCGATCCGAACGGGCTGCGGGTGCTGGTGACCGGGGCGTCGTCGGGCATCGGCGCCGCGCTGGCCGAGCGTCTGGCGGCCTCGGGCGCGACGGTGGGGATCTGTGCCCGTCGCGCCGACCGGCTGGGCGAGGTGCTCGACCGCTGCCAGGAGCATGCGCCGGGGTCGAAGAGCTGGGTGTGCGACTTCTCCCAACCGGACGAGGTCGACACCCTGGCGCGGCGCTGCCTCGACGAGCTCGGCGGTGTCGATGTCCTGGTCAACAACGCAGGCGTCCCGAAGCGCAAGCACGTCACCCAGCTCGACCCGGCCACCGTCGAGGCGGTGACACGCATCAACTACCTGGCGCCGGTGCGGCTCACGCTCGCGCTGCTGCCGCACATGGTCTAGCGCACCTCCTTGAGGGCCGCTCCCGGTGAGCGGTCTGGGCGCACGATGCGCGGGGGCCCTCACCGTCGGGCTCACCGTCGGGCTCACCCTCCAAGAATTTCTTCGGCGGCGCCTGCGTGAGCGCCGAGGGTGAGACGCCCGAGGGTTCTCACGCATGCGTGAGAACGACCACGAAGAGCGACCTGTCTGACACGGATCGTGTGTCCGTCTCACCGTGAGGCTCACCGGCGGGCTCACCGTCTCACGTTCGATGTCACCGGCGAGACGGTGAGAGACCTTTGGGCCTCTCAAAAGGCCTAGTCGCGCGTGGAGACGAATCAGCTCGTACGCCTACGTGCGGTCCCGCACCCCTCGGCCCCGGTCCGCCAAGCCGGGTTCCCGCTCGATCATCCCTACATCGAGCAGTGCTGGGCGCCAGTGATCGGCCCCACCAGTGTCCTGCTACTCCGTCGTTTGCCGGTTCTGTGGCGAGAGAACCTGAGCGTCGAAGTCTCGCTCGAGGAGCTCGCCGGCTCGCTGGGCCTGGGACGCAGCACCGGGCGCAACGGCAGCCTGCAACGCACCCTCGACCGTCTCGTCCGGTTCCGGTTCGCGGCGGCCGAGGGACCCGCTGACCTCGCCGTGTTCACCGAGACGCCGCCCGTCCCTGCCCACCAGCTCGACCGGCTGCCGGCGTGGTGCCAGTCCCGGCACGGGCAGCTCCTCGGTGTCCACCTCGATGGCCTGGCGCAGCTTCACGCCGCGCCGGCGAGCCCGACCAATCTCGCTGCCCGCCTCGACCGCCTCAGCCGACCCAGCCCAACCGCGCGACCCGTCCCGAGCCTCCACCGGTGACCCTCACCGCGCGCTCACCTGCCGCCCTCACCGCCGCCTCACGCGCTCACCGTCGCCCGACCATCAACGTCGTCGCGACCCGCCCCTCCCTCGGACACACCCTTGCAGGTACCCCTCACGGGGAACCTGCGGCGCTCACCGGCCGCGCGTTGTGTCACCGCGTCAACCCCGATCCGCAGTGAGCGGCGCTGCGTGGGCGTCGCTGTCGAAAACTTGCGTGGCGAGGTCGACGCCCGGCGAGAAACCTCGCCTGACCGCGGAAACGTGAGCGGCGGCGTGATGGCCACGAGCCCTCGTCCGCCCGGTCGCAACGTCGCAGCGGAATGGGTCGAGCAAGAGCTTCCCTTCCTAGACCTCGCTCGACGGACCCTCACCGGAACTCGCCAGCGAAGGGATGGCGATCTCGATCAGGACCATGCCGAGAGCATCTCGACCACGACCGCTGAACGGCGCTTGGCGATCAGGGGTTACACGGTCGAGCACGGCGATGAGGACGCCGACCGCTACCTGCTCGCGCTTCAACACGTTCTCGGCCATGCGCGGGTCAGGCTGCTGAACGAGGCGCAGCACGCCAAGGGGCCCGCAGCGTGACCGCCCCGCCTCGGCTGACCCGGATCTGGACATCGAGCGCCGCCAGAGCCGCTCGGCGCTCGACATCGGCGAGTTCGTGCCAGGAATCGGCCAGCTCAGTCGCGAGCCGGCGAACCGACAGAGCGGCCTCTGGCGAAACAGCAGCGCGCCGTGCTGCCTCGGCCATAGCCACCTCGGCGGCAACTACGTCAGCCCGAAGCGATATCAGCAAAGCCTCCCGCTCGCCTGGGCTCAAGCCGAGCCGGATGGCTTCGGCAAGTCCTTCCCCCAGCCGCACCTCCGCGGCCGCGACCTCGGCCGCTGCATCAGCGATACGGTCTCGGCGGCCCGAACGGCGACCAGGCAGTCGGAACCCCTTGAGCGCCTCTCGGAGCGCGAGCACGATCTGTTCCTCGACCACGTCCAGCCGAGGCGAAGCCACGCCCGGGCAGTCGATCCCACGGCGCCGCGACTGGCAGCCGAGATACACACCAGACTGCTTGACATCGCGGGCCATCACGAAGCCACAGCCATCGCAGCGCACGCGACCGCTCCCCCACCACATCGCCCGGGACTTTCGAGCGCCCGACCGGGGGTTCGCCGTCAGCCGACTGGCGACCGCGGCGAAGGTCGGACGGTCGACGATGCCCTCATGCCGCCCCTGGACCCAAGTCGAGCCCTCGTAGCCGAACCGTTGCCGCCCGTGGTTGTCGGTGGTCGGTGTGCCATCGAGCTTCCGGAGCTTGACCCGCTTGCCCACCGGGACTTTGATCTCGCCGAGGTACACGCGATTCCGAAGCAGGCTGTAGACCGAGCCCCGCCGGCGGAAGACACCGCGACCGACGAGCTCGCCACCGAGCGCGTCGAAGGACTCGCCGGCGGCCGCTCGTGAGAAGACCTTCCTGACCACGCCTGCCGCCTGCCGGTCAGGGACGATCACTCCAGACCGGCGCCCGATCTGCTTCGCCTCGCTGGCGGTAGGCCGCCGATATCCGTACGGAACGACCCCATGCCACAGCCCGGCCGCCTTGTTGGCGTTGATGGTGCTGCGCCAGCCCTCGGCCCTCTGGCCGACCTCCAGCTCAGCGACAGCGAGCAGGATCTGCACGCCGAACCGGCCGATGGCCGACTCGAGCTCGACCGGCTCCGACGCGGACTCGACACGGACACCGGCCTCCCGCATCCGGTCCATGTCACGGAGGCCGCCTTCGACGTTTCGGGCCCAGCGGGAGAGAGCGAAGACGACGAGCGCAGCCCCGGTCCGCTCGGCGTCATCAAGCGCCTGAGCGAGGACTGGACGCGTCTGTGTCGTTCCCGTTCTGTCGATTTCGACGTGCCACGACACCCAGTCTGCATCCGAGTACTTCGCCGTCGCCCACCGTTCCATGTCGGCCCGTTGCAGATCGGGCGAGAGGAACCTGTCGTCCTCCCGCCCGGCCTTCGTCGAAACCCGGATGTAGCCGACGAGCCGCTGGGACACGTCTACAGGCTACCCCGCGGACGGCTCAGAGGTTCCGATAACTATCCGCCAGACGTTGGTCTCACGCTGCTCGAAGCCCTCGCGCTCGTAGACCCGGTTGGCCGCGGCGCGCGACGGGCGCGACGTGAGGTCGACGGTGACACAGCCGAGCTCGCGGGCCCGGTCGATCATGGCGCGCGTCAACGCGCCGCCGATGCCCTGACCGGCCGCGGTCTCATCGACGATCACGTCCTCGATCCAGGCCCGCAGTCCCGTCGGGATGCGGAACGCCACGAGCGTCGAGACGCCAACGATCGCTCCGGCGTCGTCGCGGGCCACGAACTGGTCGATGACGGGCGACGAGACGATCTCGTCGAGCGCAGCCGCGTCAGGAGCCGGGTTCGATCGCGACAGCTGCGGCGTCAGCTTGCTAAAGGCGGCGACCAGCTCCCCGGTGACCGGCCCGTTCCATCGCTCGACCTTCACGCGTCGGGAACAGGCTGCGGCGGCGGTGGCCCCACGTAACGAGCCGACGGGCGGATGATCCGGTTGTCGGCGGCTTGCTCGAGGATGTTGGCGCACCAGCCGATCACCCGGGACGAGGCGAACGTCGGGGTGAACAGGTCGCGGGGCAGGCCGCAGTGGTCCATCACGACCCCTGCGTAGAACTCGACGTTGGCGTAGAGGTTGCGGCCGGGCTTGAGCTCGGCGAGGACCTCGACGACGGTGCGCTCGACCGCCTTCGCGAAGTCGACCTTCTCGGCCTGGATCCGCTCGGCCACGTCACGCAGCAGCAGCGAGCGCGGGTCCTCGGTCTTGTAGACCGCGTGGCCGAACCCCATGATCACGTCACCCCGGTTCACGATGTCGACGAGGTGGGGCCGCGCGTTCTCGATCGTGCCGATCGCGTCGAGCAGGTCAAGAGCGCGGGACGGGGCGCCACCGTGCAGCGGGCCCGACAGCGCGCCGATGCCGCCGACGACAGCAGCGCCGAGGTCCGCGCCGGTGGAGGTGATGACCCGCGCCGTGAAGGTCGACGCGTTGAAGCCGTGGTCGACCGTCGTCATCTGGTACTGCTCGACGGCGCGGGCGAGATCGGGATCGGGCACCTCGCCGGTCAGCATCCAGAGGTAGTTCGCGCCGTAGCCGAGATCGGGGTTCGGCGGCACGAGCTCGTCCCCATGCTCGAGCCGGTGGAGGGCCATGATCAGCGTCGGTACGACCGCGCACACACGGAGCGCGTTGGCACGCAGCTCTTCGCGCGGGACGTCCAGTGATGGCCGGAACCCGTCGGCGTGCGCGATGAGCGAGATCGCCGTCCGCAGCCGGTCCATGATCGGACCGCCGGCAGTCGCGAGGGCTGGCAGCAGCGGCCCGATGGCAGGTGGGACCTCCCGCAGCGGCCTGATCTCCTCGACGAACGCGGCCCGCTCGGCCGCCGACGGCAGCCGTCCCTCGAACAGCAGGAACCACACGTCCTCGAGCGTCCGCTTCTCGGCCAGCTCGACCGCCGAGTACTCCCGGTAGTGGTAGAAGCCCTCGAGGCCGCGGACGTCACCGACCTCGGTCTCGGCGACGATGACGCCCTTGAGCCCGGGCGGCGCCTCGAGCTGGCCAGGGTGGACGACGGGCTGGATCGATGCGACCCGCATGAGGTCGCGCATCGACACCACGCCCACGAGACGGTCCCCGTCGACGACCGGGATGTGCCGATAGCCGTGAGACTCGAGGCTGGCGAAGGCCTCCTGCACGCTCAGGCCAGGCGACACGGTGTCGGGGTCTGGCGTCATCCACTCGCCGACCTTCACCGAGTCGGCGGCGGCACCGTCGGCGGCGAAGCGGACCAGGTCGCGCTCGGTGAGGATGCCGATCGGGCGCTCACCGTCGACCACGACGACCGAGCCAACGCGGCGCTCGGCCATCCGGGTCGAGGCCGAGGCGATCGTCTCATCGGTGGCGGCGGTGATCGCCGGCGCGCTCATCACCTCTGCGACCGTACGGATCGTGGGGTCAGCCATGGCGTCGAGGCTATCGAGGCACCGCGCAACAGGTTTTGTTCACCGAGCCTTGATCCAGCCGACACCGCAGGGCGCGCCGCCGGTCACACCGGTTTCGTACGGTCGACCCATGCCCGATCTGCTCAAGCTGCTCAGGTCACTCGGGAACGAGGGAGCGGTCGCCAACGTCGGCGCGGTGCTGCAGGAACGCGAGCGGGAGAGCTGGATCGTCGACTCGCTCGCCCTGCAGCTCGAACGGCGGGAGCTGGTCGCGGCCGCCCCCGCTGGCACCCGCGCGACCGCCTGACCGAGCCGCCTCCCGCCGTCCCCCAGATACCTTGGGGCGATGGAGCACGTCGACTGGACCGCACGCCCAAAGCTGCGCACCCCGGTCGTCATCGCCGCCTTCGAAGGTTGGAACGACGCCGGCGACGCAGCCTCGACCGCCGCCCGGTTCCTGGCCGAGCGCTGGCAGGCGACCACGTTCGCCACGATCGACCCGGAGGAGTTCTTCGACTTCACCTCGACGCGCCCGCAGGTCCGCCTCGACGATGAGGGCGTCCGCCGCATCGACTGGCCGGAGACGACCCTGTCGGCGGCGACGATCCCGGGCACCTCGACCGACGTCATCATCCTCGTCGGGACCGAGCCTCAGCTTCGGTGGCGCACCTTCTGCCGCCAGATCACCGACCTCGCTGCGGGCTACGAGGCGCGGTTCGTGATCACCCTCGGCGCGCTGCTGGCCGAGGTCGCCCACTCCCGGCCGGTGTCGGTGATCGGCACGGCCTACGACCCGGCGGTCGTGGAGCGGTTCGAGATGCGCCAGTCCACCTACGAGGGCCCGACCGGCATCGTCGGCGTGCTGCACAGCGCGTGCCACGACGCCGGGCTCACCTCCGCCGCGCTGTGGGCGGCCGTGCCGACCTACGTGCCGGGCGCGCCGTCACCGAAGGCGGCCCTCGCGCTGGTCGAGCGCACCGCGCAGCTGCTCGACGTGTGGCTGGCGACCACCGACCTCGAGATCGCGTCGGCCTCCTACGAGCGGCAGGTCACCGAGCTGGTCGAGTCTGACGAGGAGACGGCGGCCTACGTCGCGTCGCTCGAGCAGCGCCACGACGAGGACGACACGTTCCCGACCGGCACCTCGCTCGTCGAAGAGGTCGAGCGCTTCCTGCGGGAGCGCCCCGGCGAGTAGAACGCGCCCTCAGCCCGCGTTCTGGCGGTGGAATTCGATCACGGGTGGTTCGATTTCACCGCCAGTTCGGTCAGGTCGGGGCGTGGCGGGGCCAGGGCTGCGTCTGCTCCCAGATGCGGGCGAGGCGCAGGGGCAGCTCATCGGCGTGGCGGCGGGCCATGACGTGCAGCCCGACCGGCAGGCCATCGGCGGTGAGCCCGGCGGGGACCGAGATGGCCGGGTTCCAGCACAGGTTGGCGAGCATCGTGAACGGCGTGGCCATCGCCGCGCCGACCTGCTGACCGGCGACCTCGTCCGGCGGCGGGCCTTCCGCCGCAAACGCGGGCACCGCGGTCGTGGGCGTGAGCAGCACGTCCACCTCGTCAAAGATCGCGGCGCAGTCGATCTGCAGCTGCAGGCGGCGGTGCTGCGTGCGGGCCAGCTTCGGCGGGGTGTGCCCTTCGGTCGCCTCCAGCGACCTGCGCACATAGAGCGTGAGGTCGTCCGCGACGTCCGGCCACATGCCCCGCTCGAGGTGCACCCACAGGTCGAGCGCGCCCGCGCTCAGCCACGTGCGCACCGGGTCGGTGAGCGTCACCGGCTCGTCGTCGAGGACGAGGCCGGCGGCCTCGGCGAGCCGCTTGGCCGCGTCGCTGGCGATGGCCGCGACCTCCGGGTCGACGACCGCGAAGCCGAGATCGAGCGACCAGCGGGCCCGCAAGCCGGTGACGTCAAGCGACTCGATGGCGTCCTCGTACCTCACCGTCGGCAGTGGTAGCGAGGTGCGATCTCGCTCGTGAGGACCGGACACGACGTCGAGGTGCCGCGCCGCGTCGGCGACGGTCGTGGTCAGCAGGCCGTACACCGCGGTCAGGGAAGCCTGCGTGGTCGGGTCAGGGATGCGGCCGTGGCTGGGTTTCATCCCGACGAGGCCGCTGAAGGCAGCAGGGATGCGGGTGGAGCCGCCGCCGTCGCTGGCGGTGCTGACGGGCACAAGGCCGGCCGCGACCGCTGCCGCTGAACCGCCGCTCGACCCGCCGGGTGTGCGGGACAGGTCCCATGGGTTGCGGGTCACACCCCACGCCTTCGTCTTGGTGAAGTTGAGTGTGCCGAACTCGGGCGCGGCCGTCTTCCCGACGGGCACGCCCCCCGCGGCGCGGATGCGGGCGACGTGCAGAGTCGGCACCCACGGGCGGTGTGCCCTTGAAGAGCATCGAGCCATGCGTGGTCGGCATTCCCGCGCAGTCCTCGAGGTCCTTGACGCCGAACGGCACACCCGCGAAGAGGCCGGGATCCTCTCCCCGCGCGACGGCGGCGTCGACCGCGTCAGCGGCGTGGCGCGCCTGCGCCTCGTCGAGGTGGACGAAGGCGTTGAGCGGGCCGTTGCCGGCGTCGATCGCGGCGAGCGTCCCGTCGAGGACCCCCGCCGCACTCAGCTCGCCCCGGCGGACGGCGTCGGCGATCTCGATAGCACTCAGTGGTTCATGGGACGGCGGCATCACGGCAGACCGTAGGGCGCGAGGCGGGCGGCCGCGTCGGGGAACACGACCTGCACCGCGGCGAGCAGGTCGCCCGGCCCCGCGATGCGGTAGGCGTTGCGCTCGACGTAGTGCCGCAGCGCGCAGTCGACGAGCTCGACCGGGCCGAGGTCCGCGATCGCGACCGCGCCTTGCACGTACACGCTCCGGTAGTACGCGCTCTGACGGCTCTCCCAGTAGGTCATCGGCTCGCCCGCACGTCCCCGTCCGGCGGAGGGGATGGACTTCGACCGGAAGTCACCGAGCGTCCCTTCGAACCGGGCCTCGGCGTAGCTGGCCACCCCTTCGTCGAGCCAGGGATCGCGGCCTTGGTTGTTGCCGACCAGGCCGTAGAACCACATGTGCGCGACCTCGTGCGGCGTGGTGCGACCGATCGACCCAGGTCCTTGCATCACGTGGGAGGGGAACTCGATGCCGCCTTCGAGCTCTGGCGTGATCGCCAGCGTGTAGGTCGGCCACGGGTAGGCGCCGTACATGCGCGCGAACGCCTGGAGCGCGGCGAGGGCCTCATCGAGGTAGCGCTGGGGCGACTCGCCCACGCCTTGCTGCACGCCGACGGTGACCGCGATCGGTTCGGGCGCGGCGATCGATGCGGACGCGAACGCGAAGTGGCCGATCGAGATGGCGAAGTCGCGCAGCCCAGCCCCCTGCCATCGCCCATCGCTCCCCCGCTGACCAGACGCGAGCACGTCGTAGCCGGCAGGCACGGCGATCGCGACCGACCAGTCGGCGGCCGGCGTCGTGGTCGACTCGGCGAACCCGGACGTCGGCGGTTCCCGTGCCCAGCCGACGCCGGGCTCCCAGGCCAAGAGCGGCAGGAACGAACCCAGCCGCAACGAGTCACCGCTGTGGGAGATGCGATCGCGCACCGATCCCGGCACCTCGATCGTCCACGGCATCGACACCTCGATCGTGCGACCGGCGCGAGCGGGTTCGGGCAGCACCACCTCGAGCGTCGTCGGGTCAGGCTGGCGCGTCACCAGTGCGGCACCCTCCGCGGTGACCTCGCCCACAGTGAGCCGGGCGCCGGCGGAGGACGGCCGCGGCCCGTTCGGCCACAGCCGGAAGACGAGCTGGTCGACCGCGAGATCAGGCGTGAAACGAACGGTCAGGTCGCCGCGCACGCGGCTCGCAACCGGATCGGCTTCGACCCGTACCGTGTAGCGAGGCCGGTTCGGGTCGAGCCCCCGGCGCGCGGGCAGCGCCGGGCACTCGCCGGCGGCGACGGCGGCCGCGG
>CAYSAC010000085.1:0-11543 GCA_964428815.1 uncultured Acidimicrobiaceae bacterium | reverse complement strand
CTGGACCCGCGGGCTCGTGTTCCGCGGAAAGCTCGACGGCACGCCCGAGGTGATCCGCTTCGCCGAGACGCTCGAGCGGGTGTGCGTCGAGACGGTCGAGAGCGGTCAGATGACCAAGGACCTCGCCCTGCTCCTGCCGGACAAGGACGCGCCCTGGCTGACGACGGAGGAGTTCCTCGCCGCCCTCGACGGCAACCTCCAGAAGGCGATGGCCTAGCTCACGCGTGCCGCGAGCGGGCCGGCGTGGCGGTCGACCCACGCCCGGGCCGTGCGGGCCAGCGAGCGCGTGACGGCGTGGCCCACCCAGATGGTCACGAACAGCAGACCGATGGCGATCGGTGAGCCCTTCCACGTCAGCGTCGCGAGGGCGCGCTCGATGGTGCCGTTGGGTTGGGTGATCGTGTCCCAGCTGTTGAGCCGCGCGACCCGTCCGAGCAGCACGCCGACCGCGCACAGCAGGTGGAGGCTGAGCTCAGCGGTGCCGACGACGTGCCCCTGGCCTTGGCGCCGCAGCCAACCACCGACCTCAGCGAGCGCCACGAAGTAGCACGCGAAGCCCACACCGACGAGCGCCCCGTAGAGCGGCAGCACGCCGGCGACGACAACGAGATCGCTCGGCGCCGCCACCACATCGCCACGGAGGTGCAGCAGATCAGTGACGACGTACGGCGCGTTCGGCAGAAAGAGCAGGAACGCGCCGACGCCCATCCAATGGACCGGCCCGTGCCGAGTGGGTTCGTGTCGAAACACGAGCACGGCCAGCACCGCCGGGATGACGGCGAGCAGGGCGTTCCACGTCATCCAGAAACGGTTGGCCCAGGCGATGTCGACGATGTCGGACGTCACGCGCAGCCACGCCATCGCATAAGTGTCGCGCGGGCTCAGCGCACTGCCCCGGCGAGAGCGAACCTCCCGAAGAAGTTCGGGTCCTGAACCCGTCGGTCGCAGCCGGGTCGGCGCAACACCTCACACCCGTCGACACCGCTGACGTGCACGGCTCGGCGCTTGCCCTGCTCAGGGCACCCAACCCCGCGATGAAGAAAGGGCCCGATCGCTGGTGCCCCAAACCGCGGCGCAGAACCAAGGTTCGGGGCACCACATGCCCGAATCGGGCATCCCATGCCCCCAACCTTCCGTCCGACCCCTGGTGTTGCGCGCACCCTCCGAATCCGCCCCCTACTTCTTGACCACATTCGCTCGGGCTCGCTTTGGCTAGGTGAGGGTGACGTAGCCGGGCACGCGATGGTGCGCTGTGTCGAGGTACACCTTCGCCTCGGGCTGCTTGGCGAAGCGGCCGTGGCTCCAGCGGACCTCGACGTGACCGTCGACCGCGACGTCCTCGCCGGTGGCGCGATCACGAACGACCGCCTGCCAGCGCACCTGCGGCTGGCCGGCGTCGTCGCCCCACACGTCGAAGCGCTTGAGCTCGTGGTCCTGGCGCCAGTCCCACGGTGTGGCGATGCGAAGGCGCAGCGTCCGTCCCGCCGCGGCGCCGAGCACGAAGTACGGCGCGCTGCCGATGCGCAGCAGCCGCCAGAGCATGGCCTCCTGCTGAGCCTTGCGGCGCAGCGCGCCGCGCCACCGGTCGGCTGATGCCTTGCCAACGGCGACGGCCATGGTGCGATACGCCGGGGCGGCGTCGTCGGACCAGCCGGCATCGAGGTGCTGGCGCAGCGCCGCGCGGTGGCCGGGCGTCAGGTCGGCGGCGTGGGGCGGGAGCGCTGGCCCTTGGCCCAGCTCTCGCCTGATGACCTCGTACAGCGCCTGGTACTCGACGGGCGCGACGTCGGCGTACCAGTCGCCACCGGTGACGGCGGGGCCCCCTGCGAGCGCGCGGTCGAACAGGCGCTGCGGCGCGGCGTTGGCCAGCACGCGCGACAGGTACTTGCAGGAGATCAGGTACACGTGGTCGACACGGAGGTCGGCGGGCACCTGCTCGTCGCCTGGCGCGCGGTTCGGGCCCTTCCACTCGATGACCAGCGGCTCCCGTCCGCGCAGGCCCTGGGCGGCGTGGAGGAAGGCGACGCCGTTCGCCCACGCCGCCGCAAACTCCTGTCGGTGCTGGCCATCACGGTCGAGCGCCGCGAGCCGGTGCCAGACCTCCTCGTCGACGTTGCGGTAGCCGGACGGCGGATCGGCGAGCGCCTCGCGCACGTCGCGTGCGCCGAACAGCGCCAGGCCGGTGACGATCTCGGTGATCTCGGTGCGCGGCGCGGGCACGTCAGCCCGGCGGAAGCAGCTCGCCGATCGGTGCGGCCTCGACCGCGGTGCAGTACGCGCGCAGCCGCTCGGTTGCGGACGGTGCGGCGATCTCCAGCGCGTCGGTGAAGGCCTTGCCCCTCGCCTCGCGCAGGGCAGCCTCGCCCGCCGACCGGCGAGCCGGCAGCTCGGTGGTGAGCACGACGAGCGGGTGGGCGCCGAAGCCGGAGTGGTGGGCGGCCAGGCCAAGCGTTCGCCAGAGCACATCGCTGCGGCGCAGGCCCCGCGACGCGACCGTCGACGCGCCGACGACGAGGAACCGCCAGGTGCGGCCGGCGGCATTGGTCGCGAAGAACAGCCCGTCGAGTGCCTTCTTGGCCCGGCGGTCGACGGTGAAGCCGGCCGCCTCCACGAGGTCCTTCGCCGCGTCGCCGGCCTTGTCGATCATCGGCTCGGCGACTCGCGGGCGCTCGCGCTCAGCGGCGACGCGAGCGCGCGCGGCGTCGACGTAGGTGGGATCCGTGTCGTAGCCCAGGAAGTGCCGGCCGGTGCGCAGCGCGGCGACGGCGGTGGTGCCCGACCCCATGAACGGGTCGAGCACGACGTCACCCTCGTAGGTGAAGAGCTCGATCAGGCGCTGAGGGAGCTCGACCGGGAAGGGCGCGGGGTGCCCGACGCGGTTCGCGCTCTCCGGCGCGAGCTCCCATAGATCGGTGGTCGCGTCCATGAATTCATCGGCGGTCGTGGTCGGCTGATGGGGCAGGTCCTGCGCCTTGCGATCGGGTCGCGCGATGGCGCGGTCGAACCGACCCTTGCTGGCGATCACGACCCGCTCGGTCAGATCGCGCAGCACCGGGTTGGCCGGGCTCTTGAAGGACCCCCATGCGCAAGACCCGCCGGCACCCCGCGCCTTCTGCCAGATGACCTCGCCACGCAGCAGCAGACCCAGCCGGTCCTGCAAGATGGCGGTGACGTCGGACGACAGCGACCGGTACGGCTTGCGCCCCAGGTTGGCGACATTGACCGCCAGCCTGCCGCCGGGTTCGAGCTTGGTCATGCACTCGGCGAAGACGTCCTCGAGCATGCGCAGGTACTCGATGTAGGTCGCCGGGATGTGCCCCTCGCCCAAGGCAGCCTCGTAGGCCTTGCCGGCGAAGTACGGCGGGGACGTGACGACGAGCGCAACCGACGCCGGCTGCACGCGGTCCATGTGGCGAGCGTCGCCGACGTAGATCTCGTCGACGACCCCGGGTCGCTGGACCACCGCGTCGTCGGACAGCACCGGTGGGGTGAACCGCTCGTAGAAGCCGGAGGCGTCGTGGTTCTCGCGCTTGGACACGCCGAACGCCGACGTCGCCGTCGCTCGCCGCCGTTCGACGCCTCCGGCCACCGCGCTGAGTCCTCTCGCCTGCTGTGCCACCCGTCCCACCCTATGCAGGGGGTGTGACAGCAGACGTTAGTGGCGCGCCGGTCCGAGCCCGAGGTTCTCGTACACGGCGATCACCGACTCGGAGCGGTTGAGCGCGTAGAAGTGCAGGCCGGGGACACCGGCCTCGAGCAGCTCGATGCAGAGGTCGGTTGCGACGTCGACGCCGAGGGCGACGACCGCGTCGGGATCGCCGTCGACCTCGTCGAGGCGCTGCTGGAGCGGCGCGGGGATGTCGGTGTTGTTCATGGCCGACATCTTCCGAGCGCCGGCCACGTTGTGGAACGGCATCACGCCTGGCAGCACCGGGGTGTCGCAGCCGAGTGCGAGCAGCTCGTCGACCATGCGGAAATAGTGGTCGGCGGTGAAGAAGAACTGGGTTATCCCGAAGTCGGCGTGGGCCAGCTTGTCGGCGAGTCGCCGACGATCGCTGTGGCGGTCAGGCGAGCGCGGGTGGAGCTCGGGGAAGGCGCCAACCCCGATGGAGAAGTCGCCGCTGGCCCGTACGACCTCGATCAGCTCGGTGGCGTAGGCGAAGTCGCCGTCCGGCGTGCTGCCGTCAGCCGGCGGATCGCCACCGAGGGCGAGGATGTTGTCGACACCGGCGGCCATGTACTCGGCGAGCAGGGCCTCGACGTCGGCGTGAGTGTGGCCGACGCACGTGAGGTGGGCCATCGCCGGGAACGGGTACGTGGCATTGGCCCTGATCACGATGTCCCGGGTCGTGTCCCTCGTCGAGCCGAGCGCCCCATAGGTGAACGACACGAACGATGGTTGCAGCACGGCAAGCTCGGCGAGCGCCTTGTCCAGCTGGCGCTCCATCTGCTCGGTCTTGGGCGGCGAGAACTCGAACGAGAGCGTCGGTCCCGCGGCCAGCACATCGCGGATCTTGGTCATCGTCGGGCCAGGCTACGAGCAGCGACGAACCGTGTGCACTCGCTCGGCCGTGGGAAGCGGCGGCGCACGAAGAAGAGCCAGCGCACGCGCTTCGTTCGGACTACGCCCGGCGCGCTGCGGCCTCGACCGTGTTGCGCAGCAGCATCGCCACAGTCGTCGGTCCGATGCCGCCGAGACGTGGCGTGAGCCAGCCGGCCACCTCCGCGACCGACTCGTCGACGTCGGGGACGACCGTCTTGCCGCGCCAGGTGATCCCACCGGAGAGCACGGCCGCCCCGGGCTTGACCATGTCGGGCATCACGATCGACGGCACCTGCGCTGCTGCGATCAGCACGTCGGCCCGGCGCGTGTGCTCGGCCATGTCCTTGACGCCGGTGTGGACGACGGTGACAGCAGCGTTCGCCCCGGGCGCCTTCAATGAGAGGAGGATCGACAGGGGCCGGCCGAGCGTCGGCCCTCTACCCACGACGACGACGTGCCTTCCTTCGACAGGCACGTCGTAGAACTGAAGCATCGCCTTGATGCCCGCGGGCGTGCACGCCACCGGACACGGGATGCCGTGCGCGAGCCGGCCGAGGTTGGTGGGGTGCATGCCGTCAGCGTCCTTGTCGGCGGCGATCGCCTCGAGCACCTCGCCCTCGTTGTCGCGGTTCGGCAGTGGGGTCTGCACGAGGTAACCGTCCACCGCCGGGTCCTCGTTGAACTGGTGCACCGCCTCGAGGATCTGCGCCAGCGACGCCGACGCCGGCAGCTCGATGTGATGCGACGTGACGCCGTGCGCCTCCGACGTCACGTGCTTCTTGCTCACATACGACACCGACGGCGGGTCCGCGCCCACGAGGATCGTCCCGAGCCCGACCGTCTTCCCGGCTCTTCGCAGCGCGGCCACCCGCTCATCCACCTCGGCGAGCACGGCCTCGGCGACCGGTGCCCCTGGCATCCAGATCGGCTCGCTCATGGGCACCACCGTAGATTGGCCGGGTGGCTTGGGACCGCCTGGGTTCGTCGTACGACCTGGTGGCGAGCAAGTACGAGCGCCGCTTCATCGACGAGCTGCAGGGCAAGCCGCGCGATCGCGAGCTCCTCGAGGCGTTCGCGATGTCGGTCGGTGATCCTGTCGTCGAGGTCGGGTGCGGCCCGGGCCAGATCGGCCTGTTCATCCGCGAGCGCGGTCGCCGCGTTGTCGGCATGGACCTGAGTCCCGAGATGGCGAAGCTCGCGAAGGGTCGGCTCGACGCCGCGACTGCCGCAGACATGCGCGCGTTGCCCTTCGCAACGGGCGCCCTCGGCGGCCTGGTCGCCTTCTACTCGCTGATCCATGTTCGGCGGGCAGAGATCGACGGGGTCTTGCGCGAGCTCCATCGAGTGCTTCGACCGCGGGGGCGTCTCCTCTTCTCCGCCCACGAGGGACAGGGCGAGGTCGAGCTGGACGAGTTCATCGGCGAACCGGTGCCGATCGCGGCGACCTTCTTCACGCTCGACGAGCTCGTCGCTGCTACTCGTGCCGCAGGGCTCGACGTCGCGCTGGCCGAGCGACGATCGCCGCATCCCTCGGAGGGCCAGACCACGCGGCTCTACGTCGAGGCGGAGCGCAAGCCCCTATGAGCCAAGCATCGGTCCCGCCGAGAGCGGCGAGGAGTGCCGCCGCCGTCGCGCCGACGCCACACGTCACTGCCATCGGTCCAGATTGCACGATTTGCAGCTCGAACCGTGTGCGCCAACCCATCTGTGTGCGTGAACCCGTGGTGGACACGGGTTCACGCACGCGGTTGCGTCCGGCGTGCGGCTCAGTGGAGGAAGTGCCGCTCGCCGGTGAAGACCATCGCGACGCCGAGCTCGTCGGCGCGGGCGATGTTCTTCTCGTCGTTCATCGAGCCACCGGGCTGGATGATGACGGCGACGCCGGCCTCGGCGGCCGCCTCGATGCCGTCGGGGAACGGGTAGAAGGCGTCGCTGGCGCACGCCCCGCCCTTGGCCCGACCGGCGGCCTTCGCCGCCGCTATCTGCCCGGCCTCGACCCGGTTCTGCTGACCGGCGCCGATGCCCCACGCGGTGCCGTCCTTGACGAGCACGATGCTGTTGGACTTCACCCAGCCGCAGATCCGCCAGGCCAGCTCGGCGTCGGCCCACTCGGGCTCGGTCGGCTGCCGGGTGGTGACGACGCGCCAGTCGGATCGGGTCGCCGCGAAGTGGTGCGGCTCCTGCGCCAGCAGCCCGCCGGTGATCTGGCGGAGGTGGAACGGGTCGGGCTGGGGCGGCCGGGCCTCGAGGATGCGCGTGTTCTTGCGCTTGGCCTGGAGCGCCTCGATCGCGCCGTCCTCGTATCCAGGTGCGATCACCACATCGGCTTGCGCGGCGGCGACCATCTGCTCGACGGTCGCCGCGTCGACCGGCTTGTTCAGCGCGACGATGCCGCCGAAGGCCGATCGCTCGTCGCACTCGAACGCGCGCTGGTACGCCTCGGCGAGCGTGTCGGCCACCGCCGCGCCGCACGGGTTGGCGTGCTTGATGATCGCGGCCGCCGGCCGGTCACCGAGGTCGTGCACGAGGAGCCACGCGGCGTCGGCGTCGAACAGGTTGAGGTACGAGAGCGCGAGTCCGCTGTGCTGCACGAGGTCGTCCCACCACGGCGTTTCGCCCGCGTCGCGGTAGAGCGCGGCGCGCTGGTGCGGGTTCTCGCCGTAGCGCAGGGTCAGGTCGACCTTCTCGAGGCTGAGGTGGACCGTCGGGGGGAAGCCCTCGCCGCCGCCGTCGAGCCAGCCGACGATCGCCGCGTCGTAGCTGGCGGTGCGGGCGAACGCGGCCCGCGCCAACCGGCGCCGCGTCTCGTCGGAGAGCGCGCCATCAGCTCGCAGCTCGTCGAGCGCCTCCTCGTACTGGGACGGGTCGGTGAGGATGCCGACCTGCGCGTGGTTCTTGGCCGCAGCGCGGATGAGCGCGGGGCCGCCGATGTCGATCAGCTCCTCCCCCGCGCTCGCGCCATGCTCGAACGCTGACGGATCGGAGCCGAAGGGGTAGAGGTTGGAGACCACGAGGTCGATCGGCTCGATGCCGTAGGTCGCCATGTCCTCCTGGTGCGCAGGATCGTTGCGGTCGGCGAGGATCCCGCCGTGCACCTTCGGGTGCAGCGTCACGACGCGGTGGCCGAGGATCGCGGGCACGCCGGTCAGGTCGGCGGTGTCGGTGACGGTCAGGCCGGCATCGCGAAGCGCCGTCGCGGTCCCGCCGCTCGAGACGAGGTCCCAGCCGAGGTCGGCGAGGCCGCGGGCGAGGTCGACCACACCGGTCTTGTCATACACCGAGAGCATCGCCCTCATCGTTCCGCGTCCTCCAGGAAGCGCCGGATGGTGTCGGGGTAGAGGCGGCGCTCGACCTCCTTGATGCGCTCGTGCAACGACGACTCGTCGTCACCGGGCAGCACCGGAACCGCCTGCTGAGCGAGGATCGGACCGTCGTCGACCTCCTCGGTGACGACGTGGATCGTGCAGCCGGTCACCTTCACCCCCTGCTCGAGCGCGTCGCGCACCGCGTGCCAGCCCTTGAAGGACGGGAGCAGCGCGGGGTGGGTGTTCAGCACCCGGCCGGCGTAGTGGTCGACGATGCGGGGGACGACGGTGCCGAAGCCGGCCATGACGACGAGCTCGACGTCATATCCGCGCAAGGTCTTGACGAGCTGGTCGGTGTAGCCGTCCCGGTCGAAGGTCGCCGACCAGTCCGTCCGCTCGACGACCTCGGACGGGACACCGTGCCGCGCGGCAACCTCGGTGGCCGCACAGGGGCGGTCCACGACCACGAGCTCCACAGGGATGCCCTCGCCGAGGATGGCATCGAGGAGGGTCCCGCTGCCCGATGCGAGCACGGCGATGCGCACGGGCCGAACCTAACAGCCGCATCCGTCACGCTCTGCCCTGGTTGCGTTACCGTTTCGCCGTTCCATCCAGCACATATGGAGGCGGCACGCCGTGGACCTCAACAAGCTCACACTGGGCGACAAGATCGTCGGGGGCGCGGGCATCCTCCTGCTGCTCTTCATGCTCGTCCTCGACTGGCACCGGGCGTGCGCGAGCACGGGCATCCCTGGTGGCGGTGAGTTCTGCGTCGGCATCGGGCCGATGAGCGGCGACGGCGAGGCCATCGGCATCCTCGGGATCCTGGCCTTCGTCGTCGCGCTGGCGGTCGTCATCGCAACGCTCGTGCGCAAGCTCACCAGCACCGACCTCCCTGATCTGCCCGTCTCCTGGGGCGAGGCGATCTTCTACGGCAGCGTGGCCGTGCTCGCCCTGCTCGTGCTCAAGCTGCTGTTCAAGTTCGACTACATCGGCTTCGGCGCCTACCTGATGATCCTGGCCGCGGCGGGCATGGCCTACGGTGGCTTCCTCGTTCGCGGCGAGACCGCGGACGGCACGGCCACCGGCGACACGCCCAGCGCTCCGTTCTGATCCTCGGCCTTCGATTGACGCCCCGCCCTCGCGGCGGGGCGTCGACGCGCCCATCCACTGGTGCGGGGTCGCCGCGGTCCTAGCGTTCCGGACATGTCGGACATCGACGCAGCACCCGCATCCGAACCAGCGGTCGCGGCCGCCCGCGACGTCCGCCGCGCCGAGCCCCGCGCCGGTGTCGCCATCACCGGTGCCGGGTGCGCGGTCGCCGTGCTCGGCGTGATCGTCATAGGCGGCGACCAGCTGGGCGGTGACGGTGGCGGCGGATCGCAGCTGCCCGGAATTGTGCTCTGCCTCCTGGTGGTGGTCGCCGGGTTCGTCGTCATCGCTCGTGCTCAACGGGGGCCGCTCGTGACCGCCGGCGTGGTGGCATCGGCCGCCGGTGTCCCGCCCCTGCTGTTCTTCCTCAGCTTCGACGAAGGCGGCTTCCCGCCTTACTCGACCGAGCTCATCCTCGGCGGCGCCGCCGCCGGCTGGATCGCGGCCTACTACCTGTCGCCCGGCCGCGGTCACCCGAGCTACCTCGGCGCCGGCCTGATCGCGTCGTGGCTGCTCGTGCTCGAGATGGTCGAGAGCCCGTTCAGCTTCCCGTTCCTCTTCCTCGGCGGGCTCAGCTCCGAGGACGCCTCCGACTTCGATGGGTTCGCGGCCGCGCCCGACCTGACGACGATCGGAGTGATCTCGCTCCTGTTCGGCGCCGGCTACGTGCTCGCCAGCCGCAGGTTCGACCGGGCCGGGCGCCACGGGATCGCGACGCCCTTCGCGTTCGCCGCGCTGCCGGTCCTCGCCGTGGGGATCGCGGCGCTTGCCGACGAGCTGCAGGAGATCGGCACCGGCATCGTCCTGATCGCCATCGGGGCGGCGCTGGCCGCGCACGGCGCGACGGTCGGGCGGCGCGTGACGACCTGGATCGGCGGCATCGCGGTCGCGCTCGGCGTCATCTTCATCCTGAGCGAGCTCGCACCGGACGACGACGTGACCGTCACCGGTGTGCTGCTGCTGCTCGGCGGTGCCGCCATCGTGATCGCCGCCCACCTCGCGGCCGCACGGCTCGGGGAGCCGGACGAGATGGAGCAGGCCGAGCCGACCTACAGCGGCGGGTCCTCGCAGCCGCTCGAGCCGCCGCCTGACCCCGCCGGCTGAGTCCGCGGGTAGGGCTCGACGAACCCTGACCCCGGATCGGCGGTCGTGACGTAGCGGACGATCGCCCTGGTCAAGGCCTCGGCCTCGGAGGCACGGAACTCTGGCGTGCGGAGCAGCGCCTCCTCGGTCGGGTTGGTGATGAAGGCCGCCTCCGACAGCACGGTCGGGACTCCCGCGGACCGGCTCAGGATCCCGTAGTAGTCGCCGCCGTCGCCGCGCTTGCGGTACTTCGCACCGGCGTCGGTGTCGGCGACCCACGCGGCCTGGAACCGGGAGAAGGATCCGACCAGCTCTTCGTACACGAGACCCGCGGCCCGGCGCGACTCGAGCGAGAGGATCTGGAAGTAAGTCTCGGCGCCGGGACCAGCGCGCGGCCCGTCCGGCTCGGCGTTGTGGTGGATCGAGAGGAAGAGCGACGGCTGGAGCCGCGTGGCGATGAGCGCGCGGGTCTTGAGCGTGACGCGGTAGTCGGCCGTGCGCGTGAGCACGACCACCGCGCCGCGGGCCTCGAGCAGGCGCTCGGTCTCGTGCGCGATCGCCAGGTTGACCTCCTTCTCGGTCAGCCCGGTGGGTCCGACGGCGCCGGGCTCGTCTCCACCGTGGCCAGGGTCGATCACGACGTGCGCGCCGACGAGGCCGGTTCCCGCGGTGATGCCCTCACCGCCGCACGGCGTCGTGACGACGTACCGATCGCCCTCGGGGCGCACCACGGGGAGGACGATGCCGCCGGGCGTGGCCACGGCGCGGACCTCGCCGGTCGGGAGGACTGCCCACGGCACGGGCGCCACCGTCGTCGTTGTCGGCGCGGTCGTCGTGGTGAGCAGCGCCGCGGTGGTTGAGGTCGTCGACGCCCTGACGGTGGTGGTCGGTGCGGCGCCCTGCCCGTCGTCGCGCGCACCGGCGAGGAGCGCGCCCGCGCCGACGACGGCGACGGCGAGCGCGGCGGTGAGCAGGCGGCGCCTCACGCCAGGCCGCGGACCACCTCGACCATCAGCTCACCGGCCTCCGTCGGGTTCTGCCCGACCTTGACGCCGGCAGCGCGCAGCTCGTCCATCTTCGCTGCCGCCGTGCCCTTGCCCCCCGAGACGATGGCGCCCGCGTGGCCCATCTTCTTTCCAGGAGGCGCGGTCACGCCCGCGATGTAAGACGTCACCGGCTTGGCCATCTTGGTGGCGATGAACTCGGCGGCCTCCTCCTCCGCCGAGCCGCCGATCTCGCCGATCAGCATCACCGCCTTGGTCTCGGGGTCGGCCTCGAACGCCTCGAGGCAGTCGATGAACGACGTGCCGGGGACGGGATCGCCGCCGATGCCGACGCAGGTGGTCACGCCGATGTCCTGCAGCTTCAGCTCGTACAGCGCCTGGTAGGTGAGCGTGCCAGAGCGGCTGACGATCCCGACGGGTCCGCCCTCCTTCGCGATCTCACCGGCGGTGATGCCG
>CAYSAC010000084.1:0-11588 GCA_964428815.1 uncultured Acidimicrobiaceae bacterium | reverse complement strand
GCCGCCGCCGCGCTTCCGGCTGCCGCCCGCGCGATCGCCTCGTCGACGCGCGCTTCCAGCTCGGCTGCGTCGATCCAGTCGGCACGCAGCAGGTAGCCCGCGTCCGTGCGCTCGATGCGGTCGGCGCCGATCACGCGGCGCAGCCGGCTGACCAGCACGCTCAGCTGGTCCGCGGGTTGGGCCGGCGGCGAGTCGCTCCAGAGCAGCTCGGTGAGCACGTCGGCGGGAACCGGTCGCCCCTGCGCACCAGCGAGCGCGGCGAGCAGCGTGCGGGCCTTGCGGCTACCGAGGTCGCGCGCGGCGACGCCCTCCACCTCGAGCGCGCCGAGGATCCGGATGCGCACGCTTCCCGTCCCGATCCCGCGTGTCTACTCGGCTAGGGCCCAGGGATCTCGCGGGACCCCGACCGGGTCGAAGCGGGCGAGGAGCTCGGTCATCGTGATCCGCTCGCCCACGGCGGCAAGGCCGAGGCTGCTGGCCAGCTCGGAGCGGACCGCATCGCCGCCGCCCCGCTCCGACAGCGTGACCGCGCCGTGGCGCTTGGCGAGGCGCTCGCCGTCAGGCCCGAGGACGAGGGCGACGTGCGCGTACGTCGGCACGGGCAACCCCAGCAGCGCGGCCAGGTGGATCTGGCGGGGCGTGCTCGCCAGGAGGTCGTCGCCCCGCACGACCTGTTCGACGCTCTGGTCGGCGTCGTCGACGACGACCGCCAGGTTGTACGCCGGCGTGCCGTCACCTCGACGCAGGACGAAGTCGTCGACTCCTCCCTCCACCGCGCCGGCGATGACATCGACGAAGGCCCCATGTGCGCCTGCTGCACGCAGGCGCAAGGCGGGCGGGCGATCGGCACCAGGCGGCGGTCCGCTTCGATCGCGACAGGTCCCCGGATAGGCACCCTCGGGCAAGTCCTCGTGGGGCGCGGCCGCGGCAGCCTGGATCTCGCGCCGGCTGCACCAGCACGGATAGGTCAGCCCGTCCGCAGTCAGCAGGTCGATGGCGACGTGGTAGCGATCGAGCCGCTCGGACTGGCGCACGACGTGCCCGTCCCAGTCGAGCCCAAGCGCACCGAGGTCGTCGATCTGCTGCGCCTCGTGGCCGGTGCCGCGAGCGGCGGGATCGAGGTCCTCCATCCGGAGCAGGAACCGGGAGCCGGTCGAGCGCGCGAACAACCAGGCGAGCAGCGCGGTCCGCAGGTTGCCGACGTGGAGGGGGCCGGTGGGGCTCGGCGCGAACCGGCCGTTCACTCCTCGTCGGGGTGGACGAGCGCCTCGACGCTGTCGTCGTCGGGTGGCGGGTCGCGCTTGTCGGCCCTGAGGGACAGGAGCACGGTGATCGTGAGGACCACGATGATGACCGCCAGCGAGAGCCACGTTGGCACGTGGTACAGCTCGGTGATGAGCATCTTGGTGCCGACGAAGCCCAGGATGATGCCGAGCCCGATGTTGAGGTAGCGGAAGCGGCCCGCCATCCCCGACAAGCAGAAGTACAGCGCCCGCAAGCCGAGGATCGCGAAGGCGTTCGAGCTGAACACGATGAACTGCTCGCGCGAGACAGCGAGGATCGCCGGGATCGAGTCGACCGCGAAGACCACGTCGGTCGTCTCCACCATGATCAGCACCGCGAACAGCGGCGTGGCCACGCGCTTGCCGTTCTCCTTGGTGAACAGCTTCTGGCCGTGGTACTCCGACGTCGACGGGACGATCTTGCGCACGGCGCGCAGCGCGAGGTTGTGCTCAGGGTTGACCTCGGCCTCGTCGTGCCTGGCGATGCGGAACGCGGTGAAGATCAGGAAGGCGCCGAAGATGTACAGCACCCAGTCGAACGCCTCGATGAGGGCGACCCCGGCAAAGATGAACAGCGCGCGCAGGACGAGCGCGCCGAAGATGCCCCAGAACAGCGTGCGGAACTGGTACTGCTTCGGCACCGCGAAGAACGTCATGATGACGGCCCACACGAACACGTTGTCGACCGAGAGGCTCTCCTCGATCAGGTAGCCGGAGACGTACTCGCCCGCCGCCTGTCCCCCGAACCAGATGCCGACGACCGCGGTGAACGCGAGCCCGATGGCGATCCAGACCGCGCTCTCGACCGCGGCCTCCTTGAGCGACATCTCCTTCGGCTTGCGGTGCAGGATGAGCAGGTCGGCCACCAGCAGCGTCACGACGAGGCCGAGGAACACCGCCCACTGCCAGGCGTGGGCGTCGATGTTCGCAAAGTTCTGATCGTCGGACTCGCTGACGAGCCGCGTGGCAGTGGCGATCAACTCAGGTCACTTGGTGTCAGAGGAACCGGACGCGCCGAGAACGGCCTGCGCCGCGGCCAACCGGGCGACGGGCACGCGGAAGGGCGAGCACGAGACGTAGTCGAGCCCGGCCCGATAGAAGAGGGCGATCGACTCGGGGTCGCCGCCATGCTCGCCGCAGACGCCGAGCTTGATGGACGGGTTGGTCGCCCGGCCCCGCTCGCAGCCGATCTCGACCAGCTCGCCGACACCGGTCTGGTCGATGGTCTCGAACGGGTTGCGGCTCAGCAGGCCCTTCTCGAGGTAGATGGCCATCATGCGGCCTTCGACGTCGTCACGGCTGAAGCCGAACGTCATCTGCGTGAGGTCGTTGGTGCCGAACGAGAAGAAGTCCGCGACCTCCGCGATCTCGTCCGCGCGCAGCGCGGCCCGCGGCGTCTCGATCATCGTGCCGATCGTGACGTCGATGCGCTTCGCCTTCTTCGACGAGGCGACGGCAGCGACCGCCTCCTCGACCCAGCTGCGGGCCTCGGCCATCTCCTCGCGGGTCACGGTGAGCGGGATCATGATCTCGACCACGGGCGTACCACCGGCCTCGGCCCGGTCGGCTGCGGCCTCCATGAGAGCGCGCACCTGCATGGCGTAGAGGCCAGGCTTGATGACGCCGAGCCGGACGCCGCGCGTGCCGAGCATCGGGTTGGACTCGTGCCAGGAGCGGGCGGCGTCGAAGAGGCGCTGCTCGTCCTCGGTGAGGCCCGTCGTCGCCTCCTTGACCATCAGCTCGTCGACGCTGGGCAGGAACTCGTGCAGCGGCGGGTCGAGCAGCCGCACCGTGACGGGGAGCCCGTCCATCGCCTCGAGGATCTCGATGAAGTCGGCCTTCTGCGCGACGCGCAGCTTCTCGAGCGCGGCCGCCTCTGCGTCGTCGCCGTCGGCGAGGATCATCTCCCGCACGATCGGCAGGCGGTCCTCGCCGAGGAACATGTGCTCGGTGCGGCACAGGCCGATGCCCTCGGCGCCGTACTCGCGGGCCCGGGCCGCGTCGGGACCGGTGTCGGCGTTGGCCCGCACCGCGAGCTCGCCGTGGCGGATCTCGTCCGCCCAGCCGAGGACGACCTCGAGGTTGGCCGATGCCTCCGGCGGCTTCAGCGCGACCGCATCATCGACGACGATGCCGGTGGTGCCGGACAGCGAGATGACGGCGCCCTCGACGATGACGCTGTCACCGACCTGGAACTGCCTGCCTTTGATCTTCACGGCCTCGGCGCCGACGACCGCCGGCGTCCCCCAGCCGCGGGCGACGACAGCAGCGTGGCTGGCGAGGCCGCCGCGGGCAGTGAGAATGCCCTCGGCGACCATCATCCCGTGCACGTCCTCTGGCGAGGTCTCGTTGCGGACGAGGATGACCTTCTCGCCCCGATCGGCGGCATCGGCGGCGTCATCCGCGGTGAAGTACACGCGCCCGACGGCGGCGCCGGGCGAGGCGCCGAGCCCCTTGCAGAGGACCTTGAGGTCAGCCTCTGGCACCGCGAAGTCGGGGTGCAGCAGCTGCTCGACCTGGTCGGGGCTGACGCGCTCGACTGCCTCCTCGTGGCTGATCTTCCACTTGCGGCCCTTGGTCATGTCGACGGCCATGCGGACTGCAGCCGCGCCCGTGCGCTTGCCGACGCGGGTCTGCAGCATCCAGAGCGTGCCCTGCTCGATGGTGAACTCGGTGTCGAGCATGTCGCGGTAGTGCCGCTCGAGCCCGTCGTAGATCTTGAGCAGCTGCTTGTACTGCTTCGGGAAGAGGTCCGCCATCTCCGTGATGGGGACCGTGTTGCGGATGCCGGCGACGACGTCCTCGCCTTGGGCGTTCACGAGGAAGTCTCCATAGACACCCGGCTCGCCGGTTGACGCGTTGCGGGTGAACCCGACGCCGGTGCCGCTGTTGTCGTCGCGGTTGCCGAACACCATGGTCTGCACGTTCACCGCGGTGCCGAGGTCGTCGGCGATCCGCTCGTGCCGGCGGTAGGCCTTGGCCCGGTCGCCGTTCCAAGACCGGAACACGGCCTCGATCGCGCCGCGCAGCTGGTCCATCGGGTCCTGCGGGAAGCGCTTGCGGGTGTGGCGCCTGACGATCCCCTTGTAGCGCTCGCACAGCTTGCGCAGCGTCTCCGCGGTGATGTCCGCGTCGGTGGCGGCGCCGTCCCACTCCTTGGCCGTGTCCAGCAGCCGGTCGAACTCCTCGCCCTCCACGCCGAGCACGATGCGCCCGTACATGGCGATGAACCGCCGGTAGGAATCGAACGCGAACCGCTCGTCGTCGGTCTGCTTGGCCAGGCCCTCGACGGACTGGTCGTTGAGGCCGAGGTTGAGGACGGTGTCCATCATCCCCGGCATCGAGAACTTGGCGCCCGAGCGCACGCTCACGAGCAGCGGGTCGGCCGCATCGCCCAACCGCTTTCCCATCGTGCGCTCAACCTTGGTGAGGTGCTTGACGACCTCGGCATCGAGGCCTGCGGGCCAGCCCCCGGCCATGTACGCGCGGCAGGCATCGGTGTTGATCGTGAACCCGGGGGGCACGGGCAGCCCGAGCACCGACGTCATCTCGGCCAGGTTGGCGCCCTTGCCGCCGAGCAGGTCCTTGAGGGACATCGGCGGCTTCCGGTGCTTGTGGTCGAAAGCAAAGACGTAAGGCATCGGCGGCGAGCCTAGTGAACCCCTTGACGGACGAGCTCCTCATCGGCGCCCTCGTGCTGGCGACGGCCCTGACAGCGGCGTGGCCCCTCGGTGTCCCCGCCGGGCTGACGTTCTTCGGGCGCTACTCCCGGACGATCGCGAAGGACGGCTTCTGGTTCGTCAACCCGGTCGAGATCGCGGCGGTCATCAACTGGCAGGTCGTGAACACGGCCAGGGCGATCAACGCCGTCGTCGCCGCCCGCGAGCGGATCGTCGAGGGCGCGGTGGGCATGGTCGACAACGCGCTGCGCCTGCTGTCGGAGAACGACATCGTCCAGCTCGACGAGGAGCGCGAGGCGGCGATGGTGTCCAACCTCTTGGTCGTGCTGTGCAGCGACCGGGGCGCGCAGCCCGTCGTCAACAGCGGATCGCTTGTGGGCGGCCGACGACCTGCGCTAGCCCCACCCGCGTTGTCAGCCGGCGAACTCCTCCACGACGTACCAGACCCCGTTGCGGCCAAGGGCGGCGCCGGTGCCGAGGTGGGTGTAGCGGCCGCTGAGGATGTTGTCCCGGTGGCTGGGCGACTGCATGAGCGTGTCATGGGCGCCCTGGATCGTTGTCGCGTAGCCGACGTTCTCCGCCACCGCCGTCCACGAGCCGGAGACTCCGGTCCGGAGGTTGGAGTGGGCCAGGGTCTGCTTGGCGGCCAAGGTCTCGGCTTGGCTCTGCGCCTTCGAGGTCAGGTCACCGGCCTCGTCGAGGGCGGGGATGCCCCTGGCGGTGCGCTCACGGTTGACCAGGGATCGCAGCTCCTGCTGCTGGGGGCCGCAGGCGGCCCCGAACAGGGCCAGGACCAGGACTCCGACGATCAGGGGAAGGAGGGCGCGACGACGGGATGCATGGGTGGAGGAGGTTGCAAACATGTTGCGGAACGTAACATGTTCGCAACCTTGTTTCGCGCATCCGATTCAGCTGTCGATGCGCCGCTGCACGAATTCGACCAGCGCCTCGGCGATGCCGTCCGCCTCCTCCACCGGGAGCAGGTGCCCGCCCTCAGGGAACATGACGAGCTCGCTCCCGGGGATGAGCTCGTGCATGCGGTGCTGCACGAACGGCGGCGTGAAGTGGTCGCGCTCGCCGCCGAGGATCAGCACCGGCACCTCGATCGTCGGCAGCACGTCGGCGGCCGAGTGGCCGTGCATCGCGCTCATCATCCGCCACATGATCGAGAAGTCGACCTCGCTGATCTGCTCGATGTGGCGCTCGACGTCGGCGAAGGTGACGCTCGGCGCGGTGCGGAGGATCTTGCCGATGATCTTCATCGTCCAGTCGTCGGGCATGCGGGACATCTGGCGCATCGCCGGACCCAGCCACCCGAACGGCACGCGCGAGAAGATCGCGTCACCGATCGGGAACAGACGGTCGAGCACCTCCATGCTCGCGAACGTCGGCACCGGGTTCTCGTAGGTGCCCGCGACCGGCGCGATACCGGCGACGCGCGCCGGTCCACCGATGCGGTAGGCCTCGAAGATGCCCTGCACCCCCATCGAGTGGCCGACGAGCACCGCCCGCTCGATGCCAGCGTGGTCCAGGATCTCGATGATGTCGGTCGCGACGCGCGGCACCGACACGTCTTCGATCGGGATGTCGCGCGCGGTGCGACCGGGCGGGCGCGGCAGCCTTGACTGGCAGTGGCCGCGCGTGTCGAAGAACAAGCCTCGGTGCCCAGCTTCGAGCACCGGTGGCGCGATCCTCGACCAGTAGGCGTCCGGACACGTCCAGCCGTTCATGAACACGATCGGCGTGCGATCGCCCTCACCCACGACGGTGTAGGCCAACCGTGCGCCGTCGCTGGCCTCGAGGAACCGGTCCTTCTCGAAGATCGCGTGCTGAGCAGAGAGGCTCACTGCAGCCGCTCGTCCAGGTACGCCACCAGGCCGTCGATGGGGACGCGGTCCTGGGCCATCGAATCACGCTCGCGGACCGTCACGGCGCGGTCCTCGAGGCTGTCGAAGTCGACGGTGACGCAGTAGGGCGTGCCGATCTCGTCCTGGCGGCGGTAGCGGCGGCCGATGGCCTGGGTCTCGTCGTAGTCGGTCATCCAGCGGGGCTGGACCATGGCGAGCACCTCGCGGGCGAGCGGCGTGAGGGTGTCCTTCTTCGACAGCGGCAGCACCGCGACCTTGTACGGCGCGAGGCGGTGGTGGAGGCGCAGCACGGTGCGCGTCTCGCCGTTGACCTCCTCCTCGTCGTAGGCGGCCATGAGGAACGCCATCATCGTGCGGGTCGCGCCCGCCGCCGGCTCGATGACATGCGGCACGTAGTGCTCGCCGCTGGTCTGGTCGAAGTACTCGAGCCGCTCGCCCGAGTGCTTGGCGTGCTGGGTGAGGTCGAAGTCGCCGCGGTTGGCGATGCCCTCCAGCTCGTCCCAGCCCCAGGGGAAGAGGTACTCCACATCGGACGTGCCAGAGCTGTAGTGGCTCAGCTCGTCGGGCTCGTGCGGGCGCAACCGCAGATGCTCCTTGTTCATGCCGAGCTCGACGTACCAGCGGTACCGCTCCTGGCACCAGTATTCGTACCAGTGCGCGGCGTCGGCCGGCGGCACGAAGTACTCCATCTCCATCTGCTCGAACTCGCGCGTGCGGAAGACGAAGTTGCCGGGTGTGATCTCGTTGCGGAACGACTTGCCGACCTGCGCGATGCCGAACGGCGGCTTCTTGCGACCGGTCTGGAGCACGTTCATGAAGTTTGTGAACATGCCCTGCGCCGTCTCGGGGCGCAGGTAGACCTCGGCGCCCGCACCCTCGACCGGGCCGGCGAAGGTCTTGAACATGAGGTTGAAATGGCGGGCCTCGGTGAAGCTGTCCTTCGCGTCGCAGTTCGGGCACGTGCTCTGGTCGTCGAGCTTGTCGAGGCGGAACCGCTCGTTGCAGCTGCGGCAGTCGACGAGCGGGTCGGTGAAGTTCTGCAGGTGGCCGGACGCCTCCCAGATCGCGGGAGGCGAGAGGATGGCGGCGTCGAGGCCAAGCACGTCGTCGCGCAGCTGCACCATCGAACGCCACCACGCGTCTTTGACGTTGCGCAGCATGAGGACGCCGAGCGGGCCGTAGTCGTAAGTGGACCGGAAGCCGCCGTAGATCTCGGCCGACGGGAACACGAACCCGCGCCGCTTGCAGAGGTTCACGATCTGGTCGAACAGCGCGGGGTCGGGGGTCGGCTCGGCCATGGCGACGCAGGCTAGTAGCGGCTCCTTGCCGCTCCGACCCGATACCCGGTGGTAGACCCGCGCCGTGAGCGCGGCGCCGGTCGAGGACCCGACCGCGGTCATCGGTCGCCGAGTCGGGGCGGCGATCATCGACGTCGCCCTGTTCGCCGCGGCGTACCTCGGGCTCGTCGCGTCCGGCGGGGGCCAGGTCGCGCGCTCTGCGCTGTCGATCGGCTGGGTGCTGGCGGTCCATGTCGTGCTCACCGGGATCGTCGGCTGGACGCCAGGCAAGCGCGCGCTCGGGTTGCGCACGGTCGGCGAGGACGGCGGCCCGCCGGGCATCGGTCGGGCGCTGCTGCGGACGCTCCTGTTGGCGGTCGACCTGCAGCCGTGCGGCGTCCCCGCCGTCGGGTTGATCACCGCGTTGACGACGGTGGGCCACCGGCGCGTCGGCGACATGGCAGCGAAGACATCCGTCGTCAGCGCGACTTCTTCGGCGTGAAACCGTCGGTGACCTCGAAGGCCTCCCACACCCGCAACGTGCCGTCGATGACCGAGCCCTTGTCGATGAGGTCGCTCGGGCAAACCCGCACCTCGAAGCGCGGGCTGAAGACGGGCTCGGCGAAGGTCTCGCAGTCGCCCTCCGGATCGGGGAGCCCACCGGACCGCACGTAGTGCGTGACGCCGAGCTCGGCGATGCGGTCGCGCACCTCGCCCTCGCGGAGCGCGTCGTACCAGGCCTTGTCCGCCATGAGCCCCTCCAGCTGCAGCAGCGGGCGGTCGTAGAAGTAGCCGAACGACCCGGCTCGGTCCCCCATCGCCACCACCGCGTCCGCCGGCAGCTCGTCGCGCAGCCGGTTGGCGACGTCGACGTTCGCCTCCTGGAACCCGATCGGCGGGGGCTCCCAGTCGTTGCGGATCATCGGGTACAGGGCCACGAGCGCGAGCGCGGTCGCGACGACGCCGGCGGCGCGGCCGCTGCCGGGCGGCAGGACGGTGGCAGCCGCGAGCACGAAGCCGGCCGCCATCACGGGGACGGCGTGGAAGTACCACGGCCAGGTCGGGTATGCGAGGGTCCACACCAGCGCGCTGATGTGCACGAGGAAGCCGGTGAACATCGCGAGGACGACCACGGTCACCCTGCCGGTCGGCGTCTGCAGCGCTCGGCGCCGGTCGGGGCTGGCGAGGACCACGGCGAAGGCCGCGATCGCGGCGACGGCCACGAGCCGCCCGAGGGGGGCAACCGGCAAGCCGATCTGCGCGCCGACGTCCAGCACCGACGTCGCGGACGGCGGCCCGATCGTCTTGACCAGGCCGGAGACCGGCACCGGCACGCCAAACGCGAGGACGTTGAGGAGCGCGTAGGCGACGAGCGTGACTGCGGCCGGCCACACCAACCCGATCGTCCGGCGGACGACATCGCTGATCGGACCGCCGGCCATCGCCGCGACTGCGATGGCGACGAGACCGACCGCGGGCGCGGCGTCGATGCGGGTCAGGCACAGCAGCGCCAGCGCCGCCGCCAGCGCCCAGCTCGGGGCCCGGCGCTCACCGGGCGCGACCCGGTCCACCGCGAGCGCGAGGACCACGGCGTCGAGCGCGATCGCTAGGCCTGACTCCATCCCGTTGAAGGCGAGCCGGGGTCCGGTGATCGCCACGGGGAACGTGGCGCCCACCGCGAGCCAACCGGTCAGCGGCCGGCCCAGCCGGTGACCGGTGGCGACGAGCACGAGCACCGCGACGCCCCACAGCAGCGCTTGGAGGACCATCACCGCGGCGACGAAGTCCCAGGGCGCGTCGATCAGCGCGTGGATGGGCACGAGCATCGCCTGCCAGAGGGGCTGGTAGCCGTTGGTCTCCACGAGTCCGTTGAACGTCGACCCGTCGCCTCGACCGAGGCTGCGGGCGACGCCGAAGTAGTACCAGGCGTCGTCATCGAGGAAGAGCACGCGGCGCGTCACCGGACCGGTGGTGACTGCGCCCCACGCCGTGGAGAACGGCACAAGCACGACCAGCGCGAACGCCACGACCTCGGCGAGGTGGGGTCGACGCAACCGCCGTCTCATCCGGACATCCTCGCGGTTCGACGCGGTCCTTCGTACGATGCTCGCCATGAGCTTGCGAGGCGGACGCCTGTGGGTCGCGACCATCGCCGGGTTGGCGGCCATCGCCGCGATCACGCTCGTCGTCCTCGACGTCGTCGACGACGACACCGAGACCGCCGCCAGCACGTCGACGTCGTCGTCCTCGTCGTCCTCGACGTCGTCGACGACCTCGACCACCGCGGCGGCGGCGTGCGCTGATGCACCACCACCGGAGAGCGACGCCGACCGGCAGACAGCTACCGCCGACGTCGACGGCGACGGCGAGGCCGACGAGGTCACGACGTACCGCGTCGGTGAGACCGAATGGCACTTCGCCGTGCAGCTAGCTGCGGGTGGCGGCCACGACCTCGTGATGCCCAACGCTGGTGCCGGCGGGGTCACGCTCATCGGTGGTGCCGACATCGACGGCGACGGCAGTCACGAGCTGTGGGCCAAGGTCGACTCGGGCGCGTCCGCGGAGATCCTCGGCCTGTTCGCGTTCGCGGACTGCGAGGTCCGCACCGTCGACCTCGACGAGGCACCGGCGACGTTCCCGGTCGGCGGCAGCGTTGGGAGCAGCGCCGGGCTCGACTGCGCCGCTCCCGGCATCGTCGTGTTCAGCGCGTCGAGCAACGACGGGCAGACCTACGAGACGACGAGCACGTCGTACCGGCTCGAGGCGGGCGAGCTCAGCTTCGTCGGCGCCGACGCCGGCACCGTCGACGTCGGCGACCCCGGCTTCGACCGCTACAGCAGCTTCAGCTGCAAGGGCCTCACGCTGTAACACCCGTTCTCTAGCCGCGGTCGAGGATCGCGACCGAGCGCAGGCGGCGCTCGAGGTGGTGCTCGAGCAAGCGGGTCGCGAGGTGGTCGACCTCGGCGGTGACGGCTGACGCCGGCTCGTTGAGCGCAGCGCCGAGCTCGCCGCCCAGCACCTGCTGAACCAGCGCGAGCGCCGCCGGGGTCACGGGCGTGCCCTGCTTGTGCAGCGCGCAGCGCACGCCACCCTCGGCCACGTCGAAGGTCACGAGCGGCTCGGTCGCACCGCACTCGACGCAGGAGTCAACGACTGGCCGGAACCCCTCGAGCGCGAGGACCTTCAGGAAGAAGGCGGGGACGACCAACGGCCCGCTATGGCCCGCGAGCGCGCGCAGCGCGCCGAGCAGCATCTGGAAGAGCCGGATGTTGGCCAGACCCTCCATCGCGAGCTGGTCGGTCGCCTCTAGCAGCGATGACGCCCGCGTGACCCTGTCGAGGTCGTCGCGGATCGCACGGAAGTGGTCGATGCTCTCGGCCTGGGTGACGATGTCGAGCTCGCGCCCCTCGTACATCAGCAGCTTGACGTGGCTCATCGGCTCGAGGCGCGCGCCGAACCGGCTCTTGGTCTTGCGCACGC
>CAYSAC010000083.1:0-11616 GCA_964428815.1 uncultured Acidimicrobiaceae bacterium | reverse complement strand
GCGCGCCGCGAACTTCGCCGACCTGTCCGACGACGCGCTCGCCAACGTCCTCGACCTGCTCGCGGGCCGCTACCCGTCGGAGGAGTTCAGCGAGCTTCGGCCGCGCATCGTGTGGGACAGGGTCGACGGCATCGTGCGCGCTCGTGCCGGCGCGCAGCGGCTGGCCGTGACCAACCCCGGCACCATCCCCGACCGCGGTCTGTTCGGCGTGTTCCTGCCCGATGGCACCCGCGTGGGCGAGCTCGACGAGGAGATGGTCTACGAGAGCCGGCCGGGCGAGACGTTCCTCCTCGGCGCCACGACCTGGCGCATCGAGGACATCACCTTCGAGCGCGTCATCGTGACCCCCGCGCCTGGTCAACCCGGGAAGATGCCGTTCTGGCACGGGGACGGCCCAGGCCGCCCGCTCGAGCTCGGCCGGGCCATCGGCGAGTTCACGCGCGTCATCCGCACGAAGGCTGACCCCATGCAGGTGCTGCGGGACGAGCATGGCCTCGACGAGCGCGCCGCCCTCAACCTCATCGCCTACCTCGACGAGCAGGCGGAGGCGACAGGCGCCGTGCCCGACGACCGAACGATCGTCGTCGAGCGCTTCCGCGACGAGATCGGCGACTGGCGCATCTGCGTGCTGACACCGTTCGGCGCGCAGGTGCACACGCCGTGGGCGATGGCGCTCCAGCACCGCTTGGCCGAGCAGTGGGGCGTCGACGTCGACCTGATGTGGAGCGACGACGGCATCGTGATCCGCTTGCCGGAGGCGATCGACGAGCTGCCCCTCGACCAGCTGCTCATCAGCCCGGACGACATCGACGACCTCGTGGTCTCGCAGCTTCCAGGCACCGCGATGTTCGCGTCGCGCTTCCGCGAGTGCGCGGCACGCGCGCTGCTGCTCCCGAAGCGCAGGCCCGACCGCCGCACCCCGCTGTGGCAGCAGCGGCAGCGGTCCGCCGACCTGCTGTCGGTGGCTGGCAAGTACCCGTCGTTCCCGATCCTCCTCGAGGCGACGCGCGAGTGCATCAACGACGTCTTCGACCTGCCTGCGCTGCGCGAGGTGCTGACCGACCTCCGCAGTCGCAAGATCCGCGTCGTCGCAGTCGACACGCCCCGCGCGTCGCCGTTCGCGCAGTCCCTCACGTTCGGCTGGATCGCGACGTACATGTACGGCGGCGACGCGCCGCTGGCTGAGCGGCGGGCGGCCGCGCGCGCGCTCGACCGCGACCTGCTGCGCGACCTCCTCGGCGCGGAAGAGCTGCGCGAGCTGCTCGACCCCGGGGTGCTGGCCGACCTCGAGCTCGAGCTGCAGCACCTCGTCGACGGGCGGCGCGCCCGCGACGCCGACGAGGCCCATGACCTGCTGCGACGGCTCGGCCCGCTGAGCATGCCCGAGCTCGACCAGCGCAGCGAAGGCGACGTCGCCGCATGGGTCGATGAGCTGCTGCACGAGCGGCGCGCCATCCGGGCGACGATCGCGGGAGAGGAGCGCATCGCTGCGGCCGAGGACGCGGCCCGGCTGCGCGACGCGCTGGGCGTGTCGCTGCCGATGGGCCTGCCGCAGGCGTTCACCGACCCGGTTGACGCGCCGCTCGTCGATCTCGTCGCGCGCTATGCGAAGACGCACGGGCCGTTCCTGACCCAGCACGCGGCGGCTCGGTACGGCGTCAGCGTCGAGCGGACGAGGGCTGCGCTCGAACCGCTCGAGGCCGAGGGGCGCGTGGTGCGCGGTGAGTTCCGCCCCGACGGTGTCGAGCGGGAGTGGTGCGACGAGGACGTGCTGCGCCTGCTGCGGCGCCGATCGCTCGCCGCGCTGCGGAAGGAGGTCGAGCCCGTCGACGCCACGACGCTCGCCCGCTTCCTGCTCCGGTGGCACGGCATCGGACGAGATCGCCGCGGCATCGACGCGCTGGTCGAGGTCCTCGGGCAGCTGCAGGGCGCGCCACTGGTCGCGTCCGCACTCGAGGCCGACATCCTCCCGGCGCGCCTGCCGCACTACGCACCGGCTGACCTCGACGCCCTTTGCACCGCCGGCGACGTCGTGTGGGTCGGAGCCGGGGGGATCGGCGCCACGGACGGCCGGCTGCGGCTGCTGTTCCGCGACCAGGCCGCCCTGCTCGTCCCGCCCGGCGAGCTCGACGGCTCGCCGCTGCACGACGCGCTGCTGGGCCACCTCACCGAGCGAGGAGCGTCGTTCTGGTCCGACCTCGTCCGCGCCGCGCAGCTGGCCGACGTGGCCTACGACGACGCGACGGTGCTCACCGCGCTCTGGGATCTCGTGTGGGCCGGCCTCGTCACCAACGACTCGCTCGCACCGTTGCGCGCGGTGACGTCAGGCCGCGGCCGCAAGGTTGCGAGCGCCCGGTCGCGCGGACGCCCGCAGCCGGGCAGGCTGAGCCGCCTCGGTCCACCCGCGGCCGCGGGCCGGTGGTCGCTCGTCGCGCCGCTGCTGGAACCCGCGCCGACCGCGACAGAGGCAGCGCACCTGCGCGCCCTCCAGCTGCTCGAGCGCTACGGCGTGCTCACCCGCGAGGCGGCGCTCGGTGAAGGCGCGGAGGGCGGGTTCGCCGGCGTCTATCCGGTCCTCAAGGCGATCGAGGAGCGGGGCCAGATCCGCCGTGGCTACTTCGTCGCCGGCCTCGGTGCCGCGCAGTTCGCGCTCCCTGGTGCCGTCGACCGGCTGCGCGCCGACCGCGCGTCGAGCGAGGACGAGCCGCCGGTCGTGCTGGCGGCCACCGACCCCGCCCAGCCGTTCGGTGCCTCGCTGCCGTGGCCCGACAGCGCCGGGCGACCCGCTCGGGCGGCTAGCGCGCACGTCGTCATCGCCGACGGTGAGGCCCTCGCGTACCTCGAGCGCGGCGGCCACCGCGTGGTGCGGTTCGCGGCCGCCGCCAACGACGACCGCTGGGCGGTCGCGCTCGCCGGCATGGTCAGAAGCGGCCGGCTCAAGAGCCTCGAGATCCGCACCCTCGACGGCGCCCCCGTCGTGGAGGACAAGGCCGCGGCCGCCGTCCTCGAAGCCGCCGGCTTCCAGCCCGGCTACCGCGGCCACACCCTGCGCGCCCGCCGCTGACGAAACCGTTCTGGCGGTGAAAACCGACCACCCGTGGTCGGCTTCCACCGCCAGTTCGAGGGGGGGTGGGGGGGTGGGGTCATCGGACCGGCAGACTGGGCGGCATGCCTGAAGGCGACACGATCCACCGTGCCGCGCAGCGGCTGCGTCCTGCGCTCGAGGGGCATCGCATCGTCCGGTTCGAGGCACCTCGGTTGGCGGGGGACCGACCGCGGGTCGGCGATCGCATCGAGTCGGTCGAGGCCCGTGGCAAGAACCTGCTCGTCCACATCGCGGGCGGGCTCACGCTCCGCACCCACATGCGCATGACTGGGTCGTGGCACCTCTACCGCGCCGGCGAGCGCTGGCACAAGGGCGGCCACCTGGCGCGGGCGGTGATCGAGGCGGACAGCGGCTGGGTGGCGGTCTGCTTTGCCGCGCCGGTCGTCGAGACGTACCACCGACAGGCGGGCGAACCGTCGCCGCTCGCATCGCTCGGCCCCGACCTCTGCCGCGACGGCGCCGACATCGATGCAGCGATCGAGCGCTTGGCCGCGCTCGCCGGCGACGCGGAGATCGGACCCGCGCTGCTCGACCAGCGCGTCGCGTCCGGGATCGGCAACATCTACAAGTCCGAGACGCTGTTCGCGTGTGGCGTCGACCCGTTCGCGAGGGTGGCGGACCTCGACGTCGCCACCCGTCGCCGCCTGCTCGACACCGCGTCGCGGCTCCTGCGCGCCAACCTCGGGTCCGGACCGCGCACGACGACCGCGGGCGGCGTCGCGGTCTACGGGCGCCGGGGGCAGCCGTGCCGCCGCTGCGGCACGCCGATCCGGATGCGAAACCAAAGCGAGCAGGCCCGCAGCACCTACTGGTGCCCGCGATGCCAGCCCGCGCGCTCTGCTGAGGAGAATCGATGACTCGCCAGCACGTCGTCGTCATCGGTGCCGGCTTCGCCGGGCTCGAGGTCGCCCGCCACCTCGACCACGCGCCGGTCGACGTGACGATCATCGATCGCAACAACTTCCACCAGTTCCAGCCGCTGCTGTACCAGGTGGCCACGGCCGGGCTCAACGCGGCCGATGTCGCCTACCCCGTGCGCGGCCTGTTCCAGAAGCAGCGCAACGTCGCGTTCCGCCAGGCGACCGTCACGGGCGTCGACTGGGATCGGCGCGCGGTGCTGCTCGACGGACAGCCGGAGCTCGCCTTCGACCACCTCGTCGTCGCGGCAGGGTCGACGACGACGTTCTTCGACACGCCGGGTGCGGAGGCTTGCGCGTTCCCCTTGTACGCGCTGCCGGATGCGATCCGTCTGCGGAACCACGTGCTCGAGCGGTTCGAGGCGGCCGACGTCGACCGCGGGCTAGTCGCCGACGGCGCGCTCACGTTCGTGGTCGTCGGCGGCGGACCGACCGGCGTCGAGACCGCGGGCGCGCTGGCCGAGCTGTTCAGCAAGGTGCTGAGCAAGGACTTCCGCACCCTGGACGTCGGTGCTGCGAAGGTCGTGCTGCTCGAGATGGCGGACCATCTGCTGCCGCCGTTCCGGCCGCCCTCCCGGCGCCATGCCCTCGACGCGCTCCGCGCCCGTGGTGTTGACGTGCGGCTGGGCCAGCGCGTGGCGGAGGTCACTGAGCGAGCGATCGTCCTCGGCGACGGGTCGACGCTGCCGGCCCACACCCTCATCTGGGCCGCCGGGGTGCGGGCCAACGCGCTGGCCGACGCGCTGGGGCTGGACCAGGCGCGCGGCGGCCGCATCGTCGTGGGGCCCGATCTCATGGTGAGTGGGCACGCCGACGTCTACGCGATCGGTGACATCGCCCACATCGCCGACGGCACCAGCGCGTTGCCGCAGCTGGCCCCCGTCGCCATGCAGTCGGGTCGCCACGTCGCCGCGCAGATCCGTCGCAGGATCGACGGCCTGCCCACCGTGCCGTTCCGCTACCGCGACAAGGGCACGATGGCGACCATCGGTCGTCGCGCCGCGGTCGCCGAGCTGCCGTTCGGCATCAAGCTGTCGGGCACCCTGGCCTGGCTGTCGTGGCTCGGGCTGCACCTCATCTACCTCGTGGGCAAGCGCAACCGCGCATCGGTGCTGCTCGGGTGGGCGTGGAACTACTTCACATGGGACCGCGGCCCGCGGCTCATCCTCCGGACCGACGACGACGTGGATAGCCTCGCCCGCCATGGCTGATGCAGCAGACATCCAGGCGACGATCGAGCGCTACTGGTCGACCCTCTCCGCCGGCGATCGCGAGGGCTGGCTCGCGCTGTTCGCAGACGACGCGACCATGGAGGACCCGGTCGGAACGCCGCTCAAGCGCGGCAAGGACGAGATCGGCGCGTTCTTCGACCAGTCAGTCGCGGCTGCGGACGCGGTCGAGCTGCGGGGGATGGGCGCCACCGTCATCGTCGGCAATGAGGCCGCGTTCGCGATGGAGGTGCGGCCGACCGTCGGCGGCGCGGCCATGACCATGCCGGTCATCGACGTCATGACCTTCGACGACGACGCCAAGATCACGACCCAGCGCGCCTTCGTCGACTTCGGCCAGCTTCGCCCGGCCTAGCCAGCGGCGTTCGTCCGACCAGCGCGCAGCTCTCTGCGGAGGACGAGCCGCAGTCCGGACCACGTGTCGTCGATGGCGCACACCTTGTTGTCGACCATCCCGGTCGGCAGCCCGACCTCGCGGATGGTGTCCTCGGTGATGTCGGTCGGCACCTTCGACGCTCGCTTCGGCCACGCGATCCAGAGCCCGCCGTCGACGGTGAGCGCCTTCATCAGCGCCGGCAGCCGCGCCGCGAAGTCCGAGCGCTCGGTGTGGAACGAGACGATGACGTCGAGCGGCCCCCTGGCGCGGGTGCGCACCTCGACCCGATCGGGCAGGCCTTCGAGCTGCGTCTCGAAGCCCGCAGGCGCGCCGAGCAGGCCGACGACGTGGTCGTCCTTGATGCCGAGCTTCTTGGCGAGCGGCGTTCCCGAATAACCGGCCACGCCGCTATTCGGCGCCGATGGCGCGTAGGATGTCGAGCCGGGCGGCGCGGCGTGCGGGGAGCAGGGATGCGATCACGCCAAGGCCGGCCAACACGACGACCCATATGATCAACGACCCGCCGGGCACCCGGAACGTCGTCAGCCCGTAGCCCTCGAGCGCGATCACCATCGCGTAGGACAGCGCGAGGCCGAGGCCGAGCCCGATGAGGCTGCCGAGCACCGAGATGAGGACGGCCTCCCACCGCACCGTCGAGCGGACCTGAGCTTGGGTCATCCCCACCGACCGCAGCAGGCCGAGCTCGCGCGTGCGCTCGTAGATCGACAGCGACAGCGTGTTGGCGATGCCGATCATGGCGATGATGATCGAGAGGGCGAGCAAGCCGTAGATGAAGTTGACCAGCGCGGTGAGCTGCGCGGCGATGCTTCCGGCGAACTCGTCGAGGTCCTGCACCGTCACCGAGGGGATGTCCTCGACCGCCGCCTCGGCCGCGGCGCGCACGGCTTCGACATCTGCGCCATCAGCCAGCTGCAGGAACACCTGGCCGTCCGCCGGCTCAGCCACCGAGGCCATCATTGTGGCGCGCGTGATGGTCCAGAACCCGAGGACGACGGTGTCGTCACTGATGGCGCGCACAGTGAGGTCGAGCCGCGCGCCGCTGCCCATGATGAGCGTCATCTTGTCGCCGATGGAGATGTCATGGTCCTCGGCGACGCCTCGATCGACGACGATGCCGTCGTCGGTGAGGTCGGTGATCTCTCCCTCGAACATCCGCGGCTCGAGCATGCCGGCCAGCAGCTCGGGCTCGACGCTGCCGGTGAAGTTCACCGCCTCCTTGCCGTCGGGGTACACCGCCTGCGCGCTGGTGAACCCGAAGGCCGTCACCTTCTCCACACCATCGAGCGCCTTCATGTCCTCGGCCACCTTCGTGGGCATCCCCGAGAAGCCGCCGAAGCCGACCTGGGGCTGCACGATGAGATCAGCCTTGATGCCGCGCGTGACCTCGTTCGTGACGGACGCCTTCGCCGACGCCGCGAACACGGTGATGAAGCCGATCAGCGCCACGCCGATGAGCAGCGCTGACGCGGTCGCAGAGGTGCGCTTGGGGTTGCGCGCCGCGTTCTCGGTTGCCAGTCGGCCGGTGATGCCCCGCCACCTCGGCAACCAGCCGCCGAGCGCTCGCGTCGTCGGCCCCGCGAGCAGCGGCCCGACGGTGATCGCGCCGACGATCGCCATCAGCGCGCCGAAGCCAACGGACGGGATCGCGTCGGTGTCGCCGCCAGCCGTCCACGCCCTCGAGAGGTTGAGCGCGGCGAGGAGGAGGAAGAGGACGCCGAAGCCGAGGCGGACCTTCGACGTGCCGCTGCGGTCGATCGTCACCGAGCGCAGCGCGGCCAACGGGGGTACGCGCGTGGCGCGGATCGCGGGAGCGATCGCCGCGAGCACGGTCACGACCACTCCGATGACGAAGGCCGCCACGACGGTGCGGCTGGCCACCACGATGCCCGCCGACGGGAGGTCGAGGCCGATCGCCTTGAGCAGGCTCGTCACCGCGACGGCGAGACCGACGCCGGCGAAGAGGCCGATGACGGCAGCGACCATGCCGATGACCACCGCCTCCAGCAGCACCGAGCTCAGGACCTGACGGCGGCTGGCGCCGATCGCGCGGAGCAGCGCGAGCTCGCGCGTCCGTTGAGCCACGAGGATCGCGAAGGTGTTGGCGATGATGAAGGTGCCGACGATGAGCGCGATGAGCCCGAACACTTGCAGGACGATCGTGAAGAACTGGAAGCCCGCGGTCACGTCGTCGGTCAGCTGAGCAGCGGCGGCCTCGCCCGTGATGACCTCCACCTCCGGAGGCAGGATGAGAGCGATGCGAGCGACGAGGTCCTCCTGGCTGAGGCCCTCCTCTGCCTTGGCGAGGACCTGCGTCAGCTTCCCCTCCATCCCCGCGATGCGCTGGGTCTCGGCGACCGTGAACTCCGCGGACACCGCGCCCGCGGAGCTGTCGGCCGAGCCGAACGTGACCAGGCCGACCAGCGTGTACTCCTTTGGTCCGCCGTTGGTCGGCAGAAGCGTGACCTTGTCGCCGATCTCGAGCTCGCCCTCCTCGGCGGCGGCGACGTTCAGCGCGATCTCGTCGTCGGCCTCCGGCCCCTGGCCTTCCTTGACGTTGTAGGGGCTGATCCGCTCGTCGCCGTACCAGGACTCGATGAGCGTCGGCGGACCGAAGGCGGCGCCGATCGGGTCGCCCTTCTCGTCAAGGATGCGGTTCTGGCTCCCGAACCCGAACGTGATCACGAAGGGCACCGCGATGTCGACGCCGTCGACCGCGGCGACCTTGTCGAGCAGCTCTTGTGGCACGTCGGCACGCTCGGCGCCGGCCTGTTGCGAGGTGAACAGCTCCTTGCCCTGCACCTGCGCGTCGACGTCTTCGTAGGAATCGCCGAAGAGGTCGTCGAACACGCGGCCGAGCGTGTCGGAGAGGACGAACGTGCCACTCATGAACGCGACGCCGAGCACCGTCGCCAGCACGGTGCCGACGAGGCGGCGCTTGTGGTCCCAGATGGACCGGAGGGTGATCTTGAACACCGGCTCAGTCTCCGATGCTCTTGAGGAAGTCGAGGACCTTCTCGGAGGTCGGTTCCTGCATCGTGTCGACGATGCGACCGTCGCCGAGGAAGAGCACAAGGTCGGCATAGGCAGCGGCGATCGGGTCGTGGGTGACCATCACGATCGTCTGGTCGAGGTCGTCGACGGCCCGGCGCATGAACCCGAGGATCTCCGACCCGCTGCGCGAGTCGAGGTTTCCGGTGGGCTCGTCGGCGAAGATGATCGCCGGCTTGCTTGCCAAGGCGCGGGCCACGGCCACGCGCTGCTGCTGGCCACCCGACAGCTCGCTGGGCCGGTGGTGAAGGCGATCGCCGAGCCCTGTGGTTGCGATGATCGAGTCGAGCCAGGCCTGGTCGGGCTTCTCGCCGGCGAGGTCGATCGGCAGCGTGATGTTCTCGAGCGCGTTGAGCGTCGGCACCAGGTTGAAGGCCTGGAACACGAAGCCGACCTGCTCGCGGCGCAGGATCGTGCGCAGCTTGTCGGACAGCGCGCCGAGCTCGGTGCCACCGATGTACACCGTGCCGGAGGTGAGGTCGTCGAGCCCCGCGACGCAGTGCATGAGCGTCGACTTGCCGGAACCCGACGGCCCCATGATTGCCGTGAACCGGCCCTGGGCGAACTCGACGGTGACGCCGTCCAGCGCGCGCACCTCGGTGTCGCCGCTGCCGTAGACCTTGGTCGCGTCGATGGCGCGCGCGGCGGCCAGCGCGGTGGGGGCGGTGGTGGACATGGCGGCCACCCTACGAGAGCCCCCGATTGTTCTGGCGGTGAAAACGCGCCGCTTCTCGACGCGATTTCACCGCCAGAACGTGAGGTGTCCGCGGTGCCACCCGTAGACTCGGCCGGGTGACCTGCCCGGCGTGCCACGCCGATGCGCCTGACAGCGCGCGCTATTGCCCGGCGTGCGGCCATGACCTGCGGGTCCGGGGCGATGAGCGGCGGGTCGTCACCGTGCTCTTCGCGGACCTCGTCGGCTTCACGAGCCTGTCCGAGACTCGCGACCCCGAGCAGGTGAAGAACCTCGTCGACCGCTGCTTCCAGCGCCTTGTGACCGATATCACTGCCTTCGGCGGCAAGGTCGACAAGATCGTCGGCGACGGCATCCTCGCCCTGTTCGGCGCGCCCGTCGCCCACGAGGACGACGCCGAGCGGGCGGTGCGCGCTGCCCTCCAGATGCACCAGACGCTCGCCGAGGTCGCGGCCCTCGAGGTCGTCGACGTGCGGATGCGCGTCGGTGTGAACACCGGCGAGGTGCTCGTCGGCGCGCTGCTGGCCGGCGGATCGACGACCGCCATGGGTGACGTCGTGAACACCGCCAGCCGGCTCCAGACCGCTGCCCACCCGGGCGAGGTCCTCGTGGGCCCTGCCACCTACGCGGCGACGCGGCGGGTCGTGCAGTACGAGTCCAAGGGCGCGATCCAGGCCCGCGGGCGGGACGAGCCGGTGCAGGCGTGGACCGCGCTCGAGGCGCTGCTACCTCCGGGCTACCGGCCCAACCGCGACCGGGCGCCCCTCGTCGGCCGCGACGCCGAGGTCGGCCTGCTCCGCCACGCGGTCGACGCTGCTGTCGCCCACCACCGGGCCAACCTGCTGCTGGTGCTCGGCGAGGCCGGCGTTGGCAAATCCCGCCTGGCCGAAGAGCTGGCGTCGAGCGCCGCGTGCGACCACGATGCCCTGGTCCTCGAGGGCCGGTGCGTCCCCTATGGCGAGGCCAACGTCTGGTGGCCCGTCGCCGACGCTCTCCGCCACGGTTGCGGCATCGAGCCGGCCGACGACGAGGCCACCGCCCGCGAGCGCACGTGGCGCGCGGTCCGCAGCGCGGCCGAAACCGGCACGGCCGACGCCGACATCGGCCGCCTCGTCGACGGGCTCGTCTACCTCATGGGCTACGAGAGCACGCTGCGCGACATCGACGCGTCCCGTGCGCGCGAGGAGGCGTCGTGGGCGCTCGTCACCTTCGCCGAGCATGTCGCCCGCCAGCGCCCCCTCGTGGTCGTCCTGTCCGACCTGCACTGGGCCGACGACGTCGTGCTCGACCTCGTCGACACGCTCATCGAGCGACTCGTCCACCTCCGGTTCGTGTTCGTCGCCACCGCGAGGCCCAACCTCGAGGAGCGCTGGACACCGCGCCACGGCCGGCACAACCTCGTCGTGCTCAACCTCGATCCGCTGAACCTCGAGGCGTCGCGCTCGCTGCTCGACGAGCTGGCTGGCACCGAGCTCGACGACGAGCTGGCCGCGGTGCTGCTGCACCGCAGCGGCGGCAACCCGTTCTTCCTTGAAGAGCTCGTCGCGCTGCTGGCCGAGGCCGGTGTCGTCGGAGGTCACGGCCCGACCCCCTACGGGGTCCCGGGCGTCGAGCTGCCCGACACCCTCCGCGGCCTGGTGGCCGCCCGCCTCGACGCGCTGCCCGCGCTCGAGCGCAAGGTGCTCGACAGCGCGACGGTCCTCGGTCGCAGCGGCCCGCTCTCCGCGCTGGCGACGATGGCCCGCGAAGCCCACGGCATCGAGGACTGGGAGACCGTCCTCCACTCGCTTGTGGCCAAGGAGCTCATCCTCGTCGAGGGCACGACGTGGACCTTCCGGTCCGACATGATGCGCGAGGTCGCGTACGGCACGCTCACCAAGGGTGATCGGGCTAGGGCCCACGCCGGCATAGCCAAGTGGATCGAGCACAACGAGAACCACCTGCACGACGCCGTCATCGACCAGATCGCGAACCACTACGCCAGGGCCGCGGAGCTGGTGATGGAGGTCGGCGCCGTCGACCACGTGCCGGCCGACGTCGTCGAGCGCGCGCTGACATGGCTCGAGCGGGCGGCCGAGCGGGCGGAGCAGACGCAGGTGCCGATGGTCGCAGCGCGCCTGCACGGCGAGGGCCTCCACCTCATCGGTGCAGCCCCGTCAGAGCGGCGGCGCGCCTTCCTCCTCGGACGGGCGCGGGCGCTGGCGCAGCTGCGCGAGCTCGTCGAC
>CAYSAC010000082.1:0-11697 GCA_964428815.1 uncultured Acidimicrobiaceae bacterium | reverse complement strand
CAGGGTGGCACCAGGGCCGCCGCCCGCCGCGCCGTCGCCCTCGAGGCCGCCGCTGCTGGCGAGGCCGAGCGAGCTGAGGTTGCCCTGCGGCGGGGGCGGGTCGTCGGAGTCCTCGGGCGGGATCGGCGCGTACTCGAGGGTCTGGGTCGGGTTGGTCTGCGGGAGGTTGAGCGAGGACGGCAGGACCACGACGGCGATGAGCATCGCCGCGAGAAGGGACAGCAGCGGGGGATAACGCCGGGCCCAGGTGCGCTGGGCGCGCGGCGCGTCGTCAGCCTCCGACGCGTACTGGTCCTCTCCCGAGCTCTCCGTGGTCAACGCCATCGAATCCTTTGCATTCGACGCCGGGGGCCCGATTCCTCCCCCATGGGACGAACCGGACCTGCCAGCGTTTTCTCCCTGGAGCGGACCTTTCGCAGGATAGGCGGTGCTAGGCATGCGCACATCGCGCACCGTGTTGCCATCGCATGAACCAGGATCGACCGGAAGGAGGTTCGGACCTCGGGGGCGAAATGGTCACAAGGTGGACATGACAGGTCCACCCACGTCGTTCACGTTGCAGGAAGCTGCAGAAGGGGTCTGCCCGCCATGGCTACACGTCCGCGCCGCACCGGTGGCTCGATGGACACGAAGACGTTCAAGGACACCTTTGACGAGGTGGTCGCGAACATCGAGACCGTCATCAGGGGCAAGAACGATGTGGTCCGGCTCGCGATGGTCGCCATCCTGTGCGAGGGCCACATCCTCTTCGAGGACCTGCCGGGCACCGGCAAGTCGATGCTCTCCCGAGCCATCGGCGAGTCGATGCACGCGACGAACAGCCGCATCCAGTGCACGCCGGACATGCTGCCGGGCGACATCACCGGCTCGTCCATCTACGACCAGAAGCGCGGCGTGTTCGAGTTCCAGCCGGGGCCGGTGTTCACCAACATCCTCCTCGCCGACGAGATCAACCGGGCCACGCCCAAGACCCAGTCCGCGCTGCTCGAGGCCATGGCCGAGCGCCGCGTCACCGGTGACGGCACGACCTACGACCTCCCCCGGCCCTTCGTCGTGCTCGCGACGCAGAACCCCGTCGAGCAGGCCGGCACCTTCCCGCTGCCAGAGGCCCAGCTCGACCGCTTCCTGTTCAAGCTCTCGATGGGCTACATGGACCGCGACGCCGAGTTCCAGGTCATGTTCGACAACGCATTCCAGCTCTCGATCGACGAGATCGGGCCGGTCGTCGAGACCGACACGGTCCTCGACATGATCCGCTTCGCGACCACGATCGAGGTCAGCCCCGAGGTCGGCTACTACATCGTCGACCTGGTGCACGCCACCCGCCAGGACCCCTCGATCACCGCTGGCGGCTCGCCTCGCGCCACGATCGCCCTGCTGCGCGCTTCCCGCGTGCTGGCCGCCTCCGACGGGCGGACGCACGTCTACCCCGACGACGTCCGGGCCGTCCTCAAGCCCGTCCTCGGTCACCGCATCATCCTCAACCCCGACGCGATCCTGCGGGGCGACGGCGTCGACGCCGTCCTCGAGCGGGTGACCGCCACCGTCAAGCCGCCGCTCAGCGCGCGCGGCCGTGCGAACGAGGTTGTCGGGGCCTCTGCCTGATGGCGACCGCTCTGCGCTCCCGCCGTCGGGAACGCAGCGACCCTGACGCTCCCGAACCCAAGCCCGCCGCGCCGACCGCGTCGCGGGGGGCGGGTGGTCCGCAGTCGCGCCGCCAGCGCGTGCTCGGGCGCCTCGACCGGGTCCGTGAGCGTCTCGCGCCGCGCGAGGTCAAGGCTGCGTTCGAGCGGTTCGAGCGTCGCATCGGAATCACTCGGGTCGGCCAGATCGCGTTCCTCGGCGCGGTGCTCATGTGGATCCTCGCCTACGTCGTCGCCGGCACCGCCATGTACCTCTTCGCGTACGGCATCGTCCTGCTGCTCGGGCTCAGCTACGCGCTCGCACCCCGTCGGCTGCAGCTCACCGGCGAACGCAGCGGCCTGTACCCGCGCGCGCAGGAGGGCGACCGGCTGGATGTCGAGGTCAAGCTGCTCGCCAAGCGGACCGTCTCGACCTTCCTGCTCGAGGAGCGCGTGCCAGAGCGCCTGGGCAGCACGGTCAAGGTGCCGATCACCAAGCTCACAAAGGGGAACGAGGTGGCGCATCGGTACGGCCTGCGGTGCAGCCGCCGGGGCGTGTACCAAATTGGCCCGCTCGTCGCCGTCGCGTCCGACCCGCTCGGCCTGTCCGAGCGGGAGACGATCGTCGCTGAGCCCTTCGAGCTGCTCGTGCACCCGCGACTCGAGCTGGTGTCGGACCGCCCGCTGCCCCGCCAGTTCGAGGACCCGCCGATCCGGCCGCCGGTCTCGAAGCCGTGGCCGTCCGGCCTCGAGTTCTACGGCATGCGCGAGTACGTGCGCGGCGACGACCTCCGCCGGATCGTCTGGCGGGCGTCCGCCCGCACCGGGAAGATCATGGTGCGCGAGGCCGAGCAGGGGATCACCGACCACATCACGATCGTCCTCGACACCGACCGCGGCGCGCACAGCAAGGACGGCGAGGGCCTGTCCGAGTCCTTCGAGACCGCCGTGCGCGCAGCCGCGTCGCTCGCGGTCAGGCACATGCGTGAGGGCTACGAGATCAAGGTCGAGACCAACGCAGGTCCGCTGACGCGGCACCTGCGCGGCGCGGCCAGCCAGCTGCAGATGCTCGACGCACTCGCGCGTGTCGACCTCGACCGTGAGCCGCTCAGCAAGTCGATCATGCGCCTCGTCACCTCGTCGCAGCGCGACGCGCACAACATTCTCATCACGCCCCGCCTCGGCCCCTCCGAGGCCGCGCAGCTGCGGCTGCTGCTCAACACCGGCGTGTCGATCCTCGTCGTCGCGCTCCTCTGGGACGACGAGAACGCCGACACCATGGGTCGCGCCGCCGCGCTCGGCTGCCAGGTCGTCGGCGTCCACCCCGACCAGGATCTCGCCACCGCCCTGTTCAACAACATCGGCGCGGGCAACAGAATCTGATGGCCAGAGACGACGAGCTGAAGGGAATCGAGGGGGAGGCGCTCTCCCGGCTGGAGGCGGAAGCCGGCCACCTCGAGGCGGACATCGAGGCCGCGGCCGACGCCGCGTTCGTCGAGTCGCCCGAGGACGACGAGGTCCCGACCGGCCGGCTGGCGCTGGCGATGGCCTTCCCGACCATCGCTGCCGCGGTCATGGTCGGTGGTGTCTTCAACGGCGTCAGCCCTCGCATCTACGCCGCCATCGCAGGGATGGGTGGCATGGGCCTCGCCTACCTCACCCGCCGCATCGGCAAGCCGCTCATCGCCAACGCGGTCATCGCGGTCGGCCTGTTCGCCATCGGCGTGCTCATCGTCATCCCGACTGGCCTCGACAACGTCGCCCAGGTGCGCTCGCTCGCGAGCGAGGCCGCGTCCAGCGGCGACGTGCTCCGGCCGCCCGTCGACTTCGAGCCGGGGTGGCAAGCGATCGTCGGCTGGCTCATGGGCATCGTCGGCTTCGCCTCGCTCTGGCTCGCGGCGGTCGTCCGCAAGCCGTCGATCGCGCTCCTCGTCCCGCTGCCTGTCGCCGCGGTCGCAGGCATCAGCGTCCCTGAGAACGCGCAGGTGCCCAGCGGCATCGTCGTGCTCGTCCTCTTCGCCATCGGCCTCGGCCTGCTCTCCAGCGCCCGCCAGTACGAGAGCGGCGCGCGCGTCCCGCTCGGCTATGAGCTGCGCAAGCAGGCCAAGAGCCTGCCGATCATCGCCACGATCACCGTCGCGCTGATCGCCCTCGCGCAGACCTCGTTCCTCTTCCCCGACCCGAAGATCGACCCGGCCGAGGAGCCCCAGAAGCCGAAGACCATCCCGCTCGACGAGGTCGAGGACCGGGTGCTGTTCGAGGTTCGCAACCCTGACGGCGGCGATCTGACCGTCAGCGGGCCGTGGCGGCTCGGCACCCTCGACGTCTACGACGGAAAGGACTGGCGCATCGCCGCGTTCAACGACCAGACGCTGGAGGACGTCCCCAGCGACGGCTTCGTCGACCGGTCCCTCGCCGATCGCCTTGGTGTCCGCGTGGAGTTCAAGACGCTCGGCCTCGGCGGTGCTGCGCTGCCGGCGCTGCCCGCCACCGTCGGCGTTGTCGCCAAGGGGCCGAAGCTGGTGTTCGACCAGAAGGGCGGCGCGCTGCGTGTCGCCTCCGGCCAGGTGCCGGCCGGTCTCCGATACACCGTCGCGTCGGCCAAGCTGCCGACGATCGACGAGCTGCGAGCCATCACGACCCAGCCGGACAAGAGCCTCGACCAGTACCTCGAGATCCCGCCCCCGCCGCCCGCGGTGCAGGCCCTGCTGACCGAGGCGGGCGAGAAGTTCGACAACCAGTGGGACCGGTTCGACTTCCTGCGCAACTACGTGCTGAACGAGGTCACCGCGACCGGCCCTGGCATCCCGTCCAGCGTCACACCCGAGCGGGCGCAGGAGATCCTCGGCGACACGCTCGAGGCGAGCCCGTTCGAGATGGTCGCGCTGCAGGCGATGCTCGCCCGCTGGGTCGGCGTGCCCGGTCGCATCGGTTACGGCTTCGACGGTGGCGACGTCGTCAACGGCACCCTCGAGGTGCGTCCCAAGCACGGCGCGTCCTTCGTCGAGGTCTACTTCCCGAAGTACAAGTGGCTGCCGGTCATCGGCGTGCCAAAGAGGGCCAAGCCCACAGTCGGCAGCGACCCGAGCCAGCAGCAGTTCGACACCAGCATCCTGCCGAGCAACGCGATCGCGGTGCGCGTCTTCCTGCCGAAGCTGATCCCACCGCGGAGCACGTTCTTCGACACGGCGAAGCGGATCCTCTTCGTCGGACTGCTGCTCACGCTCGCTGCCGCCGCGATCTACGTCTCGATCCCGGCCGTTCGCAAGGCGCGGATCAGGGGCCGCCGCCGCGCGGCGGCGCGCGCTGCCGGCCCGAGGGCACGCGTCGCGCTCGCGTACAGCGAGTGGCGCGACTTCGCGACCGACTTCGGCTACGGCTATCCGACGGACACGCCGCTCATGTACCTGGACCGCTTCGTCGACGACCCGGAGCACGCCGAGCTCGCGTGGCTCACGACCCGCGCCATCTGGGGTGACCTCCGCGAGGAGTGCACGCCCGAGCTGGCGTCAGCGGCCGAGGAGCTCTCCCGCGCGCTGCGCCGGCGCCTCTCGCAGGCCCAGCCGGCGACGATGCGCTTCGTCGCGGCTGTCTCCCGGCTCTCCCTCCGCGACCCGTTCGCGCCAGAGACCGACCTGACCCGCCGCCGCTTCGGGCGCAACCGCCAGGCCGTCGAGCAGCCAACACCCCGCGGCTCGGCGCCGCGCACGGGGCCGATCGCTGCCCCCGCCGCGACCGCCCACCAGGAGGAGGACGACCGTGTCCCGACGCCGCTCTAGCCCCCTCCTGTTGATCACTGCCCTGGCGCTGGCGGCGACCGCGTGCGTGTCACCCGACGACCCCGGCGTGCGCGTCGATGCCGTGCAGGCCGACATCGTCTTCGGCGTCGAGGAGCCCGAGGTCGGCGCGGTCCCGCCCCAGACCCCCGACGTCTACGTCGACCCCAACGCCGCCGGCGACGTGCCGCTCCTGCAGGTGCCGTTCCGGAACAAGATCCCGGACCGGTTCCAGAACGTCGCCTTCGGCGTCACCCCCGAGCAGGCCGCTGCCGGCGCATGCCCCGACGCGCCGGTGGGCGAGGCGCCCGACACGATCGCCCCGATCAACGCCGAGAACCGCCCGGCCGAGGGCCTTTATCGCTACAAGGTCAGGGGCACCTCCACCTTCACGGTCAACGGCCAGGACATCACCACGGCGCTCAGCACCTACGAGCCCCGCATCATCCGGGCGGTCACGGAGACGGCGGACAAGCGCTGGACCTACGAGGTCGTGTCACCCAACGGTGACGGCGGTGTCATCGTGACCACCTTCGACGTCAACGCCGGCGCGGTCCAGAAGTCGGCGGGCACGCCCTACGTCGGTGAGAACCCGATCCGCACGAGCGAGCCCAACTCCGGCGTGACGCTCACGCGCATCCAGTACTTCGACGGCAACGGCAACCAGGAGGGCGAGTTCCGTCCGCTGACGCCGCTCGTCTACATGCCCATGCCCGTGCTGCCCGGTGAGAGCTTCACCTCCGCCGGCATCGACCCCAAGTCGGGGCAGACGATCAGGATCGGCGGGGAGACGCTCACCCGAAAGTCGGTCGACGCGTGCGGCGAGCTGATCGACGGCTGGCTCGTAAAGCTGGACATCACCGACAGCGCCGGTGGCAATCGCATCCAGGAGGTCGTCATCTCGACCGACATGGGCGGCCTCGTGATCTCCGATCGGGTTCAGCGCACCATCGTCGGCGCAACGGCGACGCAGAAAACCGACATCACCTACTCGATCGGGCAGACCACCCCGACCGCCGTGCCGGACAGCGAATCCTGATGGACCGCTTCCTCCCGGCCGACCCTCGACTGCGGTCCATCGTCGTCGGCGCGCTCGCGCTGGTCGGCCTCGCGCTCGCGGTTCAGGTCGTGATCCCCGGGCTGGGTGACAGCGGCATGCCTGCCGGCACGCTGTTCTACGGCTTCGTCCAGGGCACGGTGGGCGCGCTCACCGCGGTCGGGATCGTCGTCGTGTACCGGACGCTGCGCGTCATCAACTTCGCGCAGACCGCCATCGGTCTCGTCGGCTCGTTCCTCTTCTTCGGGCTCGTGGCGCTCACCAACGTCCCGTTCATCATCTCGTTCCCCTTGGGCCTGGCCGTGAGCGCGGGGTTCGGTGCGGTCGTCGGGGTGGTGCTGCTGCGCTTCTTCAACGCGAGCCGGTTGGTGCTCACGGTAGTGACGATCGTCGGCGCCGGCTTCATCCTGGGACTGGCCTTCCGGGTGTTCGAGCTGCCGTTCTTCCCGGACTTCAGAGAGCTGACCCTCGAGCAGCAGACCGGCGCCGTGTCGTTGCGACCGGATCTGCCGTTCTCGGGCTGGGAGTTCTTCGTCGGCGGTCAGAGGCCGGGCTTTGGGTTCAGCGAGGCCTTTGCCATCGAGATCGCGATCGTGTTGCTGCTCGCCGTCGCCGCGTTCTTCCGCTTCACCAGAGCCGGCATCGCGGTCAGGGCGCTCGCAGACAACTCTGAGCGAGCGTCGTTGCTCGGCATCGGGGTGGGTGGGCTCTCCGTCGTCGTGTGGGCGATCGCCGGGGTCCTCGGCGGGGCGAGTACCACGCTCACCGGTATGCTCGAGACCCCTTCCGCAGCGGGCGGTTTCGCACCGGTCTTGCTCCTGTCAGCGTTCGCGGCAGCGGTGATCGGCCGCATGGAGCGCATCCCGACGACGGTCTTCGCCTCCGTGGCCATCGGCGTCGTGACCGAGGCGTGGCGGTGGAGCCTCCCGAACGACGCCGCTCTCATCCCAGTCCTGCTGTTCTTCGCCCTCACGGTCACGCTCCTGCTCCAGCGTCGAGGCACCTCGCGCGCCGACCAAGGCGCGGGAGCGTCGTGGTCGGCCGTGGAGGAGCAGCGCGCGATCCCGAAGGTGCTCGCGGTGCTGCCACCGGTGCGCGTGTCGCGGTATGTCTTCTATGCGATCGGCCTCGTCGGGCTCGGCGTCGTTCCGTTCATCGCCAGCGCGGGACTCGTGACGACGTTCAGCGTCCTCTACTTGTCCGCCATCATCACGCTGTCGGTCGTCGTGCTGACGGGTTGGGGCGGTCAGGTGAGCCTCGGCCAGTGGGGCTTCGCCGCCATCGGCGCGGTCGTCGGCGGCGCGCTCACCGCGACGACCGGGTTGCCCTTCTGGATCGCCGTGCCCATCGCCGCGGCCATCACCGGCGCCTTCTCCGCGCTCGTCGGGCTGCCCGCGCTGCGCATCCGCGGCCTCTTCCTGCTCCCCGTGACGTTCGCGTTCGCGGTCGCCATCCAGTCGGTGCTGTTCAACGAGCGCTACTTCGGCTGGCTGCTGCCGACCGAACCGCCCGAGCGACCGACGTTCTTCTTCCTCGACTTCCGCGACGAGACGAGCATGTACTTCCTGTGCGTTGCCGCGCTGGTGCTCGCGCTGATCGTCGTCGGCAACCTTCGTCGCACCCGCACCGGCCGCATCCTCATCGCCTTGCGCGAGAACGACGCCAACGTGCAGTCGTTCGGCGTTCCGATCGTGCGGACCAAGCTGCTCGCCTTCGCGATCGCCGGCGCACTGTCTGGCTTCGCGGGCGCCATCTTCGCCCACCAGCAGCAAGGTCTGAACGTCGAGGCATTCACCGCGCAGCGCAGCGTGCAGGCCTTCACCGAGGCCGTCTTCGGCGGTGTCGGCTCGAGCATCGGCGCGCTCCTCGGTGCCGCGTGGTTCGCCTTCATACAGTTCTTCGGCGTCAGCGGCCTGATCGCGGTCATCGCCGCCTCCGGTGGCCCGCTGTTCCTCATCCTGACGTTCCCGGCCGGACTGATCTCGATCTTCAACGCCATGCGCGACTCGGTGCTCCGGATCATCGCCCAGCGGCGCCAGCTGATCGTGCCCAGCCTGTTCGCCGACTACGACGCCGAGGCGCTGGCGAACCGCCAGATCCCGCTGGCCGACGCCGAGAGCGGGAGCGGGCTCGCGGCACTCTCACCGACGGATCGCTTCGAGCTGCCGTCTGAGCTCTACCGCGGGCGTCACGCCGGGACGAAGACCGGTGCCGACAGCCGCGAGCACACCGTGATCGGCGGGGCAGTGACCGCGCTGGCAGAGGGGACCTGATGGAGACCAACGGCAACGGCACCGGACCGAGGCGTCTGCGGCGTCGCGCGGTCAGCGCCTCGCCCGCCTCGCCGTCGGCCGCGGCCGGCGAGCGCACTTCGACCGCGGTGCTCGACGTGCTGGCCGAGACCGACCGTCCGCTCGATGAGACCGCGGGCCACGTGACCCTGCCGGCCAGGGCCCAGATCGCGCCCGTCGTCGCGGGGACCGCGGGCATGCGAGGGGGCGATCGGCGCAGGTTCAAGGAGGTGCTCCGCGACGCTCGCGACTTCCGCGAGCTTCGGGCCACGAAGTACGGCATCACACCGCTCATCACGCTCGCCGCGATCACGTTCTTCCAGGCGTTCGACACCGCAACGTTCGACCTCGCCGGGCCGACCATCGCCCGCGAGCTGAACATCAGCGTCGGGGACGTCATCGGCATCCAGGTCCTTGTCGGCGGCTTCGCCACGATCGCCGCGCTGTTCGCCGGGTGGTACGCCGACCGCCACCGCCGGGTCCCGTTCGTCGCCATCGGCACGCTGGTGTCTGGCATCGCCGGCATCTGGACGTCGTTCGGACGGTCGTTCGCGTCGGTCGCCACCCCGCGCGTTGTCGGCGACACGGCCTATAGGGGCGGCAGCGTCCCGCACTACTCGCTGCTTGCCGACTACTACCCGCCGACCGTCCGAGGGAAGGCGTTCGCGCTGCTGGGCAACCTCGAGGAGGCGTCCACCCTGCTCGTCCCCGTGGCCGCCGGCTACGTGATCGTCGAGTACGGGTTCGACACCGCGTTCTTCGCGTTCGGCATCCCGCTGGCGATCATGGGCGTGATCGCGCTGTTCACGCTCAGGGAGCCGGTACGCGGCTATTGGGAGCGGCTCACGATGGGCGCGACCGCCGACGAGGCGATCACTGAGGACGAGCCGATGTCCTTCGGCGAGGCCTGGCGGGCGACCCTCGCCATCCGCACGATCCGACGCGTCATGGTGGCGAACGTCTTCCAGTCCGCCGTCAGGATCATCGGGTTGTTCCTGCCCTTCTACTACGCAGAGAAGTACCACCTCTCCGCGCTCGAGCTGGCCTACGTGTTCCTGCCCACAGCGTTCTGCTCGCTGATCGGCGGGTTCGTCGGCGGCGGCCTCATCGACAGCTTCATGCGGCGCAACCCGGCCCGGGTCCTCATCATCGTCGGCGTCGCCAACCTGATCGTCTCGCCCCGGCCCCTGCTCTACCTGGCCGAGCCGCCGATAGCGCTCCTCATCGTCGCCAGCGCGCTGTCGAGCTTCGGGCTCGGGCTCATCGGCCCGGCCAGCAGCGTCGTCTATGCCCAGGTGCTGCCGTCCAACATCCGCACCCAGGGCCTGCAGCTGTTCGGCCTGACCACGTTCCCGACGCTTCTGCTGTTCCTTCCGATCGCGCGCTACTTCTTCGGCGAGTACAGCTACGACGGCGTCTGGGTGTTCTCGATCCCGTTCGCGGTGATCAGCGCCCTCATCTGGATGAGCGCGAGCAGCTTCTTCGAGCTCGACGTGCGCAACGCGTTCGCGGCGACCATGGCTCAAGCGGAGTGGAAGCGGGCGAAGGAGGCGGGCTCGTCCAAGCTGCTCGTCGCCCGCAACGTCGACGTCGCCTACAGCGGCGTGCAGGTGCTCTTCGACATCGACATCGACGTCGAGGAGGGCGAGATCGTCGCGCTCCTCGGTACCAACGGCGCCGGCAAGTCGACGGTCCTGCGCGCCATGTGCGGCATCACAGAGGCGTCCTCTGGCGGCATCGTCTTCAACGGCAAGGACATCACCCACATGCCGCCCCATGAGATCGCGGCTCGGGGCATCATCCAGATGCCCGGCGGGCGCGGCATCTTCCCGGGGCTGAGCGTGCGGGAGAACCTGCTGCTCGGCACGTGGCTCACCGAGAGCCGCGAGGAGAACGAGGAGCGCCTCGCCGAGGTGTTCCGGATCTTCCCCGGTCTTCGCGAGCGCCCCGACACGCTGGCCGGAGACCTCTCGGGCGGTCAGCAGCAGCAGCTGTCGCTCGCGCAGGCGTTCCTGTCCAAGCCCAAGCTGTTGCTCATCGACGAGCTGTCGCTCGGCCTGTCGCCGCTGGTCGTCGGCGAGCTGGTCGAGGTGGTCAAGGAGATCAACCGCCAGGGCGTGACCATCGTCGTCGTCGAGCAGTCGGTCAACGTCGCGCTCACGATCGCCGACCGCGCCATCTTCATGGAGAAGGGCGAGATCAAGTTCAACGGGCCGACCGCCGACCTGCTCGCCCGGCCTGACATCCTCCGCGCTGTCTATGTGAAGGGTACGGGCGCGCTGACCGACGGCGCTCCTGCCGGTGCCCGGCGCAGCGAGCGCGACCAGCGTGCCTTCGACCTCGTCGAGGCTCGGCCGGTGCTCGAGGTCGACGGCCTGGTGAAGCGCTTCGGCGGCGTGAACGCAGTCAACGGTGTGAGCTTCGGCCTCCGCGAGGGCGAGGTGCTGGGCCTCATCGGTCCGAACGGCGCCGGCAAGACGACGATCTTCGACCTCATCAGCGGCCACCAGGTGCCAGACGAGGGGATCGTTCGCTACGACGGCGTCGACATCACCAAGCTGGCTCCCGAGCTGCGGGCGCAGAAGAAGCTGATCCGCCGGTTCCAGGACGCTCGGCTCTTCCCGTCGCTCACCGTGTTCGAGACGTTGCTCGTCGCGCTCGAGCAGCGGCTCGAGGTCCGCAGCGCGCTGCTCAATGCCGCGCAGTTCCCGTCGGCCAGGAAGGCCGAGCGGCGGGTGCGGGCCCGCGCCGAGAAGCTCATAGAGCTGCTGGACCTCGGCGACTACCGGGACAAGTTCATCAAGGAGCTGTCGACTGGTCTGCGCCGCATCGTCGACCTCGCGTGCGTGCTCGCCGCCGAGCCGAAGGTGCTGCTGCTCGACGAGCCCTCCTCCGGCATCGCCCAGGCCGAAGCCGAGGGCCTCGGGCCGCTGCTCAAGCGGGTCCGCTTC
>CAYSAC010000081.1:0-11737 GCA_964428815.1 uncultured Acidimicrobiaceae bacterium | reverse complement strand
GTCGCCCTCGCGTAGGCGAACGCGAGCTGCGCGCCGTGGCGGATCATGCCTCGCCACTCGAGGTCCTTCCCCGGATAGAAGCCGGGCGTGTCGATGAGCGTGACGAGCGGCAGGTTGAACGCGTCGCACGTTGCGACGAACCGCGCGCCCTTCTGCGATGCCGGGATGTCGAGCGTGCCCGCGATCGCCATCGGCTGGTTGGCGACGACGCCCACGGGCCGTCCGCCGATCGTCGCGAGCGCGGTGACGAGGTTGGGCGCCCAGCGCTCGCGCAGCTCGACGAGCTCGCCGTCGTCCACGATCGCTCGCGCGACCTCGCGTACGTCGTAGCCGCCGGTGGCGGCGGTCGGCAGGCAGGCGCCGGCCTCTGGCACGGCACGGTCGATCGGATCGGTCGTGAACCAGCGCGGCGGCTCGTCGTCGGTGCTGGACGGGAGGAACGCAAGGATCAGCTCGATGTGGGCCATCGCCGCCGATCGGTCGGCGACGACTGCCGTTGCGAGGCCGGTCATCCTGCCGTGGACGGCGGCGCCGCCGAGCCCGGCCGCGTCGCGCACCTCGCCGGTGAACTCCGCGACCATGCGCGGACCGCTGACGAACGCGTACGCGTCCTCGGTCATGACGACGTGGTCGGCCAGGCCGAGCAGGAGTGCAGGGCCGGAGATCGCAGGCCCGGTGACCGCGAACAGAATCGGGACGGTGCCGGAGCAGGCCACCACGGCGCGGGCGGCACGTCCCCAGCCGTGGAGGGCGGCCACGCCCTCGCCCACGTCGGCGCCGCTCGTCGCCAGGACGCCGACGAGCGGGATCCGCATGTCGAGCGCCATCGTCGCGGCTGCGGCCCACGTCTCGCCGTCGGCCTCGGTGAGCGCGCCGCGGTGCACCGCCGGATCGGTCTCCACCATGACGACCTCGCGGCCGGCGATCGACTCAACCCGCGCCGAGAGCGACCCGGTGTGCATCGCGCGGAGCGGGACGGCCATCCTCCCTGCGACCCCTGCGGGCCGTGCCTGGTTACGCGGGGTAGACGCCAGGCATCTCCTCCCCGTGCTCGACCACGACCTCGCGGACCAGCTCGCGCACGGCGCGGGCGGGCGCGGCGAGGAGCCCGCGGCGCCGCCGGACGAGACCGACCTGGCGGCGGCTGATCCCCTCGACTGCGACCCGTCGCCAGCGGCCCTTCAGCCAAGTCGGCGCGGCGGTGGCGGGGATGATCGCGGCGCCGAAGCCCTCGAAGGCGAGCGACGCGATGAGCCGGAGGCCGTCGACCTCCGCCTTTGCCTCGAGGCGCACGCCGGCGCGCGCCGCCTCCTGGTCGAGCTCGTCACGGAAGGACGTGCCACGCGGCTCGAGCAGGAGCTCGTGCTCGGCCAGCTCGGCGATCGTCACCGAGTCGCGGCTCGCCAGCGGGTGGTCATCGGGCGCGACGACGAGCCGGTCCTCGTCGAAGAGCGCCTCGGCGGCGATGTCGGGGTCGGCCACTGGCAGGTTCACGATCGCGAGGTCGAGCCGGTCGGAGAGCAGCTGGGGGAGGAGGGAGGTCGTCGTGGCGTCGACGACGATGAGGTGCACCTTGGGATGGCGCTCGTCCAGCCGTTCGAGGAGCAGCGGCACGAGCCAGCGGCCGACGGTGCCGATGCAGCCGATGCGGACGTTGCCGGTGACCTCGTCGTGCAGGGCGGCGACATCGGCCACCAACGCCTCGAGCTCGACCTGGATGCGCCTGGCCCGCTCGACCACGGCCTGGCCCTCCTCGGTGAGCGCGCCGCCGGCTCGGTCGACGAGGCTGACGCTGAGCTCGCGCTCGAGCCGCGCGATGTGGCTGGACACGTTCGACTGGACCGTGTGAAGCGAACGGGCGGCAGCCGAGAAGCTGCCCTGCTCAGCCACGGCGACGAGGGCGAGGAGCTGGCGGAGGTCCATCGCTGTCAATGATGGCACCTATCGGTAATACCTGTTTGACGGATCGCTCGCGATCGTTGAACATGACCGGCACAACGAGAGGTGCCATCCCCCTGGTGCCTCCACAACGTGCCGGAGCCGGTTCCCCCACCAGCTCCAGAGCACCCCAGAGCGCCGGCCCTCCCCCCGGGCCGGCGCTCTCGTTTTGTCCACCGTCTATCGTCCGCCCTATGGCTGGCGCCGCCTTCTTCGACCTTGACCGCACGCTCCTTCGAGGGGCGTCCGGGCCGGTGATCTCCGAGGCGCTGCGCTCGGCGGGTGTGCTCGGCGAGCGCAACATGCCGGGTGAGGCGCTCGTCTACCGGATCTTCAACCTCATCGGCGAGACCCGACCGTCGATGCTGCTCACCCGCCAGGCGGCGCGCTTCGCGAACGGCTGGACGCGCAGTGCCGTCCAAGAGGCCGGCAAGCTCGCGGCCGAGACGCTCGCCGACGCCGTGCAGCCTTTCGCCAAGCCGCTCTTCGACGAGCACCGCGCTGCCGGCCGCAAGCTGGTCCTCGCGACGACCACGCCGTTCGATCTGGTCAAGCCGCTCGCCGACGCGCTGGGCTTCGACGACGTGGTCGCGACGCGGTACGGCGAGCGCGACGGCGCCTATGACGGCTCCATCGCAGGCGAGTTCGTGTGGGGGCCCGGCAAGCTCAGGGCGGTGCAGGAGTGGGCGTCGGCGAACGGCGTGGCACTGGCCGACAGCTGGGCCTACAGCGACAGCTTCTACGACCTGCCGCTCCTCTCCGCGGTGAAGCACCCGGTCGCGGTGAACCCCGACCCTCGCATGGCGGTAATGGCGATCGTGCGGCGCTGGCCGACGGTCCACCTCGATGTGCCGCCTGGCGTCCCCAAGATCCTGGGGATCGAGCCTCAGCAGGTCGCCATGGCGCTGTCGAGCCCCGCGCTCATCCCGTACGCCCGCTTCGACATCTCCGGCACCGACAACATCCCAGCCGAGGGGCCGGCGATCATCGTCGGCAACCACCGCAGCTACTTCGACCCCTTGGCGATGGGGCTGGCACTCGCGCAGCGGGGCCGGCCAACGCGCTTCCTCGGCAAGAAGGAGGTGTTCGACGCACCGATCGTCGGCCAGGCCATGCGCGCCATGGGCGGCATCCGCGTCGAGCGGGGGACGGGGTCGGACGAGCCGCTCGCGGCCGCCGCCGCGGCGCTCGACGCCGGCCAGCTCGTTGCGATGATGCCGCAGGGCACGATCCCGCGCGGCCCGGTGTTCTTCGACCCCGTTCTCAAGGGGCGCTGGGGCGCGGCTCGGCTGGCCGAGATGACCGGGGCGCCGGTGATCCCGGTCGGGATGTGGGGCACCGAGCGGGTCTGGCCGCGCAGCGAGCGGCTGCCGCGCATCTGGAACGTGACCAACCCTCCGCTCGTCACGATTCGCGTCGGAGGTCCGGTGCCGCTCAAGCACGCGTCGACCGACGCGGACACCAAGCGCATCATGAAGGCGATCGCCGATCTGCTGCCGCCGGAGGCTCGCGCCAAGCGCACGCCGACCGCCGAGGAGCTGGCCCGCACCTATCCGTCCGGATACAAGGGCGACCCGTCCAAGGAAGAGGAGCGCCGGCCGGGGGAGGACTGAGTCAGATGGACGGCGCTGACGACGCCCAGCGGCTCGAGATGTACTTCTGCTTCTCCGTCGCGTCGGTGATCTCTCGCGTGCCGTTGCCGATGCGGATGTAGAACGCGGTGCGCTTCTCGGTCTTGCCGGCCTTGTCGACGACGACGGTGGCGTCGACGGGGAAGCTGCTCGGGGGCACGTGCACGCGACAGAGCTCGTCGCCGTTGATCGTGTGGACCTGCGTCGAGACACTGCTCGCCGCGGTCTCGCCCAACGCGGTGATGAGCAGCTGGTTCAGGTGGAGCAGGAAGCGGTCGCGGTCGCTCTTGTCCTCCTTGTGCAGCGACGCGTAGTCCGCCGCGAGTCCGTGCACGGCGCCGTCGTTCGCGACGCCGATGAGGAGCGTGCCACCTTCGCGGCTGTTGGCGAACGCGGCGATGGTCTTCACGGACGCGCTCTCGAGCGCCTTGATGACCTCGCCGCTGTCGGCGCCGGTGCGAAGGCTCGCCTTGTACTCGAGGTGGTGGTTCTCGTCGGCGTCGAGCAGCTCGCCGATGGGGCAGTGCTCCTGGTACGCGACCTTGGCGCGCGCCTGGGCGAGCGTGGCGTACACCTTGATGACGTCGGCGGCGAGGTCGGCGTCATCCAGGTACTTGAAGACGACCTTCTCGTTGCGGTCCATCCGACCGAGGAGCGCCTTCTGGAAGAGCTCGGGGAACACGACGCCGAAGTTCTCCGCCGAGTTGTTGACGGCGGTGGCCTGCACCTCCTCGCTGGCGACCAGGTCCTCGAGGGCGGCGTCGAAGACGAGGCGGTCGGCGTCGCTCCAGTCGGTGCCGTACAGCGCGTTGAGGCGATCGATGATCACCGACAGCGGCTCGGGCTCCGGCTCGCTCATGCGCCCGGTGCCGGAGTAGATCGTCGAGACCTCACCACCGTCGGCGTCGAGCGCCACCGAGCCAGCGAACTGCTGCTCATGGCGGAGATGGGTGAGCTCGATGATCCCGCTCAGATCGACCCCGACGGCGCCGTCGTCCTTGATGAACGCCGCGAGCGCCTTGGCGAACAGGTAGTCCCGCTCCAGAGCGGTGTCGCTGAACGAGACGATCTGTGCGAGGAACGCGTAGACCCGCACGAAGCGGCTGAGCGCGTCGCGGAACCGGTCGCGCTCGTCCTCCTCCATGTCCCAGAACCGATCGATCGCGGGACCGAGCGCAGCGTGTAGCCGGCCGTGGTCGAGGCGCTCGGCGAGCAGCAGCCGGGCGAACGTGGTCGCCTCCTCGACGACGAGGATGCCGAACTCGTCGAGCGCGTGGCGCGTGTCGTAGAGCAGGTTCGGATCGGACGGCGGGGCGACGGTGCGCCCGTAGTAGTCCTCGAACGCGTCAGCTATGTCCTCCGCGCCGTTCACGAAGTCGAGGATGAAGGTGCCGTCCTTGTCGGGGTGCGTTCGGTTGAGGCGCGACAGGGTCTGCACGGCGGCGAGACCGCTCAGCGTCTTGTCGACGTACATGGCATAGAGCTTCGGCTGGTCGAAGCCGGTCTGGAACTTCTCGGCGACGACCATGATCTGGAACTCGTCCGTGTCGAACCGCTCCGCGGTCTGCGACTCGGGGAAGCCGTTGCACTTCGCCTCTGTGACCGGCTCGTCGCCGTTGACCGTCACCGCGTCGGAGAAGGCGACGAGGACGCCGAGGTCGTAGCCGTGGTCGCTGATGTGCTTGCGCAGGGCTTGCCAGAACCGCACCGCATGGACACGTGACGAGCACACGACCATCGCCTTCGCCTGACCGGCCACCTTGTGGGCCACGTGGGCGCGGAAGTGCTCGACCACGATCTCGGCTTTCTGCGCCAGGTTGTGCTCGTGCAGGGTCACGAACCGAGCGATCGCCTTGCGCGCCTTCTTGGTCTCATACGCGGGATCGTCGGTGATCGCCTTCTCGAGGTGGAAGTACGTCTCGTAGGTCGTGTAGCTCGCGAGCACGTCATGGATGAACCGCTCCTCGATGGCCTGGCGCATCGAATACACGTGGAACGGCTCGTGCTTGCCCGTGTCCTTGTTCAGCCGGCCGAACAGCTCGAGCGTCTTGCCCTTCGGCGTCGCCGTGAACGCGAAGAAGCTCAGGTTCGGTTGAGCGCCTCGGGCAGCGATAGCTTCGGCGAGCGCCTCCTCGACCGCGTCGAGGTCCATATCGCCATCGCTGTCCTTGGTCGCCGCGGAGCCGAGCACGCGCCGCAGCTCCTTCGCCGCCTCACCCGTCTGCGACGAGTGCGCCTCGTCGACGATCACCGCGTAGCGCCGATCGGGGAGGGCGTCGACCTTGTCCAGCACGAGCGGGAACTTCTGCAGCGTCGTGATGATCACCCGCGCCTGTTCGCCGGACAGCGCGTCGGCGAGCTGCTGTGAGGACTGGTCGATCCGCTGCACCACACCGTGTGCGTGCTCGAACTGGTAGATCGTCTCCTGCAGCTGCCGGTCGAGCACGAGCCGGTCGGTGATGACCACGACCTTGTCGAACACCTTCGTGTCGCCAGCGTGCAGCGTCGACAGGCGGTGCGCGAGCCACGCGATCGTGTTCGACTTCCCTGAGCCCGCGGAGTGCTGCGTCAGGTACGAGTGACCCGCGCCCTCGTCCCGCGCCGCCGCCTCGAGCCGGATCACCGCGTCCCACTGTTGGTAGCGGGGGAAGACGACGAGCCCTGACTTCTTCGAGCCCTTCGCCGGCTTGTCGACGTGCACGAAACGGCCGAGCACGTCGAGCCAAGCGTCGCGATGCCAGACCTGCTCCCACAGGTACGAGGTCGCGTGCCCGGACTTGTTGGCGGGGTTGCCGGCCCCGCCGCCACTTCCGCGGTTGAACGGCAGGAAGCGCGTCTCGTCGCCCGCCAGCCGTGTGGTCATCGCCACTCGCTGCGGATCGACGGCGAAGTGGACGACGGCGCGCGCCAGCGTTCGGTTCTTCGGGTCGCGGTCGGTGCGGTACTGACCGATCGCCTTGTCGACCCCCTGGCCGGTGAGCGGGTTCTTCAGCTCGGCGGTCGCCACCAGGATCCCGTTCACGAACAGCGCGAGGTCGAGCGCCTTCCCCTCGCCCGACGCGTACCGCAGCTGCCGCGTCGCGGTCAGCCGGGTCGCCTCGTACTTCGCCACCAGCTCGGGCGTCAGCGCGTGCGCCGGCTTGAAGTACGCCATGCGCAGCGTCACGCCCTGATCGACCACACCGTGGCGCAGCACGTCGACCACCCCGCGCTTGTCGAGCTCGCGGCTCAGCCGGTCGGCGAACTTTGCCTGCGCGACGTCGGGATCGCCGCCGTAGCGCTTGACGATCTCCCCCCAGTCATCCGCTTGCGTGGCACCGATGAACGTGAACAGCTCGACCGTGTCGAGGCCGCGCACGGCATCGAAGTCGCGGGGCGAGGCCTGCAGCACATCGTTCTTCACCGCGACATAGCCACCGTGCTCGGTGAGCCAGTCGCAGATCGCGGTCTCGAAGTGCTGCTCGTCGGGGTTGGCCATGCGCCGAGAAGTATTGCGATAGATGGGAGAAATCTCGCGAAACGGGTTGCAGAGTGAATGACAAGGGTGTAGTTTAGGTGAACTTCCCCTTCGGGACCAGTGCTCCTGGTCCCCTCCAGTCGAGCGACGCGCGTCCCGGAGGTGAGCCATGGTCGACGACCTGATCGACTATTCGTGCTGCAGCCAGGACCAGCGCGAGACGGTGCTCGACCGCCTCGCCGACCGCGCCAACGCCATCCACGCCGAGATGCTGCGCGTGATCGTCGTGAGCGACCGGCTCGAGGACCACAAGGTCGACAGCGCGTTCACCATGGCCGACTGGCTGGCCTACCGCTTCAACCTGTCGCCGCGCGTCGCCCGGCAGTGGGTCAAGGCCGCAAAGGCGCTCGACGAGATGCCGCTGCTGCGTGAGGCGTTCGCGTCCGGGCAGGTCGGCTTCGAGCAGCTCATGCACGCGCTGTCGTTCGCGACGCCTGCCGACGACGAGATGCTCGCCGGCGTACTCCCGTCCCTCAGCTGCGCCGAGACCGAGACGCTGGCCCAGCAGCGACGCAAGGTGACCAAGCTCGAGCACGCAGAGGCTCGGGGCAGCGCGTACTTCCGCCTGCGCCCCGATGAGTCCGGCCTGGGCTCACGGATCTCCGGTTTCCTGCCGACGGAGGACGCGGCCTACGTTCGGGCCGACCTCGAGCGCCGCGCTGAGGCGGCCGGGCCCGACCCGGAGACGGGCATCTGGGCCAAGGCCGAGGTCCGCATGGCCGACGCGCTGCGCGACGTCTGCGCCGAAGATCTCGCTCGCGCCGCGTCCAACAGCTCCGACCCCGACGCATCCGTCGTCGTCGTGCACGTGCCGGCTGGCATGGTGACGGGCGACGGCGACGCCGAGACCAACGCCACGATCGACGGTCAGCCGATCAGCGAGGACACGCTCGAGCGGATGCTGTGCGACACGAAGATCGAGCTGAGCATCGACGAGCCCGACGGCCGCACCGTCGGCATCGGCCGCGCCTCGCGCACACCCCCGCGGTGGCTGCGCCGCCGCGTCGTCGGCCGAGACCAGGGCTGCTGCCGGTGGCCCGGCTGCACCCGCCCCATCCGCCACCTCCACCACATGAAGCACTGGCCCAAGGGCGGCCCCACCAACGCGTCCAACCTGATGGGCGTGTGCTGGCACCACCACCACATGCTCCACGAGGGCGGCTGGACCGCATCGGGCAACGCCGACAGCCAGATCACGCTCACGAACAAGTGGGGCCGCACGATCGAGAGCCGAGCCGGCCCGATCGCGGCGTAGGTCTACGCCGCAACCCCAGGGATCTCGAGCACGCCGGTAACGGCAGCAGTGATAAGCGCCTGTCTGCGCTCCTGCAACAGCGCGATCTGTCGGGTCAGCAATTGGCGCGCGCTCTCCGTCGTGCTCAGAACTTGCGTGAGGTGGTCGAGTCGCCGTCGCTGCTCATCGACGTTTGGCACCGGAACACGTAGCGCGGCAATGTCACCGAGACTGAGCTGGGTCTTCGTGCCGCCGTACTGTCCTGCGTCGAGCTGCGCCCGCGCGAGCGACGAGCGGATGGCGAAGGCCATCCACTCAGGCAAGCAGCCGACAGGAGTTAGCAGCGCAACATGCTGGCTTACGTTGGCTCCAGCCTGATCGCGGCGTGCAATCGCGACGGATCCGATGTCAGCGGTGATGGAGACGAGTACGTCACCGTCGCGGACAGCCGTGCGCCGACTCTCAGCGCTCGGGGGCGCATCGACAAGGAGGGTGTTCGAGAGGTCTAGTTCGATGGAGTCGCGTTGGATGTTCGTGATCCGCAGGAATGGTGTACCCGTGTCAGATGCGTACTCGGCCCAGCCACGAGGACCGCTTGTAATTCGGCCAGCGAGTCTGCGTAGAGCTACCAGCGGCTCGTCCACATCGAACGCCGAGTCGATGGCGGGCTGCTGCCGTTCGGCCAACAGCCGTCCTAGTGCCCGCTTGCTCCCCAATAGTTCGTCGATCCGACCGATCTCTGCGTCAAGGAAGGCTGAGATCGAACGCTGCTCGGTGAGCTCGGGCCATCGCAGAACGGCACCGCCGATGGTGTCCGAGCGCAGGCCGAACCGGGTGACGCCGGTTGCCGCGACGGACCACTGCTCGCGGACCGAGTCACCACACACTGACCAGTAGAGATAGCGGTCGTCCACAAGCCGCGGATTGGGTCTTATCAACGCGAGGTGGTAGCCGCAGATCAAGTCAGGGGCAGCAACCTCGACGATGGAAGGCACTCCGATGTCATCGGGAGTCTCAGAGTCCTTTGTGATTAGAACGTCGCCCGCCCGCAATCGGAACGCCGCGACCTGCTCGGGCGTCGCGGTCGCCGTCATGAACTCCTGATCGGCCCGGATCACGTCGCGGTAGTACACGTCCGTGTAGTTGCACAGCCGCACAGGTACATCGCCCTCGACGGTCTTCTTGTCCACGTTGCTCACGCGTATGTACGCCACCCGCTTGAGCGGCACCGTCCTCACTCGGTCACCTCGTTCAGCAGCTCTTGGATCTCGCTCTCGAGCTGCTTGATCTCGGCGTCGATCTCCTCCAACGACCTCGGGGGCACGTACTTGTAGAAGTGGCGCGTGAGCGGGATCTCGTAGCCGATCTTGGTCTTGGTGTGATCGATCCACGCATCCGGGACGTAGGGGTGGACCTCGGCCGTGAGGTGGTCCTCGACGGCGGTGCGGTACTCGATGGTCGCGAGCCGCGCGGTCGGATCGTCCTCGAAGCCGACGCGCATGTCGGGGAGCGGGACGTTCTCCTGGTCGCGCAGGTCGGGGTCGGGCTCTGGTTCGCCTTTGCGGTTGGTGATGACCGGTGCGTCGTCGTCGCGGACGGCGAGCGCGTCCCAGACGGCCTTCTGGTGCGCGGCTGTGAGGCCTGCGGCCTTGAGGATCTGATCGACAGTCGATCGGTCGCCCGCGACACCCGAGTGCTCGCCGAGTGCAGCGACGAGCGCGTCGACGACGTCGGGGTGGAGCTTGGCGAGCTTCTTGTCGGCGCGGATCGCGGCGAGCGTGTCGTCGTTGATCTCCCAGCGCAGGCGGAGCGGGCGCTCGACGGTGATGCGCATGAAGCCGAACGACTCGTTGGGGAGGATCTTGACGCGGTCGCCTTTTTCGAACGCGCCGTAGAGCTTGGTGATCTCGGCGATGTGGTCGGGGCCGAGCTCCTTGCGCTTCTCGCCGAGGCTCTTGCGCATCTTCTGCCAGAGCTCGCGGGCGTCGACGAGCTGGACCTTGCCGCGTCGCTCGGGGCTCTTGCGGTTGGTGACGACCCAGAAGTACGTCGAGATGCCGGTGTTGTAGAAGAGCTGGTCGGGCAGCGCGACGACGGCTTCGAGCCAGTCGTTCTCGATGATCCAGCGGCGGATCTCCGACTCTCCTGAGCCGGCGGCACCGGTGAAGAGCGGCGAGCCGTTGAAGACGATCGCCAAGCGTGAGCCACCCTGCTCGACCGGCTTCATCTTCGAGATCATGTGCTGCAGGAACAGGAACGAGCCGTCATTGATGCGCGGCAGGCCGGCACCGAACCGTCCGGCGAAGCCCTTCGACTCGTGCTCGTCGCGGACGGCGCGCTCGACCTTCTTCCACTCGACGCCGAACGGTGGGTTGGCGAGGAGGTAGTCGAACTGCTGGCCGTCGAAGCCGTCCTCGGAGAACGAGTTGCCGAGCACGATGTGGGACGCGTCTTGACCCTTGAGCATCATGTCGCTGCGACAGATCGCGTAGGTCTCGGGGTTGAGCTCTTGGCCGTAGACCTCGAGTCGGGCCTTGGGGTTGAGCGAGCGGAGGTGGTCCTCGGCGACGCTGAGCATGCCGCCGGTGCCGGCCGCCGGGTCGAGCATCGTCTTCAGGATGCGCGGCTTGGTGAGGAGGTCGTCGTCCTCGATGAAGAGGAGGTTGACCATCAGCCGGATCACCTCACGTGGGGTGAAGTGCTCGCCGGCTGTCTCGTTCGACAGCTCGGAGAAGCGGCGGATCAGCTCCTCGTAGAGGTAGCCCATCTCGAGGTTGGACACGGCGTCGGGGTGCAGGTCGATCTCGCAGAACCGGGACACGACGAGGTACAGGAGGTCGGCATTGTCGAGCCGAGTGATCTGCGTTGGCAGGTCGAACTTCTCCAGCACGTCTCGCGCTGCCGGCGAGAACGCCAACAGGTACGTGCGCAGGTTGTCGGCGATGTTCGGCGGGTCGTCGAGCAGGCGGGTCATCGTGAGTGGCGACGTGTTGAAGAACTGCTCACCGCCGGTCGCTTGCTCGAGCAGCGGCGCAACGTTGTCGACCTTCCCCGCGAGCTTGCTGGCCGTCTCCAGCACCTTGTCCTTGGTCGGCTCGAGCACGCAGTCCAGCCGCCGCAGCACGACCATCGGCAGGATCACTCGGCCGTACTCGGACTGCTTGTAGTCACCACGCAGCAGGTCAGCGACCGACCAGATGAAGGCCGCATGGTTGCGGATGACGTCGTTGCTCGCGATCACCATGACGCTCCCGCCTAGTCAGCGACGAAGTAGACCTCGTAGATCGACCAGCCGTTGATGGCGCCGTAGACGATGTTGAAGTGCGCGGAGCCGCCTTCGTAGGTGAACGCGCAGTCGCCGTGGGGGTCGGGCTCGGCGACCTCGGTGCAGCCCTGGAACTCCCACTCGGGTCCGTT
>CAYSAC010000080.1:0-11854 GCA_964428815.1 uncultured Acidimicrobiaceae bacterium | reverse complement strand
AGCGACGACCCCGACTCGGCGATACGTGCACGGAACTTCCGCGGGGCTGCACTAGGGCAGCACGGTCACGATGAGGGGCTTCTCGGTGCCGCGGCCGTAGCGCTCGCCCACGTTGGGCTGCGGTCCCACCAGCACGACGATGCGGGACTCGCCGTCGATCTCGGTGAGCGGCACCGTCCCGGCCGCGTTGTCCGAGTCAGCGATCAGCTCGATGTGTATGCCATGGGTGCCTATGTCGCCCTGGTAGAGGTGATCGCTGGGCGTGACGTCCGACGGGTCGCCCATCAATGGGTCCCAGCAGACCCTGGGCTGGCCATCGGTGTCGACGTCAGGGTCGACGCCACGGGAGCGGAGATGCGGACCGGGGTCGCTGCCGGTGCCGTCGTCGAAGCACGCGTCGTCCCGGTAGTAGGGGACGGTCGCGACGGTGTACGCGGTGCCGGCGGTGATCTGGCGAGCCGAGATCCGGTGCACCAGCGTTCCGTACGGCCCGCTCACCTGCTCGTAGTTCACGCTCGGGTTCGGGCCGGAGAACGTCGGGTCGGGGACGTCGATGTCGTTGTTGATGCACGCGTCGCCGGTGTCGTCGTCGGGGCACCGCCCCTCGGCGCCGACGCTCACGTCCTGCGGGCCGACCACCGGGATCGGGTCGTCATCGCGCACGCCGACGCCGTCGGACGCGACGCGCATGCGCGTGTTGCCGAACACCTCGTCGTTCTTGCCGTCGACCTCGACGCCCTCAGGCACCCATGGGTTGAAGTAGCGGGTGACCTTGCCTGCGTTGTAGTCCCACTGCGAGTAGATGCCGTCGAACGGCGGGATGACGTGGACCCGCAGGTAGTCGATCTCGCGGATCTCGTCTCGGTAGAAGATCTCCATGCGGATGTTGTTGGTGGAGGAGTCAGCGCCCCACGTCGCGCGGATCACGCGCACGGGACCGGACTTGACGCCCATCAGGATCGACGAGCCGCCCCAGTTGTTGACTTCCTCCTCGTAGCCGCAGCACGGCGTCTCGCCGCCGGGCCGCTGCTGGAAGGCGCGAGCCTTCCACTGGTCGATGAGGTCGGGGCCGTAGGCCCACTGGCTGGCGTCGAGGGTGGCCGTCTCGGCCAGCGCGACCTGCAGCCCGGTCATGAGCCACCGGCCGTCGTAGCGGAACGAGTAGCGCGGCGTGCGCACCGTCGCCGTGTCCTTCGGGCGGTGCTGCTTGGGATCGTCGGTCACGCAGTCGCCCGTTGCCGGATTGAGCCACGCGCCCTTGTAGGTGTTGCCGTAGTCCTCGTAGCTCGACTCGGAGAACAGGAAGGTGTCGCTGTCGGCGTCCGGCTCGTAGCGCACGTAGCCGTTGGCGGCGGTGAAGGCGGCCGACGGTCCGTCCGCCCGGGCGAGCGCGACGTAGACGTAGCGCGGCGCGCCAGGAGCGGACGGATCCACCACCGACACCGTCTTGAAGCCGGCCAGGCCGTCGGGCTGCTCCGCACCGGCGGGCGCCGCCGGGCCGGCGTCAGAGGCCATGAACGCGACCTCGTCGTCGTTGTCGAGACCGGGGACCGGGTCGGGGCTGGAGGCCACGCCGTCGCGCGGCACTGCCTGGCACGGGTCAGCAGGGTCCTCGGCGGTCCAGCGGAAGCGCTCCTGGTCGAAAACGTAGGTGGGGTGCTGATCGCTCCAGCTGTAGACGGAGAACCCGGATGCGTTGTTGGACAGGTAGCGCACGGCGAGCTCGTCGACCTGGAACGGGATCTGGACGAACGCGCTCGTCGCGCCGTCCCATCGGTAGCCGAGCAGCTGCTCGACCGGCACGCCCTCGCCGGCCGCGGCGCCGGTGGCGACCTCGGGCTCCTCGTACTGGTTGTGCGTGCACTGCGCGTCCTGGCCGCCAACGCACATCGCGCCCCCGGGGTCTGGTGCCTTGGCCGTGACCTCTGCGGGAGCGGACCAGTCCGTGAACGCCGAACCCTGGAGGACGATCGGCTCGGTCTCGCGGGCGGCCGGCACCGTCGGGTCGACGGCAGGCCCGACCGCGTCGGCCACGGGGAGCCCGGCGAGGATCGCGATGCCGACGAGGATGACGCTGGCGCGCCGTAGGGATCGGCGTGGGTGGGTGGACGCGCGCATACTGGTCAAGTTCCACGAATACGGGCCGCTTCCTGCGGGCTTGGAGCGGAAAAACCGGACCTGCGGTTGTGGCCGGTCACAACCCGGACGGCCCGGTCCGGCCGCGCGAACCGTGTGCGCCAACCCATCTCCGTGCGCCAACCCGTGGCAGGCACGGGTTCGTGCACACAGTTCTCGTTCGGGGCCGACCCCGACTCAGTGGGCGCGGTAGGTGTTGTTGTCGGTGTGGTCGCCGGCCAGCCAGCGCTCGAGCTCTGCCCGGGCCCGGCCTCGGCGCTCGGCCGCGCCCCGCACAGCGTCGGGGTGGTCGACCGTGATCTCGATGAGGAGACCGTCGGGGTCGCTGACGTAGAGCGAGGAGCAGTACCCGTGGTCGAGCAGCATGGTAGGCACGCCGGCGGCGTCGGCCCGACCAGCGATCGCGGCCTGCACCCCCGCAGTCGCGGCGAGGGCGACGTGGTCGTACACCGAGGTCTTCGGCGCGGTGTTGGCTTCCTGGACGGCGGGCTCGGCGAACTGGAAGAAGGCGAGGCTCGAGCCGTCCTCGAGCTCGTAGAAGGTGTGGCAGAAGTCGGACATGGCGTCGGTCTCGCACCACGTCTCGACCAGCGGGAGCCCGATGACGTCCTCGTAGAAGGCGCGGGTCCGCTCCTGGTCGGCCGAGACGTAGGCATGGTGGTGGAGCCCCGCCGGCCGCAATGCGCTCACGCGACGAGCCCCTCGAGGTCGCCCGGGATGCCCCGATCGATGACGAGCACGTCGGCCGGGAAGTCCTGCACGATCTCCTCGCCCCGCTCCTGCAGCCGGTCGAGGAACGCCGGCAGCGCGTCCATCGCGCCGGTCGGCAGGTCGTGGAGGACGACCACGGCGTGGTCCAGCTCGTCGATCTCGCCGAGCGCGGTGTCGACCCAGCCGGTCGGGTCCAGCCAGTCCTTTGGCACCGAGCTCCAGAGCACGCACGTGTAGCCACCCGCGCACAAGAGGTCGACGGCGGCGGTGCTCAGCAGGTGGGTACCGAACCTGCCGCCCTCACCGAAGGGGCGAAAGAAGCGGCGCTCATGGCTGAGGTCGCCGAGGAGCCGCTGCGTGTCGGCGATCTCAGTCTCGGCGTAGGTGGGATCGGGCGCCGCGCCGAGCGGCGTCGTATGAGTCATCGAGTGGTTGCCGATCCAGTGCCCCTCCGCTGCTGCTCGAGCCACGAGCTCGCGGCCACCCGGCCGCTTGAGCATCGAGCCGACGACGAAGAAGGTCGCGCGCACATCGCGGGCCGCGAGCACGTCGAGGACGCTGCCCGTTGTCCGGGGATCAGGGCCGTTGTCGAAGGTGAGCGTGACGGCCATGTCGCGGATCAGCCAGCCGCGATCTGCTGGAGGACGGCTCGGGTCGCGGTGATCTCGTCGGCGTCGGTGAAGAACTCCAACGCTGCGAAGTCGGTCGCACCCGCGTCGGCGAACGCCGCGAGGCCGGCTCGCACCTCCTCCTCGCTGCCGACGATCGACACGTCGGCGGGCCCGGCGGCGCCCTCGGTGTCCATGACGCCGCGGTAGGACGGGAGGTCGTTGTACCCGGCGAGGACCGTGGCGATGACCTCGCGGACGGCGTCGGGTTTGGTCGTGACGCACACCGGGACGCTCGCGACGATGCGCGGCGCGGGCCGGCCGGCGTCGGCGGCAGCGGCGTCGAGCGCAGGCTTGATCTGCTTCGCGATCGCCTTCGGCCCGCTGAGCCAGAGGATGGCGCCATCGGTCCGCTCGCCCGCGAGGCGCAGCATCCGCGGTCCCATCGCTGCGAGGAGCACGGCCGGCGGCTCCGCTCCCGGGGCACCGCCGATGGCCTCGACCTCGGCCGACCAGATGTCACCGGTGAAGGAGACGGACCGCTCGGTCATCGCCGGCAGCAGCACGGAGAGGTATTCGTCCATGTGCTTGGCGGGCGTCACGAACGGGATCTTCAGCGTCGACTCGACGCTCGACTTGTGGGCGAGGCCGATGCCGAGTGCCAACCGGTTCCCGATCGCCTCCTGCACGGTGAGCGCTTGGGCTGCGAGCATCAGCGGATGCCGAGGCCACGTCGGGATCACCGCGGTCCCGATCTCGATGGTGCTGGTGTGGCGGCCCATCGTCGCGATCGCGGTCAGCGCGTCAGGGACTGCGAGCTGGGCGACCCAGTACGAGGTGAACCCCGCGGCCTCGGCCTCGGCGGCGTGGTCGACCATCTGGCCGAGCGGCGCGCCGATCGCCACCAGGCTGGAGCCGTTGATCCCGATGCGCATCCACGCATCATGCACGCGACACGGCCATGGCGTCAGCCACCTCCGCGGCGGCCAAGCGGTGCCCGAGGCGGGTGAGCGTTGCCACTGCGTCGTCGAGCAGCGCTTGTCCTGTGATCAGCTCGCCCGAGGCCATGGCCAGAACGCCCTTCCACGCCTGGGTCACCGCGACGGGGCCGGGCGCGCCTTCTTCGGCCGCCAGGACCGATGCCTCCGCGAGCAGGCGCGCCGCGTCGTCGTGCGCGCCCGTGCCGATCCGGAGCCGGGTGAGGATGTGGAGCGCGGCGACGATCCGTTCGGGCTGGTGCGACCGCCGCGACGCCTCGAGGCTCTCGATCGCCGCGCCTTCGGCCGCGGACGTATCGCCCCTGGCGAGCGCGAGGTCGGCCCGGCACCGGTAGGCGTCGGCGAGCTCCTTGCCCTCGCGGCCGAGCTCGGCGATGGCAGCGAGTGCGCGCGCCAGATGCTGCTCGGCTTCGTCGAGCTGGTCCTCGTGGCGAGCGACGGTCGACAGCAGGAGGTGGACCTTCACGGTGAGCGTGCTGCCGTCGACTTCGCGGGTGACGATCGGCACCGCTTCCTCGAGGTGTCGCCGGGCCAAGTCGAGCTCGCCGCGGGTGAGGGCGGCCTCGCCTAGGGAGGCGAGCGCTCGCGCCACGTTCACGCGATCGTGCGTGGCCCGGGCCATCTCCAGGGCTTCGGTGAACAGACGGCGGCCGGCCTCGTCGTCGCCTTGAGCGAGGGCGCGACTCCCGATGACCGGGAGGCAGCGGGCGAGCACGTAGGGAGCGCCGTCGCGGCGCGCCAGCTCGATCGCCCGCTGAACATGAGTGCGAGCGGTCACGCTGTCGCCTCGCAGCGCAGCCGTCGTTCCGACGAAGTAGTGGAGGCCGGCCTGGTTGTGCCCTGGGGCGTGGCGCTCGGCGATCTCGATCGCATCGGCGAAGTGCGCGGTCGCTGTCTCCACGTCACCGCTCGTCGCCGCCGCCAGCCCGAGGATCGTGAAGGTCCAACCCACCAGCAGGTGTTCCTCGTACTCGATGTTGCGCCGGTGGCTCTCCTCGAGCGACGGCATGGCCGCCGCGACGTCGAGCTGCGCCATGCACACGATCCCGTGCATCAGGAGGGCCTTGGCCCGGAGGCGCGGGCCGCCGCCGCCACGGGCGAGCGCCGCCTCGATCCAGCGCCGGCCTTCCGTATGGTGGGCGCGCAGCCAGAACCACAGCCCGAGGTCGCCCGCCAACTGCAGGGCGTCGTCCTCTCCGTCGGGTTCAGCCAGCGCCGACTCGAAGGCGACGCGGATGTTCGGGTACTCGATCTCGTAGCGGTCGTGCCACCTGGGGCCGAGCGGGCCCATGTGATGCGGCTCGCCCTCGGCCACGTTTGACAGCACCCAGGCGCGGTGGCGCCGCCGCGCCTCATCGAGCTCGCCGCGCTCGTCGAGGCGTCCGGACCCGAACTGGCGGATCGTCTCCAGCATCAGGTAGCGGGCCTCGCCCTCGTGCTCCTCCATGAGCACGAGCGAGCGGTTGACGAGCCGGGCCAGGAGCTCGAGCACCTCGAGCTCGTCCACCATGTCGCCCCCGCCGACGGCCTCGGCGGCCTCGAGGGTGAACCCGCCGGCAAAGACCGAGAGTCGGTCGAGCAGCTGTCGGTCGGGTGGATCGAGGAGGTCGTAGCTCCACTCCACCATCGCCCGCAGCGTCTGCTGGCGGGGAAGGGCGGTCCGGCTGCCACCCGTCAAGAGACGGAAGCGATCGTCGAGCCGGCTGTCGATCTGGGCGACGCTCAGAACCCGAACGCGTGACGCGGCGAGCTCGATGGCGAGCGGGATGCCATCGAGGCGCCGGCAGATGCGCGCCACCGCCGGAGCATCCGCTTCACCCACCTCGAAGCCGGGGCGAGCGATGACAGCCCGGTCGAGGAACAGCTGCGTCGCCTCGTGCCGTTCGAGCGCGGCCGCGTCGACCGGCTCGTGCTCGTCGGGCAAGGCCATCGAAGCGATCGCCCAGAGCCGCTCGCCCGGAACACCGAGCGGCTCTCGGCTCGTCGACAGGACGGTGATCCCGGCGCAGGCAGCCGTGAGGGCGTCGACGGTGGCGGCCGCGCCCTGAACGACGTGCTCGCAGTTGTCGAGGAGGAGCACGAGGCGGTCGTCGCGCAGGCGAGCGGTGAGGACGTCGATGGCCGGCCCGACCCCCTCGTCGGCGATGCCGAGGGCCATCGCAACCGCGCGCGGCACGTCGACGTCGCTGCCGATGTCGGCGAGCTCGACGATCCACGCGCCGCCGGGGAAGTGGATGATGGCTTCGGCAGCGACCTCGAGCGCGAGCCGCGTCTTGCCGCACCCGCCCGGCCCCACGACCGACACGACGCGGTGGCCGGCGTGGAGGAGCGCGTGAAGGTCGGCGATCTCCTGTGTCCGGCCGATGAACGACGTGAGCTGCTCCGGCAGGTTGTTGGGGATCGCCGACAGCGTGCGGAGCGGCGGGAACCGATCGGTCAGATCTGGGTGGCACAGCTGGTGGAGACGCTCCGGCTCCTCGAGGTCCTTCAGGCGGTGAGGGCCGAGGTCGCGCAGCGTCACCCCGAGGGCCAGCGAACCGAGCCCTGCCGCGACGGCGTCGGAGACGAGCACCTGTCCGCCGTGGGCCGCCGAGCAGATCCGCGCGGCACGATGCACGTCGAGACCCCAGTAGTCCTCGTCGGCGAAGAACCCCTCGCCGGTGTGGAGTCCGATGCGCACGCGGATCGTGCCGTCCTCTGGCCACTCCGCCGCCGCGAGCTCGCGCTGCGCGGCGAGGGCGGCAGCCGCGGCGTCCTCGGCCCGGTCGAAGACGATGAAGAACGCGTCGCCCTCGGTGCTCACCTCGGTGCCGGCGTTGGCGTCAACCGCCGCCCGCACGATGTTGCGGTGCTGGTCGAGCACCCGTCCGTAGCGGTCGCCGAGCCGTTGGAGGATCCGAGTCGAGCCCTCGATGTCAGAAAAGAGGAAGGTGAGGACGCGGGGCGTCGTCGGCGCGACTGCGCCGCTCTGCAGTCGGCCCGTCAAAGGTGCCGCCATGTCCATATTGTTCTCGATTATGACCCTTGAGAACCTGCTTCGAGATCTTCTGGGCGACGATCTCCCGATCCGAGTCCGCGCCTACGACGGCACGACGCTCGGTCCGGTCGACGCCGCCGCCACGATCGTGATCACCTCCCCCGACGCTCTCCGGCGGATTTTCTTCGCGCCGGGCGAGCTCGGTTTCTCCCGGGCCTACGTCGCCGGCGACCTGGAGGTCGAGGGCGATATCCTCGCTGCCCTCGACCTGCGCGACAAGCTGCCCGACCTCCAGCTGCGACCACGACACCTGGCGGCGGTGGCGAAGCTCTTGGGGCCGTCAGCGTTCCGGCCGCTCCCCGCTCCCGCCGAGGAGGTGCACCTGCGTGGGCGGTTCCACTCGCGGTCGCGCGACGCCGCCGCCATTGCCCATCACTACGACTTCTCGAACGAGGCCTACGCGTACATGCTCGGGCCTTCGATGGCGTACTCGTGCGCGGTGTACGAGTCACCCGACGACACCCTCGAGCAGGCGCAGGCGAACAAGTTCGAGCTGGTGTGCCGAAAGCTCGATCTCCAGCCGGGCATGCGCCTCCTCGAGATCGGCGGCGGGTGGGGCGGAATGTCGGTTCACGCCGCGACCAACTTTGGCGTCGACGTCGTCATGGTGACGCTGTCGCGCAACCAGGCCGACTACTCCCGGAAGCACGTCGCCGAGCTCGGCCTCGCCGACCGCATCGACGTCCGTCACGGCGACTACCGCGACGTCACCGACGGGCCGTTCGATGCAGTCAGCTCGATCGGCATGTTCGAGCACGTCGGGCACACACAGGCGGCCCGCTACATGGAACACGTCCACGAGCTCACCGCGCCGGGCGCCCGGTTCCTCCACCACTGCATCACTCGCCCGGCGTTCCGCCGCCCGGTCTACCAGCGGGCGATGTACCTGTCGCGGTATGTGTTCCCCGACGCCGATCTCCTCGAGGTGGGCACGATCGTGTCCGCCGTCCAGGCTGCGGGGTTCGAAGCGCGGCACATGGAGAGCCTTCGCGACCACTACGGCCCGACGTTGCGGGCGTGGCTGGCGAACCTCGAAGCGCACTGGGACGAGATCGTGGGTCTCGTCGGCTCGGGCCGGGCCCGGGTGTGGCGCCTCTACATCGCCGGCTCGGCCCGCAACTTCGAGGCGAACCGCACCGCGGTGCACCAGATACTGGCGGTGAAGCCGGTCGACGGCCGCAGCGCGATGCCCCTGAGGCCCACGTGGTGAGCCAGGTGTTGGCGTGACGCTGCTCACCGCGACCGGCGACGACACCGAGGTCCTGCGGTCGGCCCGCCGCGAGCTGGCACGGTTCGACCAGCGTTCGGTCCCGCGCCAGCTCGTCGCTCTCGGGGCCACGTGGACCTACTGGGCCGTCGCCTTCGCGGCCGCGGCCCGCTTGCCGTGGCTGCCTGCCCGGCTGCTCGCGTCCGTGCTCGTCGCGGTGTTCGCCACGAACCTGTTTCTCGTCGGCCACGACGCCGGCCACGGCAGCTTCACCGCCCGCCGCCGGCTTGACCGGGCCATCGGGCGGACGGGGTTCCTGCCCACCCTGCACCCGTTCAGCATGTGGTCCGACCTTCACAACCGGGTGCACCATCGCTTCACGAACCTGCGGGGGCGAGACTTCGTCTGGGCTCCGCTCGACCCCGCCGAGTACCGCGCACGGTCTGCGATCGGCCGCCTGATGTACCGAGTCGAGCGATCGACAGCAGGTTTCGGCGTCTACTACGCATACGAGATCTGGTGGCGAAAGCTTTTCCACCGGCGGCCAGAGGATCGCTGGCGACTGCGCCCCGAGCACCGTCTCGACCAGGCCCTCGCCATCGCCAGCCTCGTCGGTCAGGTGGCCGCCGCCCAGTGGCTGGGAGGCGGCGGAGCCATCGTCACCGCGGTCGCGGCGCCGTGGCTGGTCGCGATGTGGATGCTGGGGTTCGGCACCTACTACAACCACACGCACCCGTCCGTGCCCTGGTACGCGTCCGCCGAACGGTGGTCGCATCTACCCGCCCAGCTGACCGGTTCGCTGCATCTGCGCTATCCGCCGCGTGTCGCCCGCTTCCTGGGCAACGTCATGGAGCACCCGGCCCATCACCTCCACACCCGCGTGCCGCTGTGCCGGCTGCGCGAGGCGCAGACTGCGCTCGCCGAGCGCCTCGGCGACCTCTACACGACCGAGGCGTGGTCGCTCGCCACCCACCGCCGTATCGTGCGGACCTGCAAGCTCTTCGACTTCGACGCCGAGCGTTGGGTGGGCTTCCGCTCGCTCTAGCGGACCACCGCCCGTGAGCGCGGTCTCGGTCGCGCTGATCCTCGCTGCTGCGTTCTGCCACGCCGGGTGGAACGTCGTCGTGAAGCGGACGGGTGACGGCGGGCCACTGTTCTTGTGGCTTGCCGCCGCCATCTCCGCGGTGCTCTGGCTGCCGTTCGCGCTCGTGGCCCTAACTCGCTCCGACGTCGGTGGTTCCACCATCGCCGTCGCGGTCGTGGTCAGCGGTTCGTTCCACCTCACGTACTTCCTGTCCCTTCAGGCGGGCTACCGGGCCGGTGACCTCTCCGTCGTGTACCCCCTCGCCCGGGGCACCGGCCCCGCGCTCGCGGTCATGGCCGCCGTCGTGCTCAGAGGGGAGCGCCCCTCAGCGGTGGCGATCACGGGTGCGGTGATCGTGGTCGCTGGGCTCCTGAGCCTGGCGACGGGCAGCGGGGTGAAGAGCGGCCCCGCGATCGCGTTCGGCGTCCTCACCGGTGTCGTCATCGCGGGCTACACGTTGTGGGACAAGCACGCGGTCGACGACCTCGCCGTCGCTGCGATCGTCCTCAGCTGGGGCACGGAGGCGATGCGGGCGCTCGTCCTCACGCCGTTGGCCATCGCTCGGCGGGCGACCCTCCCCCCCTTCGCTCGCGAGCACATGAAGGACGCGTTCGCGTTCGCGGTGCTCTCACCGCTGGCCTACATCCTCGTGCTCGTGGCGCTGACCGACACCGACGTGTCCTTCATCGCGCCGGCGCGCGAGGTGAGCATCGTCATCGGCGTCGTCCTCGGTCGGGTCGTCCTCCATGAGGTCGTCACGCGCCAGCGGCTCGCATCTGCGGCCGTCGTCGCCTCCGGCGTGATGCTCCTCGCCCTCGGCTGAGCGCGGCCCGCTCAGCGCGGTCGGAGGCCGTCCAGCACCAGCGACACGACGAAGTCGGCGAGGTCGCCGGCGTCGATGCCGTCATCGGTGACGAGGCGGCGCATGGCCAGCTGGCTGATCAGCGCGGCGACGCTGAAGGCGATGACGCGCGGTGGCGCGGCGACGATCTCCCCGGCCTCCTGCGCGGCGACGATCATCGACTCGATGTCGCCGACGAACCCCTCGTAGATGCTGTAGAGCCGGCGCTCCGTCCTGTCGCCCAGCCCGATCGAGTCTCGAAAGAGGAGCTTCACTGCCGCGCTGTCGGCTTCGAAGAACTCGAGCGTCGCCTTGACCGCGGCGCGGAACAGGGCCTCGCCGTCGGCGCCGGCCCTCGCGATGACGCCTGCGACGTGCTCGCGGAACTCGGCCTCCTCGTGCTCCATGAGCGCTTGCAGCAGCGCTTCCTTGGAATCGAAGTACCAGTAGACCGACCCGTATGAGACGCGGGCTGCCTTGGCGACCTCACCGATCGTCGCGTCGTGGTAGCCCCGCGATGAGAACACGCGCTTCGCCGCGCTGAGGATCTGCGAGCGGCGCTGATCCTTCTGCTCGTCACCGACTGCCCGCCGGAACGACGGTGCGGGAGCTCGCGTGGAGCGGATGGGGCTCACAGGGGCCGCATCGTACCTTGTTGATTCGCGAGTCAGTAGCGGCGCTAGGGTTCTTGCAGGACCGCACCGAGGGGGAGCCATGACCACCGCGACATTGGAAGGCCGAGACCTGGCGATGGTGAAGGTGCTCGGCGCCATTGCCTATGGCGAGTGGAAGGCGCACGTGGGCGCGATCACCGACGCGCAGGCGACGTCCGACGAGGTGGAGCGCAAGCAGCTGCGCAAGGTCGCGGCCGAGGAGCTCCGCCACCACAAGGGCTTCGTCCGCCAGATCAGCGCGATGGGCGCCGACCCAGAGCGGGCCATGGCGCCGTTTCGTTCGCTGCTCGACGCCTACCACGGCCAGGAGACGGGCGACGAGGTCGCCGACGCGGTGCGGAGCTACCTCGGCGAGGGAATCGCCGACGATCTGCTGACCTGGCTGCGGCGTGTCGTCGACGCCGACACCCGAGCCTTCATCGACTCCGTGATCGCCGACGAGGAGAGCCACGAAGCGCTCGCCACGGAGCGGCTGCGTGCGCTCCTGGCCGCACACCCGCGCGGGCTGCTGCGCGCCGGCGCCGCTGCTCGGGGCATGCTCCTCGGCATGGCCGGCGC
>CAYSAC010000079.1:3300-12082 GCA_964428815.1 uncultured Acidimicrobiaceae bacterium | reverse complement strand
CGTCGGAGTGCGAGGCGCTCACCGCGCGGCTGCCCGCTTCCGCGTGCGACGCGCGGGGGCGCTGTCGCGGTCCGCATCGTGACCGCCGCGCGCTGAGGCGGCGGTCAGGCCCATCGGCGGGGTGATGCGGCCGACGAGCCGTTCGAGCACGTCGTCGACGGTCTCACCCCGCAGGACGGCGTCAGGCGTGAGCATCAAGCGGTGGGCGAGCACGGGCCGCACGAGCACCTTGACGTCCTCCGGGTACACGGACTCGCGCCCGTCTGACGCGGCCATCACTCGCGACGCCTTGCCGAGGGTGATCGACGCGCGGGGACTGGCGCCGAGGCTGAGGGCGGGATCGGTGCGGGTCGCGCCGACGATGTCGAGGATGTAGCTCTCCACCGATTCGGGCATCTCGATGAGCGCCGCCGCGTCCTGCATCTCGAGGATCTCCTTCGTGCTGGTGACCGGCTGGAGCGTCTCCACCTCCAGGCGGCGCGCGTTGCCCCGCATCACGAGCCGCTCGGCCTCGCGGTTGGGGTAGTCCATCTTCAGCCGGAACAGGAACCGGTCGAGCTGGGCCTCTGGCAGCGGGAAGGTGCCGGCCAGCTCCACCGGGTTCTGGGTGGCGAGCACGATGAAGGGATCAGGCAGCTTGTGGGTGACGCCGTCGGCGCTCACCGTGCGCTCGGCCATCGCCTCGAGCAGCGCCGACTGCGTCTTCGGCGTGGCCCGGTTGATCTCGTCGACGAGCAGGATGTTGGTGAACACCGGGCCGGGCCGGAACACGAACTCCATCGAGCGGCCCTGGATGATCGAGCTGCCGGTGATGTCGCCCGGCAGCATGTCGGGAGTGCATTGGATGCGGCTGGTGTCAGCGCGCATCGACTGCCCGAGGGCGCGGGCGAGCATGGACTTGCCCACACCCGGCACGTCCTCGAACAGCACGTGGCCGTTGGCGCAGATGGCCACCATCGCCAACCTGACGACATCGTCCTTGCCGTGGATCACGGTGTCGACGTTGGCGACGATCCCGTCGAACTTCTGCTTGAACTGCCTGACGTCCATTGGGGCTTCCTTCTCTAGACAGAACCTGATCGGGCGATGGCGCGGTCGGTGGTGCCGAGATACGACGCCACGACCGCAGGGTGCTGCAGGACTTCGTCGGGCGTGCCACGTGTGACGACCCGGCCGAGGTCGAGTGCGAGCAGCTCGTCGCAGATCGAGCGAGCGAGCGGCATGTCGTGCTCGATGAGCAGGATGCTGCAACCCGTCTCGTACTTGATGCGCTGGATGAGCGGGCCCAGCTCCTCGGTCTCGCGTTGGGCGACGCCGGCGGAAGGCTCGTCGAGCAGCAGGACCTTCGGGTCGGCGGCGAGCACGCACGCCAGGTCGAGGACGCGCCGGGTGCCGGTGGACAGCTCGCGGGCGAACTTGTTGACGTAGGGGCCGAGGTTCATCAGCCGGATGAGGCGCTCGGCTCTGGCCTCGATCCGCTGCTCAGCTCGGCGGACGGGCGGCAGGTGCAGCGCGGCCATGGTGGCGCTGCGCGACTCCAGGTGCTTCTCGAGCGCGACGGCGACGTTCTCGCCGACGGTGAGGGCGGGGAAGCACCGCGCGTCCTGGAAGGAGCGGTGCAGGCCGAGTCGGGCCCGCTGGTCGGGGCCGAGCTCGCCGAGGTCGTCCCCGTAGAGCGTCACCGTTCCCTCGTCCGCGGCCGTGTACCCGGAGATGAGGTCGAACACCGTGGTCTTGCCGGCGCCGTTGGGCCCGATGATCCCGAGCACCTGGCCTTCGTAGAGGTCGAGGTCGACGCCGTCGACGGCGATGTTGCCACCGAAGGCGCGGCTCAGGCCGCGTACCGACAGGGCGACCTCACGCTCTCCGTTCCCGGGGCTGGCCCCCGTGGCGCTCGCGCGCGCCCGCCGAGCGCCGCCGCTGCCAAAGCTGCCCGACGCCGATGCGGAGCCCTGGAGGAACACCGAGCGGAGGATGTCGGATCGTTGCAGCAGCTGCGCGGTCGGTCCCTCGAAGCGCACCTCGCCCTTCTCCATGAACACCGCCCGCTCGGCGACGGTGAGCGCCACGTTGACCGACTGCTCGACGAGGATGACCGTGGTGCCCTGGTCGTGGATCGCCGTCACGATCTCGAGCAGCTGCTCGACGACGGCCGGCGCCAGGCCGAGGCTGAGCTCGTCGATCATGAGCAGGCGGGGTTGCGACAGGAACGCCTGGCCGAGGGCGAGCATCTGCTGCTGACCGCCGGACAGGTTGCCAGCGGGCTCGTCCATCCGCTCGACAAGCTGCGGGAAGAAGCCGAGCACGCGTTCGAGCGCCTCGTTGACCCCGGCCGCGTCGCGGCGCTGCATCCACGACCCGAGGCGCAGGTTCTCCCGCACGGTGAGGCTCGGGAACACACCCCGCCCGCCCGGCATCTGCACGATGCCCTTGGCCGCGTGCTCGTTCGGCGGGAGCTGGGTGATGTCGTCGCCGTCAAAGAAGATGGCCCCGTTCGAGGGCGCTGAGATGCCCGAGATGGCGCGCAGCAACGTCGACTTGCCGGCGCCGTTGGTGCCGAGCAGCGCGACGATCTCGCCCTCCTCGACCTCGAAGTCGACGCCGAAGAGCACCTGCACCGCGTCGTAGTGCACATCGACGTCGCGGCAGACGAGCAGCTTCGTCCTTCCTTCCTCGCGGGACTCGGCCATGAGGTGAGCTGCCATCGACGCGGCCTGGGCTTGGCGGATGTCCGCGTCGACGCCTTGGCTGGCGGTGGCGAGTGCCACTGCGCCGATGAGGATCAGCGGCGCCAGCGCGAGCAGGCCCGTGCGCATCCCGCTGGACTCAGCGAGCGGGCCGACCAGGACAGGGCCGAGCAGTAGGCCGGGGACGATGAAGACGATGCCGACCGACAGGGCGAAGCCGCGAGCGCGGGGCGGCACCACGAGGGTCATGACTGCGATCGCCGCCGGGGCGATGACCGACAGCGTGAATTCGAGGAGGTAGCGGAGGACGACCACCATCCACAGCGATGGCGCGACGGCGAGCAGCGCCAGCTCGCCGGCCCCGATGGCCAGGGAGACTCCGGCGAGGGTGAGCACCCGCCCGGGCCGGTCGCGCAGCAGCCGGTTGGAGACGAGCCCGCCGACGACGAGGCCGGCCATGGCGAAGGGCTCGCCGAAGGCCTCGATCGTGCCCCGGGCCGCTGGCGTGAGATCGAAGACCTCGTCGTAGAAGAGCGACAGCAGGCCGGGCAGGGCGAGGACGGCGCCAAGGAAGAACGGGATGGCGACCCAGATGCGGCGCAGGGTGCGCACGCTCTTGGCGATGCGCCACGACTCGGTGAACGACGGCGGCCGTTCGGCGGCGAGGGCGACCTCCTCGCTCGCCCCCTGGGCCCGTCGCTCCTGCTCGCCCCGCACCGGATCGCGCATGCGACCGAGGGCGATCAGTGCCAGCGCGATCGAGGGGATGGCGAACACGAGGAACGGCAACTGCCAGAAGAAGATGCTGGCGAGCCACCCCGCGAGGAGCGGGCCGGCCATGCGGCCGACTGAGTTGCCGAGCTGATGGAAGGCGAAGATCCCGGCCCGGCGCGTCGGCGGGTAGTAGTCCGAGAGCAGCGACTGGTGGGCCGGCTCGAGCGTCTTGAACGCACCCGACAGGAAGCGAGCACCGAACACGAACCGGATGCTCGGCGCGAACGCGGTGGCCATCGACCCGATGGCCCAGGCGCCGGCGCCGACCGCGGTCATGCGGATGCGGTTGACGCGATCGGCGAGGAACCCGATCGGGATGGCGAACAGCAGCGCGAACAGCGACGCGACGGTGGATGCGGCGAGGACGGCCGTCAGCGAAGCGCCGTACCAGTCGCGGATCTCGGGAAGCAGCACGTTGAACGCGACGCGGTCGAGCTCGTCGGCGGCGTTCAACGCGAAGAGCACGACGAGCGGCAGCGCACTCTGCCCACCGGTGAGCACGGACGGCCGCAGCTCGTCGAGGATCTTTCGCGGCGGCCCCGGCGGTTCCACGTCGCTCACCCTTGCCAGCCCGGTTTGGCCTGGCTGGCGCCGGCGAGGCCGATGCGCGAGGGCAGCTCGTAGTGCACGGGCACCTCGATGGGCTGGCCGTTGCCATCCTTCTTCGGCCGCAGCACGACCCGTGCCCCGTCACCGTCCGCGGCGCGCTGGTCGCCGACGAGGCTGGGGACGACGATGTGGTCGCGGATCGCGATCCGGCGCAGCCACGAGTCGCGCACGCCGAACGCCAGGGCGCCGAGACCGCCGGGGAAGTAGAGCATCACGAGGATGACGCCGACGCCGCTGGTCAGCAGCTCGCCGGCGGTGCCGCCGATCACGATGCCGGCGGTGCCGAGGTAGAGCGCGCCGAGCAGCACGCCGCTGACCGACCCGAGGCCTCCGATCACGGCCATGAGGAACATCTGCAGGCTCTGCTCCGGCGCGAACGCGCCCTGTTGCACGCCGTGCTGGTGGTGGGCGTAGAGCACGCCGGCGAAGGCGGCGAGGAACCCGGAGATGGCGAAGGTGATGAGCCGGACGCGCACGAGGTTGAGGCCGAAGGACTGCGCGCCCCGCTCGTTGTCGCGCATGGCGATGAGCACCCGCCCGGTGCGCGTGCGCCGCAGCCCCTGGGCGACGACGACCGCGAGGCCCAGGCCGACGAGGCAGAGGTAGTAGTAGGGCCGCTCGCCCTCGGTGTCGATGAAGAGGAGCTTCGGCCGGTTGACGGTGCCGGGCAGCAGCCAGTCGAAGAACCGGTCGTTGAGGAAGACGGTGGTGACGACAACGGCGAACGCCATCGTCGTGACCGCGAGGTAGAGGCCACGGATGCGGAGCGCGGGCAGGCCCAGCAGCACGGCGACGCCGGCACCGACCGTGCTGGCGAGCGGCACGGCGAGCAGGAACGGCACGCTCCACTCCGAGGTCATGGTGCCGCCGACGACCGCGCCGACCGCGACGAACCCGAACTGGCCAAGGCTGATCTGCCCGCCCCACCCCGTCAGCACAACGAGCGACACGCCGACGATGCCGAAGATGGCGTAGAGGCCGCCGAGGTTGGTCTGGCTCGGCGACATCACCCACGGGTAGCCGAGCAGCACGATGGCCAGGACCGCCAGCGTCCACCGGCGACCGCGGCGCACGGCCGGAAGCTTGGCCAGCTCGGCGGGGATGCCGCGCGCCTCCTCGGTGGCTGCCCACGAGGTGGTGGCGGACTCCTCGGTGCGGGCCAGCTTCGACCGCTGCACGATCAGCACCACGATGATGGCGCCGAGCAACGCGGCGTCGACGATCGCTGTCTGGGAGTAGGTCCAGAACACAGACCGCTCGAACACCGTGATGGCGATGGCGGCGGAGACCGTGAGCGCGATGTCCTCCATACGGCCGACGACGGCCGCGGCGAGGGCGCGCAGCAAGCTGATGGCACCGATTCCGGTTGCGAGCGTCGGCAACGACGCGCCTTGCGCGGGGAGGAGCAGCACGGCAGCGAGCCCCGACATGGAGGCGGCGACCACCCACACGATCGTCGACAGGGTGCTGGTGTTCACCCCCAACAACGCGGCGCGATCGCTGTTCTCGGCTGCGCCCCTGATGGCGATGCCGTAGCTGCTCCGCCGGAAGAAGAGGGCGACGCCGATCAGGACGACAGCGGTCACGACCACGGCGAACAGGTGGTCGCCCGTGAACGTGACCGGGAACCACGACCGCTGGAAACGGGTGAACGGCGACGTGGCGATGTCGTTCGGTAGCGGGTCGAGGTTCTGAAGGTCCTTCTCGCTCGTTCCGGCCGCGAGCGTGTAGAAGCCGAGCGCACGTGGCAGCAACCCGATGAGCCCAGCCAGCACCTGGCCGACGGCGAGGGTGACCACGGTGAGGACGAGGCGCGGCGAGTTGGCGAAGCGGCGCACCAACGTGATCTCGATGAGAAGGCCGGCGAGCGCGGCGGCGCCGACGGAGAGGGGAAGGGCGATCCACCAGCTCCAGCCCTCGACCACGGTGAGGAGCATGAAGATGTTGGCTGCCCCCACGCCGAACGCGGAGTGGGCGAAGTTGATGACTCGGCTCGACCGGTAGACGAGCACGATGCCGACGGCAGCGACGGCGTTCAATGCGCCGAACGTGACCGCCTCGGCGAGCACCGGCCACTCGACGGGGTGGTGCCCAGGTCCGAGGTAGCCGAGGAGGTGGCCGAAGACGACAGCGGCGGCGGGTATGCCGATCAGCAGCGCAGCGCGACGGGCGCGCTCTTGGTTCACGATGACCTCGAGCGCAAGGCGCGCACCAGCTCGGCCGGCGAGTCGACGGAGAGCACATCGTCGGCCTTGGGGAGCGTGATCGCGGGCGCCGCGCCACCGGCAGGAGCCAGGTCGAAGCGGAGCGCGAGGTCGACCTTCAATCGCCGACTCGGTCGAACCGGGAGCACGATCTGCACCCGTCGCAGCCTGCCGTCGGTCGTCAGCCACACCTCGGCGTTCATCACGTCGGCCTTCACGCCGAGGAGGCGAAGGGCCTGGGCGCGGGCGTCCCACTCGTGTTCGTCGAGGTGCAGCTCGTTGGCTGCATCCTCGCGGGAGAGCCGGACCTTGTAGTGCTCGACGGCGACGCCGTCGATCGTCGTGGAGGGCTGCTGGTCGACGCTCCCGGAGAGAACGCCGCGCAGCAGCTCGAGCGCGTGTGCCGGGTTGATCAGCCCGACGACCGGCGCTCCGAGGTTGGCCGCGACGCCTTCGAGCGACGGGTCGCCCTTCTCGTCAAGGTCGCGGAAGTCGAGGCGTGACCACCCGCGCTCTGTGGAACTCGAGGAGGCGCCGCCGATCTTCGTGCGCACGACGTAGGTGGCGGTGTCGTCGAACACCGCGATCTCGGCGAACGTCGTGACCTGCGGTGCGCCCTGCGCACCCTCAGGCGGGGGCAGGGCTGGATCATTGGTGCGCACGACCGTCGCGCTCCGCTGGGCGAGGTCGAGCGCTAGGCCGACGGTCACTGGCGGTGCCTGGCCCTGCCCCTGCGCGGCGACGATGGCGGCGGGTGACGTGTCCGCGGTCGTCGGCGCGCCGACCGGGTTGGCGACGACCGAGATCGTGCCGTAGACGGGCTGCTCGGCCAGCGGGCGGAGGCTGGCGGAGATCCGATCGGCCTGATGGGCGCGATCGCCGAGCGAGCACGCGGGCGTGAGGAGCAGCGCAGCGACCAGCGCCGCAACGGCAGTTGCCGAGCGCGACCTAAGGCGGTGCGATGCGCTCCGCGCGTTGAGCCGACCCCCCAACCTTCCCCCTCGGCGACCGTGGCTGCCGTGTGGCACACATCGGACGTTCCTGGCATAAGGTACATGACACTGGGCTCAGGTTCGCATCGAGCCCGCGCTGGGGGGCAAGGGCAATGGCACGTCAACAGGGGGGCAAGCCGGCTGAGCGCTGGTTGCCCATGGGCCAGCTGATCGGGGCGCTGGTCGTCGCCGCGCTCCTGCTGCCCAGCGTGCTGCGGCCGCCGCCCGACCAGGCCACGACGTCGGCCCAGTTCTCGCCCGACGCGCCGCCCGACCCGAACAAGGCCGACACGATCTTCGAGAGCCTCAAGCAGGCGAGCGGCAGCGGCGCCGGCGCCAAGGTCGATCCCACGACCGGCGAGGTCATCATCGAGCAGGAGCCGCCGATCGAGCGCCGGCCACCGAAGGGCCAGTGCTTCGGCAACCCGCCCCGCCAGATCGAGTCGGTGTACTCGCCGCCCTGCCAGCCGGCGTTCCAGGGTGACAACGGCGGCAGCACCGCGCGCGGCGTCACCGGGGACGAGATCCGCATCGGCTTCCTCATGGAGCTCACGGGCACGGCCGACGACACGCCTCAGGGCATCCCCCGCACCAAGGACGAGGCCTCGCCAGAGGAGAGCGCCAACGAGCGCACGTACCGCGTGTTGCAGGCGTACTTCAACCAGCGCTACGAGTTCTACGGCAGGCAGGTCCGCTTCTACTACGTGGCAGGCGACAACGCGATCCCCGACGCAAACGAGCGTGAGAAGGCGCGTGCCACCAAGGCCGTCGATCAGTACAAGATCTTCGCGGCCATCCACGAGACCCAACCCGCCAGCCTCGAGGAGCTCGTGCGGCGCGAGACGATCACCTACACCCTCGCCCAGGTGCCCCGAGTCTTCTACGCCGAGCGTCGGCCCTACCTCTGGAGCTTCACCCCCGACGCGACGACCCTGGTGGAGATGGGTGCGGAGTACATCTGCAAGAAGCTCGGTCCGACGAATCCGCCCGAGTACACCGACGACCAGACCTTCGACTACAGCGCGCCGCGGGTCTACGGGATCCTCGCCTACGACCTGCCGGCGTACAAGGACAACGCGCCAAGGATGACGCGCCTGGTGAAGGAGCAGTGCGGCGTCGACGTGAAGACCACGGTGCGCTACACGCTCGAGGGTGGCCGGATCGCCGATCTTGGCGCCGCCATGACCAAGCTCAAGGCCGACGGCGTCACGACGGTGATCTACCTAGGCGACCTGCTCAGCGCGGTGCCGTTCACCGCCGCAGCCGACAAGAACGCCTACTTCCCTGAGTGGTTCCTGCCCGGCTTCGGCGGCGTCGACACGACCGCCGTGCTCGCGCGGGCCTATTCCCAGACGCAGTGGCGGCACGCCTTCGGGTTCTCCGTCTATGAGGTGCCGCGGCCGATCGACGCGAGCGAGTGCTTCCGCGCCTACCACTCCATCGACCCTGACAACGATCCCGACGGGGGCATGTGCCGCTACATCTGGGGCCACCTGGTCCAGCTGCTCGGCGCCAT
>CAYSAC010000079.1:0-3200 GCA_964428815.1 uncultured Acidimicrobiaceae bacterium | reverse complement strand
TGCTGACGGCGTACGCGCGCGCCTACAACACCTGGCAGGCCGAGTTCGCCTCGGGTGCGGGTGGGCGGGTGCTCCCGATCGCGCTGTTGAACCTGCGCGACCTCGACGGAGCTCTGCGCGAGCTGGAGCGCTGCCTCGCCCTCGGTTTCAAGGGCGTGTTCCTACCGCCCGAGCCCGTCGCCGGCGTGCGGCCAGGCGAGCCTCACTTCGATCCGTTGTGGCAGCGGTGCGCAGAGGCCGGCGCGGTCGTGTGCCTGCACGTCATCGTCCGCTTCGGCGGCGCCGGCGTGCCCTTCGAGCCGTGGCTGATGGCCGGCGCGGGAATCGTGTTCGGGTTCACGCTCGGCGCACCGGGCCAGATCATCCCCGCGCTCACGACCATGGTGCTCGACGGCGTGTTCGACCGAGTGCCATCGCTGAAGGTGCTCTGCGTCGAAGCCGGATGCGGATGGGCGCCCTACCTGATGGACCGGCTCGACGAGAAGCGGGCCGTGTTCGCCGAGGTGCTGCCACCGCTCGCGCTGCAGCCGGGCGACTACCTCCGGCGCAACGTGTGGTTCGTCGCCGAGCCACGCGAGCGCACGATCGGCACGGTGTGCGACCTCGTGGGCGAGGACCGGGTGTTGTGGGGATCGGACTACCCGCACATCGACGCGTCGCTCGACGCCGCCATGCTCGTCCGCGACAGCATCGCCGGGCTGAGCGCCAAGCGGCGCGACGCGGTGCTCGGCGGGAACGCCGCTGCGCTGTTCGGGCTACGCACATGAGCCGGCGAACTGACAGCGGCGCGGCCCGACGGGTGCTTGCGGCGGCAGCGACGGCCCAGGAGGGCAGCCGTCGCGAGGCGGGGCGCGAGCTGCCTCTCGGAAGGAAGGCGACGCGCACGCGCGACCAGCTGCTCCAGGCCGCGTACGACACGTTCGCCGCCAACGGCTACCAGGGCACGTCGGTCGCCGACATCGCGTCGGCCGCCAACGTCAGCCTCGGCACGTACTACCAGTACTTCCGCGACCGCAACGACATAATGAGCACGCTCGTGCGCATCAGCATGGTCGACCTCCTGCGCGGCACGCAGAAGCCTTGGGATCCGTCGCGCGGCCGGCTCGGTCTGCGCCGAGTGCTCGCCGGGTTCGTCGAGACCTACGTGGCCACCGCGCCGTTCCAGGCCGTCTGGGAGGAGGTCACCCACGTCGACGACGACCTGGCCGCCTTGCGCCGTGACCTGAGCGGCGTGTTCGCGGATGCGGTTGCCGGCGCGCTGCGCGAGGGCGCCGCCGCCGGCCTTGTCCGCACGGACCTCGACCCGCTCGCGATGGCGAAGGCACTGACGTCGATGGTCGATCGCTACTGCTACGCGACGTACGTGAACGCGCCAGACGGAGTCGCGTCGCCACCCGTCGACGACACCGTCGACCTGCTGACCACGCTCTGGGCCGACGCCATCCACCTCCAGGAGACGGCGCGCCCGTCGTCTGTTGGAGGACCTCGCACGCGATGACCGACGAGGAGCTCACCGGGGTGCTGTGGATCGACACGCTCCCGAACCTCATCGTCCCGCGAGCTGCGCTGGGTGGCGACCTCCAGGTCGACGTGGCTGTCGTCGGCGCCGGCTACACCGGGCTCTGGAGCGCGTACTACCTCCATCAGCTCGACCCGGCACTGCGGATCGCGGTGCTCGACGCCCACGTCGCCGGTTTCGGGGGCTCCGGTCGCAACGCGCTCCAGCCGGCGCGGCTGGTCCGGGGCCTGGCCGAGGTCGTCGAGCGGGCGGGGACGCCCATCTATTCTATGAGCACACGCCGCGTCGTGACCGACCACGGTGTTGTCTCCGCGGATGTCGTCGTCTGGGACGAGATCGGCCTGGCCGACCGGGAGACGTTCGAGGATGCGCGTCTCCGGATCTTCTACGGGCAGCGCACCGCGGACGACCGGATCGTCCTTGGCGGGATGGGCTACCCGTACCGCTTCGGCTCGGGCACTGCTGTCCTCGACGGGGCGCGCATCCACGAGCGGCTGCACCGCACGCTGGTCTGGCTGTTCCCTTCACTCGCCGGCGCCGCCATCACCCACCGATGGGGCGGCGTCATCGGGATGCCCCGCGACGCGACGCCGTCGGTCGGCCTCGACCGCGCCGAGCGCGTGGCCTGGGGCGGGGGGTACACGGGGGAGGGCGTCTCGGCCGCCAACCTCGCGGGGCACACCATCGCCGAGCTGATCTGCGAGCAGGACACCGAGCGCACGCAGCTGCCCTGGGTCGGGCATCGGTCACGCCGATGGGAGCCTGAGCCGCTGCGGTGGCTCGGCGTCCGCGGCGGCGAGCGTGCCGCTGCGGCCATCGACTGGATGGATCGAGGGTGACGGACTCTGGACCGCGGCCGGCGGCTAAGGTCGCTGGTTCGCAAGGGCGATTAGCTCAGTTGGTTAGAGCGCCTGCTCGACACGCAGGAGGTCGTGGGTTCAACTCCCCCATCGCCCACCACTAGTTCGCGGTCTGGCGCACATTTGCGTCGCATAGCGACGGCAATGTGCGCCGAAAGAGCTCAGTCGGCCTTGTCGCGCTGGGTCAGACTGCCTGTTGGCAGGCCGCCCGCCAGCTCCCGCAGCCGGTCGTCGATGAACGCCAGCTTGCGGCGCACGATCCCGCGCAGCTCGATCTGCTGATCTGGCGTCATGGTCGGCGCCTCCATCGCGTCGAGGCTGCTCATCGCGGTCGCGACCGAGCCGAGCAGGCTGTGGCAGACCACAGCCAGCGCGTCGCTCGCGGTTGTCTGCCCGCTCGCCTCCTCGGCCACCAGGTCGAGGTAGCGCTGATCGGGCTCGTCGCCGCCCATTCCCGCCTCCCGTGCTGCCCGTTGTTACAAAACCCGCGTTCTGTTGCGAAAGGGTTTCGACGACGGCGGGCCGGCCTCCTGCCTCGGCATGGGTCTTTCGGCCTATGCCATAGGTCATATGGCCTAGGGCCTGGTCGGCACAGGTGCCCGTTCGACGGGCTCGGGCTCCTGGAGCAGGGGGAGCGGGCCGGTCTGACCGGTGCGCTTGAGGTGGTAGAGGCTCCACGCCCCCAGGAGCAGGCCGGCGCCGACCTGCTCGACCGGCAGATCGAGTCCGGTCGCCGGGAGGCTGGTGCGCCCGGCGACGGCCGGTGCGCCGCCCTGTCCGGGCCCGGGGTCAAGCCGTCATGATGCCCACGCGCGCGCTCC
>CAYSAC010000078.1:0-12220 GCA_964428815.1 uncultured Acidimicrobiaceae bacterium | reverse complement strand
TCGCAGAACATGACGGCGACGCAGCGGTCGGGTCCGAGGCGGCTGAGCGCGACCTCGAGCCGTTCGTTGAAGTGGGCACGGTTCGGGAGGTCGGTCAGCAAGTCGTGCGCGGCCTGGTGGGCGAGGCGCTCGTGGGCGGCCCGGCGTTCGAGCGCCAGCGCGGTGAGGTGGCACGCGAGGTCGATGATGCGGACATCGGTAGACCCCAGGCTGCCCGGCTCTGTGCGGTAGACGTCGATCGTCGCCAGGGGGAGTCGGTCGGCCGTGCTCAGCACGGGGAACGACGCGCACGACCGGATGCCCTCGGCCCGGGCCGCCGTCGCCAGCCCCGCGGCGAGGGGCTCACCCGCGATGTCCGCCACCTGCACGCGCTGGCGGCGCGTAGCAGCGATGGCGCAGGGCACGCCGCGGTCGTCCCACTCGACCGATCCCAGCGCGAGGAGCAGCTCGCGCCCGACGCTTGGCGCGACCATCGCCGTCAGGCGGCGCGCGGGCTGGTCCACCACCATGACGACCGCACGGCTCGCCGGGACGAGGTGCTCGAGGAGGCGGACGACCTCCTCCAGCACCGGCCCGATTTCGCCATCGAGGGCGACCATCTCCAGCACCCGTAGCTGGGCGGCGAGCATCGCGTCGACCGGGGCGCGGCCGTCGGTCGTGCGGACGGTGAGCACGATGCCGCTGGCGATCGGGTGGTGGAGCCGGTTCTCGGCGACGAGCTCGACCTGGCACAGGGCGCCGTCACGGCGCACGAGGCGCAGGTCGAGCGGCGCCTTGTCGCCGCCGAACGTCACGGTGTCGGCTAGCGCGATGCTGGCGGCCGCGAGGTCGTCGGGGTGGACGAGGGCGAGTCCGCTCGTGCCGACGACCGCGGCCGCCTCGATGCCGAGGAGCCGCTCCAGGCCGGCGCTGGCGGCGAGGACGGTCCCTGCCGCGTCGATGACGGCGACGCCGTGGTCGACGCGGTCCTCGTTGGCGTCGAGGGTGTGCTGGACCCATTCCGCCGCCTGGGTCGCGACCACGGTCAGCGCCGCGGACCCGGACTCGGACAGCACCCGACCGTGATCGTCGAAGACGCTCACCTCGCCGACGATGCCGCCGTCTTCCAGCGTGATGTGCTCGCGGCCGATGCAGGGCATGCCCGGGCCGGCGGCGGCGGGCCAGCGGCTGGGGAGGTCGCCAGCCAGGCCCCGGGTCGTCAGCCGGCCGCCGTCGATGAAGGCGACCGCGGCGTGGTCGGTGCGAGCCAGCTGGGCGAGGAGCGCGGCCAGGGGGTCGAAGATGCCGTGGGGGAGGAGGTCGAGCAGCTCACGGGCGCGGACCACCTCGTCCCAGCGACCGCCCCCGGTCTCGTCCATCGCTGCCTCCCTCGCGGGGGTGTACGGATTGTGGTGATTATGCCACAACGGGTGGTTCTGCGCACGATAAGTAGTGCAGTGCCCGCAGTACGTGGTCACAGTCCTGCGATCCTGTCGGGGCTGCCGTTAGCCGGCCGAGTCGTGTCCGGCTGGCGCCGGCTCGGTAGCGTGCGCGGCCATGCCTCGTCTGACCGCCCTCAGCCGCTCGATCGCCGGGAAGGTCGCGATCGTGACCGGTGCCGCCAGCGGGATGGGGCGGGCGACCGCGCACCTGTTCGCCGACGAGGGCGCGGCCGTGGCCGCGATGGACCGCGACGCGGGTGGCGTGCAGGCGGTCGTGCAGGAGATCGAGGCAGCTGGCGGGCGCGCGGTCGCGGTCGCCGTCGACGTGGCCGATCCTGCAGCGATCACGGGTGCCGTCGAAGCCGCCGTCGCCGCCCTCGGCCCGATCGACATCCTCGTGAACAACGCCGGCATCGCCGTGCCCGCCCCGTTTGGCGTCGACGGCTACGACGCGGCGTGGGACCACACGCTCGCGGTCGACCTCACCGCCCATCACCGGTTCATCCACGCGTGCCTGCCCTACCTCCAACGCGACGGTGCCGGTCGCATCGTCAACATCGCCTCGACCGAGGGCCTCGGCGCGACCGCGTACAACAGCCCGTACGTCGCTGCGAAGCACGGTGTCATCGGTCTCACCCGAGGTCTCGCCGTCGAGCTCGGTGCCACCGGCGTCACCGTCAACTGCGTCTGCCCCGGTCCGATCCGCACGGGCATGACCGCGGGCATCCCGGATGAGGCAAAGACCAAGTTCGCGCGCCGCCGTGTTCCGCTGCGCCGCTACGGCGAACCAGAAGAGGTCGCCCACGCGACCCTCGCGCTCGTCCTCCCCGCGGCCAGCTTCATCAACGGCGCCGTCCTCGTCGTCGATGGCGGCATGACCGCCCAGAACACCTGAGGCGGCGTCACCCGGGATCGAACTGGCGGTGAAAGCGCGCTGCCTTCCGGCGCGGTTCCGCCGCTAGAACGGGTGGGGGTCTAGGTTCGCCCGGGTGACCGTGCGGGTGGGGTTCCTCGGGGCTGGGCTGATCGCGACGTACCACTCGAAGAGCCTGCGCGTGTCACGGGCCGACGCGACGTGGGCGGGCGTGTACGACCCTGACGGCGAGCGGGCGCAGGCGTTCGCGAGGGCGAGCGGCGCGACCGCGTGCGCGAGCGAGGACGAGGTCCTCGACGGCTGCGATGCGGTGTACGTCTGCACCTGGACCTCGGAGCACCCGCGGCTGGTCGCCGACGCCGCAGAACGCGGGCTCGCCGTGTTCTGCGAGAAGCCGCTCGCCATCGACGCCGCTGCCGCCCGCGAGATGGCCAGGACGGTGGAGGACGCCGGCATCACCAACCAGGTCGGCCTCGTCCTTCGCGCCTCGCCGGTCTTCTCGCTGCTGCGAACGTTGATCGAGGAGGAGCGCAGCGGCCGGGTGATGAGCATCGTCTTCCGTGACGACCAGTTCATCCCGATCCAGGGGATGTACGGCTCGACGTGGCGGTCCGATGTGGCAAAGGCTGGCGCCGGTGCTCTGCTCGAGCACTCGATCCACGACATCGACATCATCGAGTCGCTCGTCGGCCCGCTCGACTCGGTGAGCGCTCGGTCCGCGGGCTTCCACGCGATCGAGGGCATCGAGGACGTGGTGTCGGCGACGCTGAGCATGGCCGGTGGCGGCGTGGGGAGCCTGGTCAGCGTGTGGCACGACGTGATGGAGCGGCCGAGCCTGCGGCGGGTGGAGGTCTTGTGCGAGCGCGCCTTCTTCACGGTGGAGGGGGACTGGTGGGGTCCGCTCTCGTGGACGCGCCTCGGCGGCGACACCGGCACGCTCGAGGCGGAGGCCCTCGTCGCCGAGACCGAGCGGCGCGGCATCGCCATGCCGAGCCCCGACGCAGCGTTCGTCGAGGCAGCCGCCGAGCACCGGCCAGCGTTCCCGGACTTCGCCGTCGCCGTGCGCGCCCACGAGGTCGTGGACGCGATCTACCGATCGTGCGCGACGGGCGGGTCCGCGGTCGGGGTGACGACGACCTTGCCGTAGGTGCCGCGGTCCGCGAGGGACGCCAGCGCGGCCGGTGCCTCCGAGATCGGTCGCACAGCCGAGACGAGCGGCGCGATCGCGCCAGCGGCGTGCAGGCGCATCAGCTCTGCATGGCACGCGGGTACGAGCTCGTAGTCGCGCCGCGAGTACGCACCCCAGTGCAACCCGACGACGCTGTAGTTCTTCAGCAGGATGTGGTTGGTCGGCACCTCGGGGATCCGACCGCCGGCGAAGCCGATGACCAGCAACCTCCCCTCCCACGCGATGCACTTGCGGGACCGATCGAACACGTCGCCGCCCACGGGGTCGTAGATGACGTCCGCGCCGCGGCCACCGGTCAGCTCCTTCACCCGCTCGACGAAGTCCTCGCTCGAGTAGTCGATGGTGTGGTCGGCGCGGAGCTGCTCGCAGATCGCGACCTTGCTCGGTCCGCCAGCCGTCGCGATGACCGTCGCGCCCGCGGCCTTCCCGAGCTGGATGGCAGCCGAGCCGACGCCGCCCGCGCCGGCGTGCACGAGCAGCACCTCGCCCGGCTGCAGCGCGGCCCGGCGGTGCAGGCCGAACCAACCGGTCTGGTAGGTGATCATCAGCGCCGCCGCGGCGATGTCGTCGAGGCTGTCGGGGATCGCGAACACCGCTGGCGAGAACGCGAGCAGCTGGGATGCGAGCCCGCCGTTGGGCATGAGGGGCATGGCGATGACGCGCTGACCGACGTGGAGGTCGACGCCCTCGCCGACCGCGCTGATGCGGCCGCTCGCCTCCAGGCCCGGGGTGAAGGGGAGCGGCGGCTTCTCCTGGTAGATACCGCGGCACATGAGGACGTCAGGGAAGTTGAGCGCGGTGGCGGCCACGTCGACGACGACCTGCATCGGGCCGGGGACAGGTGCGTCGAGCTCCTCCCAGCGCAGGACGTCCTGCGGCTCGCCAAGCTCGTGCAGCCGCCAGGCGTGCATCTCGATCAGATGTCGAAGGTGATGATCGAGCGAGCCAGCTCACCGGTCTTCATCGCATCGAAGCCGTCGTTGATCTCGTCGAGGGTGATGCGGCGCGACACGAGCTCGTCGAGCATCAGCCTCCCGTCGAGGTACAGGTCGACGTAGCGGGGCATGTCGACGCGGAACCGGTTCGAGCCCATGTTCGATCCCTGCAGCCGCTTCTCGAACAGCAGCTCGTAGCCGGGGATCTCGACGCTCTGGCCGAGCGGGATCATGCCGATGACCGTCGCGGTGCCGCCACGGCGGAGCATCGCGAACGCTTGCTCGGCGGTGGCCTTCAAGCCGATTGCCTCGAACGCGTAGTGCACTCCGCCGCCGCTGAGGTCTTGCACCGCGGCGATCGCGTTCGTCGCCGACGCATCGACGACGTCGGTCGCGCCGAACTGCTTGGCCAGCTCGAGCTTCGAGGCGATCATGTCGACCGCGATGATGCGACCCGCACCCGCGATGCGCGCGCCCTGGATGCAGTTGAGACCGATGCCGCCGGCGCCGACGACGGCGACGGTCGTCCCCGGCTCGACCTTCGCGGTGTTGAAGACCGCGCCGAGTCCGGTCGTCACGCCGCACCCGATGAGAGCGGCCTTGTCCAGCGGCATGTCGTCGCGGATCTTCACCAGGCCGTGCTCGTGGATGAGCATCTGCTCGGCGAAGCTGCCCATGTCGAGCAGCTGGTAGAGGCCCCGCCCGTCAGCGGTCTCGAGCCGCGGGCGACCATCGAGCGGGCGCTGCACCGCGGCCTTGTTCTCGCACAGCGACAGGTGCCCGGTCAGGCAGTGCTCGCAGTTGCCGCAATAGACCGACAAGCAGGTGATGACGTGGTCGCCGGGCTTGACGTAGGAGACCTGGTCGCCCACCGTCTCGACCACACCGGCCGACTCGTGCCCGCAGACGGCGGGCACCGGACAGGGGTACTTGGCCTCCATGAAGTGCAGGTCGCTGTGACAGAGGCCGGCCGCCGCAACCTGCACGATGACCTCACGGGGACCGACGTCGGTGGTGCGCACCTCCTCGATCTCGAGCTTGCCAGGGATCTCGTTGAGGACGGCCGCACGCATGGTTGCGATCCTCGCACCTTTCGGCGCACAAGAGCGTCGCAGAGCGACGGCAATGTCAGCCGAAACGCGCTGGGGCTGCGAGCCTGGCGGCATGGAACTCCTCGACGGGCTCGCCACCACCCGCGCCATCCGCCGCTACACCTCCGAACCCGTGGCGGAGGACGACCTCAGCACGATCCTCTGGCACGCGACCCGCGCGCCGTCGGGATCGAACCGCCAGCCGTTCCGCTTCGTCGTCCTGCGGGACGGGCCGCGCGCCCGGCAGGCCAAGGCGGTGCTGGGCGAGTCGTTCCGGCGCATGTGGGCGACCAAGCGCGCATCGGACGGCTACGACGCCGGCTCCGGCGCGCAGGGCGACACGCCGAAGGCGCGCATGGCCACCGCGATGCAGCGCTTCGTCGACCGCTTCGAGGACACCCCCGTCGTCGTGCTTGCCTGCCTGATCCGCTACCGCGAGCCGCAGCCGACCGAGGGTGCCTCCGTGTACCCGGCGTGCCAGAACCTGCTGCTCGCGGCGCGGGCGCTGGGCTATGGCGGCGTACTCACCGTCTGGCACCAGCTGGTGGAGGACGAGCTGCGCGCCGTGCTCGACATCCCGGACGGCGTCGCCATCGCTGCGACGATCGCGCTCGGCAAGCCGGAGGGCAGCCACGGCGCGGTCCGGCGTCGTCCGGTGCAAGAGCTCGTCTTCGACGATGGATGGGAGCAGCCGGCGCCCTGGGCGAGTGATCCGCCCGGCACGCGGTTCACGGCCGCGGGTCCCCCCAAGGGGTCACCCGTGACATGAGCCGGTCGGCGCCGGCGTCGAGGCCGGGCAGCTGCGGCTGCAGCGGCACGCCGGACGCGGCGATGCGCTCCATGACGAGGTCCTCGACCTCGGCCCAGGTGCCGGCGCGCGGACCGTCGACGCCCTGGTTGTATGGCGCGTCGAAGACGATCACGTGGTTGCCCGCGGCTCGCAGCGCCTCCACGTTGTGGGCCGCGTCGTCCACGTAGCAGTCGGCCTCGACCTCCGGCTTGGTGCCGAGGAAGCAGATGTCTCGGTAGGGGATGCCGGCCCCGTCGAGCCAGGAGACGGTGTCGGCTACCGCAACCGCGTGGCCCCAGTTCACGCAGAGGCGGTGGGTGATGATCCGGATCCAGACGCCGGCGTCGGACAGGTGCCACAGCGCCTCGGCGCAGCCGTCGAGGACGGGCATGTCGCGAAACATGCGGTGCTCGAGCACCGCTAGGCGGTGCAGCTGGTCGAACTCCTCGGCGCTGCTGACGCCCCACTCGGAGAAGTCCCACGATCGCTCGGCCGGGAGGCTGTCTGGCTCGACGCCGCGCTCGGCGGCGACGACGGCGCGGAACGCGGCGCTGTAGTCGCCGCACACCCCGTCGAGGTCGACGCCGAGGACGAACGACGCGGTACTCATGCCAGCGCCGGGTCGTAGAGGTGCGCGTGGTCGCCGAGCGCCAGCAGCGTCGGACGCTCCAGCCCGAAGCGCAGCAGCGTGATGCTCGTGTTCTCGATCACCGCGACGAAGCTGCGATGGCAGTCGTAGAGGTCGGCGATGAACGCGTTGATGACGCCACCGTGGCACACGACGGCTACGGTGCCGCCCTCGTTGGCTGCGACGAGCTCGCGCACGGTCGAGACGACGCGGGCGCGCAGGTCCTCGTCGCGCTCCGCTCCGGGGATCGCGTCCCAGCGACCGGTCGCGATCGCGGCGAGGAACTCAGGATCGCGGGCCGCGGCCCGCCGGCGGAACTCGCCCGCTTCCCACTCACCGAGGTGCACCTCGCGAAGCGACTCGTGCTGGCTGACCGTCAGGCCACGCGGCGCCGCGAGCGGCGTCGCGGTCTGCACCGCGCGCGCCAGGTCGGACGAGGCGACCGCGTCGATGCGTCGGTCGCACAGTCGCGCCGCGAGCTTCTCCGCCTGGGCCACGCCCTCCTCGTGCAAGGGCGGATCAAGGCTGTCGGGTGATCCCGGCACCACGTCCGCGGATCGGCCATGTCGGATCAGCAGCACGTCGGTTGTGACGACGCCCTCCGCGAACATGCTCGGCTGGGGGACGGGTGTCTGCTCCATCAGAAAGGGTTGGCGTCGAGGAAGCCGAGGGCAGCGTCGATGAACCCGAAGTCCTTCGGCGTGGCGAAGTGGTCGACCCCGGGCAGCGGGTGGAACGTCGCGTCGGGCAACGCCTTGACGAGCGGATCAGCCGGTCCGGCGAAGTCGCGGTCACCGAGCACGACGAGCACCGGGCAGGTGACCAGCGCGAGCTGCGCTTCGGTGAGGGGTGGGTGCTCGCGGCGGATGCACGCCGACAGCGCGGCCCGGTCGACGCCCGGCTGCGCGGCCAGGCCAGCGAAGTACTGGACGACGGGGTTGGTGGGGTCACCGTCGCCCTCGATCGCCTTGGCGACGATCTCCGATCCCTCGGTGCGGAACAGGTTGGCGCCCACGCCGGCAACGACGATGCGACCGAACCGGGTGGGGTCCTCGGCGGCGAGGGTGAGCACCACCCGCGCGCCGAGCGAGAAGGCGATCGCGTCGACCCGCGATGACGGCAGTTGCTCCGCGACGAGCGCCTCCATCTGCTCGTAGGCCTCCGGGTCGTGCGGCTTCGGCGCGGTGCCGTGGCCGAGCAGGTCGACGCCGATCACCTCGCGGCCAGCGTCGCCGAGGAGGTCGATCCAGCCGTTGTCGCGCCAGGTGCGGTCGCACGACGTGGCGAAGCCGTGGACAAGGAGGACCGGTTCTGATCGCACGGTCGGGCAATCTAGGAGACTGCTGAGCAATGCTGCTGCCCATCTGTCCGGCCAGCTTCGCCGCTCACGGCGTCCTCCTCCCTAGCGGTAGGGCAAGGCCAGCGCGTCGGTCGTGCGTCCTTGTGAGCGACGAGCCGTGGCTCGGAGATCTGCCCACCGATTGCCCAGCAGGCTCCTAGTGCAACCACGCGGAAGTCTCACGCACGTCTCGCCGGCCGGATGTCGCCGCTGGCTGCGTCCTCGTCCTAGCGGCTGGGCAAGGCAGGCGCGTCGTCCTGCGTCCTTGCCAGCGACGACCCCGGCTCGGCGATACATGCTCGGAACTTCCGCGCGGCTGCACTAGAGCCGTGGCTGACGTGCTGCGCGTGTCCGGTTCCTGTGTCATCCCGCTCGACGAGCTCGAGTGGCGGTTCACCGCGAGCGGCGGGCCGGGTGGCCAGCACGCCAACCGGTCGAACACGAAGGCCGAGGTCCGCTTCGACGTCGCCAGCTCCCCGAGCCTCGGTCCCCGCCAGCGCGAGCGGCTCCTCGCCCGGCTGGGACCGGTGGTGCGCGTGACGGTGAGCGACGAGCGCTCGCAGACCCGAAACCGAGCGCTCGCGCTCGAGCGGTTACGGTCGCGCCTGGCCGAGGGGCTGAAGCAGGAGCGCCCGCGCCGGCCGAGCACGCCGAGCAAGGCGGCCAAGCAGCGCCGGCTCGAGGAGAAGCGCCGTCAGTCCGAGCGCAAGCGCGAGCGGCGACCACCCGGAGCGGATGACACCTGATCTGAGTCGCGGTGCCGGAAGCGGAAGAGTCGGCGCTCGTCGCCGCGCACCTGCCAGCTCCGGTCTATGACGACGTCCGCGACCAGCAGCAGCACGGCGAGCAGACCGAGCGGGTGCACCCGGCCCAGCTCGGTTGCCCATTCGATGCCGGGCGCGATGTCATGGCGGAGCTGCGACTCGATGACGAACGTCGCGGCCAGGAGGAGCGCCGCGGGTGCGCCGAAGACGATCCAGCGTCGAACGCGGTCGTCGCGCAGCGCGCGGTAGGACAGGCTGCCGACACCGACGCCGACGAGCACGTTGGCCGCGAGCGCGCTCCCGAGGCCGAGTGCGAGCCCGGTCATCATCGCCCGACGCTGCGACGGCAGCGGGCCCTCGTAGTTGAGCAGCAGGAAGGGTGCCAGCGGCGCGGGCTGCTCATCGACGTTCGGCGCCGGCAGGAGACGAGGTCGCCGCAGGGCCAGGCCGAGGCAGAGCAGCACGGCGACAGCGGAGATCATGAGGCTGCGGTCGACGCGCTCCTGCGGTGCGAAGCGAAGATCGACGACGACCTCCTGCGCGTCGGGATCGATCCGCCAGCCGTTGGCGAAGCCATCGACCAACGTCGGCTCGCCGAGATCTGTCCCGCCGATCGATGCCTCCCACCCGTCACTGTTGCTCTGGCCGAGCACGAGCCAAAACGGCTCGTTCCGTGTCGCGCCTGCAACCCGGACCCGCGCCCGGTCGTCGTCGCTGTTGAGCACGTGGGCTTGCGGACCGCCCGCCGGCTCAACTGAGAGGCGCGCCGCGGCCTCGTCCCGCAACGGCCCGGCAGCGGTCGACGCCGCGCCGCCGGCAGCGGACCGGAGGACGAGCCGGTCGAGGTCGAGCCCTGTGCTCGTCCCGGGGGTGGCCCGCAGGATGGTCTGGCCCGCGCCAAGCGCGATGGGCGCGCCCAGGCAGGCAGCCAGTGCGAGCGGTCGGCCCGCGAGCGCGTCAGCGGTCGATCCCGAGACGCTGACCGCGACGTGTGCCCCGTCGATCTCGAGCAGGTCGTCGCGGCATCCAGTGTCGATCTGCTCGGTGGCGGCTGGTGCGTGCAGCCCGTCGATGCCGAGCTCGGCGACGGCGATCGGCATCGTGACCTCTGGTCCACGCCAGGGCTGGGTGCGCACGGCGCGGTAGTCGTCGACGAGGAGCTCGATGGATGTGCCCGTGACGGGAGCATCGAGCGGCAGCTCGACGGTCGTGGTCCCTCCTGGCTCGTTGCCGTCGTCGGTGGCTGGCAGCTCGAGCGTGGTGGTCCGTCCGTCGACGACGAGCCGCAGCCGGGTGGGCACGGAGTGGCGGCCATCGGTCATCACGACGAGGTGGAGCGCTCCGACGGTCACAGGCGCCGCGGTGTTGATGGAGATGCGCTGGCCGAGCTGCTCGCCGAACGCGCTGGTCCACGCAGTCGCGGGGTCGCCGTCGATCGATGCGCTGGCCCGCGCCTGGCGCGCACCGGCGAGCCGGCTCGAGGATGACGCTGTCACCCCGCCCGCCGCGGCGTCGGGGATCCCGACGAGGCGGTCGATGAGCTCGTCAGGCACGCGTGCCGAGAGCCTGACCTGGCCGGTGAGCGCGAACGATCGGGAGTGGTGCAGGGTGACGGCCCGCACGATCTCGGTCTCCTCGTCCTGCCGGGACGCGTCCGATGGTGCCGCGCGCAACCGGGTGAGCAGCACCGCGAGCGGGCGGTCGCGCGCCTCGCGCCCTCCCCGGTCGAGCAGGTCGACGGGCGGTCGGATGACCTCGTCGAGCTCGAGTGAGCCGATGCGGACCTCGGCGAAGCCGGCTCGGGAAAGGCCGCCGTAGCGCGGCCGGCGGCCGGCCGTGTCCGACAGCACCTCGATCTCGAGCCGGCTGAAGCGGCGCGGCTCGAAGCGCACGCGCTGCCCGTCGCCGGACCGCGAGCCTTCCCCCAGCTCGACCTCGACTGGGTCGTCGCCATCGAACCGGAGCGCGACCTTCGTGATCCACCGGTTGGTGCCTGCCACTGCCGGCTGCAGCAGGGTGATCTCGTCGGCGCGAACCGGTCGGCCCAAGTCGAGGGCAAGCCGCTCGCCGGCGATCGCGGCGTCCCCGGCCGTGCGCCAAGCCGTCGACGGGTCGCCGTCCACCGCGTTGGCGGGACGGTCCTCCGGTGCGTAGCCGACCGGGTCGCCGTAGGAGGTCGCGTTGGCCGAGATGCCACCGCGGTGCAGCGCGACGGTGCGCGCGTCGTCACCGGTCGAGGGGAACACGGGCAGGCGGGCGTCGAGGAGGTCACGCCTCAGGGCGCGCTGCCCTGCGGGCTCGGTGTAGCCGCGGGTGGCGCGGATCGTCGTCCAGCGCTCGCCGCGACGGCGGTTGGTGTCGGTGACGAGCAGCGCGGCGCCGTCGTCGATCGCGGCGTCCAGCTCGTCGTCGGTGAGCGCCGCCGAGTAGAGCACGAGCTCGTGCCCCGACAGCAGACCGGCGCCGGCGGCGTCGACGAGGCCGTGGGCGTCACCCGCGACGACGAGCGGGGCGGCAGCGGTCTTGGTCGAGATGATCGGCTCGGCTTCCGTGACGGGGACGATCGCGACCGACGGAGGGTGCTGGAGGTCGGTGAGCGCGCCGAGCTCGAACTCGTCGCGCAGGGGGACCTTGGGTGTCGGCTCGTTGGGGCGGGTCGTCCCGAACGCGACGGGTTCGCCCAGCCCTCCGGCTCGGCGGACGAGGTCCCACACCGCGCGCGGCCGTGCGGTGTCGTAGCGCTCGTACTGGAGGTCGGAGCGCACGACGATCTGCCCGACGCGCATGAGCCGGGCGATCGGTGCCAGCGCCGCCGGTTCCGCGGTGTGCTCCTGGATGCCGAGGTCGAGCGCGTTGAGCAGGTTGGCCGAGGGCGGCGTGCCGTAGGGGATGAGCTCGCGCGCGACGACGGGCCGGTCGGTGAGCCCGGCGAGGATCGGGTCCACGGTCTCGCCCCACCGGTAGGCGGCGAACTCCGAACCAGGGATCTCGAGCGCCCGCGTCCCCGCGCCGGTCTTGTCCAGGAAGTCGGCCGCTTCGGTCCAGTAGGCCGGCACGGTCTCGGCGCGGTCGAGGTTGGCCGGGACCATGCGCCCGAGCCACAGCGGGGGCAGGCCGAGCACGGCGATCAGGACGAGCAGCGCGCCGAGCGCTTGGGCGCGCGCCGGCGCGCGACGGGCGAACGCGACC
>CAYSAC010000077.1:0-12400 GCA_964428815.1 uncultured Acidimicrobiaceae bacterium | reverse complement strand
CCTCTTGGATGAGGTCGAGCAGCGCCAGGCCCGTGCCCTGGTAGCGCTTCGCGATCGAGACGACGAGGCGGAGGTTCGACTGGATGAAGCGGCGGCGAGCCTCCCCCGCAGCTTCGACGTCGGCCTCGAGCTGCTTGCGGGTCCGCTTGTCGAGCTTGTTGCTCTCGTCGCCGAGCATCTGATCAGCGTTGCGCCCCGCTTCGATCGCCTGGGCGAGGCTGACCTCTTCCTCAGCGGTCAGCAGCGGATACGAACCGAGCTCCGCGAGGTAGCGACGGGTCAGGTCGACCGTGCCCTCGCTCTCGGTTGGTCGCATCCGCGCAGCCACGCATCCTCCCTGGCAGGCGCCGCTGTATAGGGGTCGGCTGGTGGTCGACGGTAGTTGTCACCACCTGGGGATCTGGGGATGGTCGGCGTGCAATGCGACCAGCGAGCCGGAGGTCTGTTGGACTTCGCCAGGTAACGTGACTGGCTTCCGGGCGCTTGGCTCAGCTGGCTAGAGCACCTCCCTTACAAGGAGGGGGTCGGGGGTTCGAGTCCCTCAGCGCCCACCGTTCCCGACCTACCGCCGGGACGCTCGGGTGGCGTGGGCGTCTTCCCGGGTTGCCATCGCCTCGAGCGTTGCCCAGTCGGGTTCGGCGTCGGCGATGTCGTCGGGCCACGTCTCGACGGTTGCGGTCGCCCACTCGGTCCAACGGTCGACCGCCATGAGGATCTCGTCGAGGAAGGCGCCGCAGAGGATGAGCCAGGGGAGGCGTTCGACGAACTGGCCGGTGCCATCGAGGTAGCTGCGGGAGATCCCGGCGCTCTCCTCGTAGCGGTGGTTGACCCATTGCTGCACGCCGGCGAGGGTCGACAGGAGGTCTTCCTTGGCGCCGTGCTCGGCGAAGAACACCTTGATCAGGCTCTCGAACTCGAGGACAGGTCCGTCGCCGGGCGTCGGTATCCAGGCAGCCATGGCCCGTCGTCCCTTGGGCGTGATCGTGTACAAGGTGCGGGGTCGCTTGCCGACCTTCTCGGCGGTGGCCCGGGCGAGGCCGTGGGCGACGAGCTTCTTGGGCTCCTCGTAGAGCTTGCTCTCGGCGCGCGGCCAGAAGTGTCCCAGCGCGCGGTTCATCTGCTGCGCCAGCTCGTAGGTTGTCCACGGCTTGATCGCGAGCAGGCCGAGGATGGCGTACGAGGTCGTCGTGAGCGGTGTCGGCGGCATTGACATCCTTCCATTGGTGGTATACAACCCTCTCAAAGGGAGTATACGCACAGAGGAGACTGCTGGTGGAGGCATCGTTGGAGATCGCGAACGTCGAACAGGCTGCAGCGTGGGATGGCCACGAGGGCGATCAGTGGACCGAGCACGCCGATCGCTATGACCGCGCCGGTCATCACCTCTGGACCAAGTTCCTCGAGGCCGACCTCATCGGGGCGGACGACCGGGTGCTCGACGTCGGCTGCGGCACGGGCCATCCGACGCGCGACGCGGCACGGCGCGCGGTGGACGGGTCGGTGACGGGCGTGGACCTCTCGACCCGGATGCTCGAACTCGCACGTGAGCGCAGCCGAGCAGAGGGTCTCACCACCACTGACTTCGTGCGAGCCGATGCCCAGGTCCACCCGTTCGAGGCCGAGTCGTTCGACCTCGCGTTCAGCAGCTTCGGGGCGATGTTCTTCGGTGACCCGATCGCTGCGTACTCCAATATCGGTCAGGGCCTACGACGCGGTGGGCGGCTCGCACTGCTGGCGTGGCGCGAGCTCGACCGCAACGACTGGCTGATGCGGCTCCGCGGCGCGCTCGCGGTCGGGCGGGAGCTTCCGGTGCCGCCGCCCGACGCGCCGACTCCGTTCTCGCTGGCCGATCCCGAGCGGGTACGAGGCATCCTCGGTGCAGCCGGCTACGAGGGGATCGCCTTCGCGCCGATCGACGAGCCGATGGAGCTCGGCTCGGACCCGGCCGACGCCTACTCCTTCGTCGCCACCATGGGCATCGTCGAAGGTCTGACGGACGGCCTCGACGACCAGCAGCGCGCGCAGGCGATGAGCAACATCCAAGAGGTGCTTGCGGCGCACGCGACACCCGACGGCGTCCTGATCGGTTCGTCGGCGTGGTTGATCACGGCGCAACGCACATAGCGCTGCGAGCGCCATCTGAACCGGGTCGATACGATCGGCGACCCACGACACGTGGAGGTGCACGATGGGCGTATTCAACGGGATGTTCCCGATCCTGCAAGGCAAGGAGGGTGCGGCGCGCGAGTTCGCGGCCGAGACGATCGGCGCTCGCAAGGCGGGCTTCGACGAGCTCCAGGCGAGAGGGAGCATCACCCGCGAGACCTGGGCGATACAGGAGACCCCGATGGGGAGCTTCATGCTCGTCTGGTTCGAGGGCGACGTCGAGAAGTCGTTCGCCGATCTCGCCACCAACGACTCAGAGTTCGGCACCTGGTTCCGCAAGCAGATCCAGGACGTCACCGGCGTCGACATGGCGCAGCCGAACGATGACCCGCCGCCGGACGTGCTGGTCGATTGGCGCGCCTGATCGGTGTAGGCGAGTACGCGCTGCACCTACGGCGTGTCCGCGGTGTTGTGGTTCTCTCAGATCATGCGTGGTCCTTCCAGACGGGGCCGTCCGGGTAGCGGAACTCGGCGAGCGACTCGGGGCGCATGGTCGAGCTGAAGCCTGCGCTGGTCGGCACGACGTAGCGCCCGCCGCGCACGACGGCCGGATCCACGAAGTGCTCGTGCAGGTGGTGGGCGTACTCGATGACCCGGCCGGGGTTGTCGCCGCCGATGGCGATGAGGTCGAACATGGCGAGGTGCTGCACGAGCTCGCAGAGGCCGACGCCGCCGGCGTGGGGGCAGACCGGCGCCCCGTGCTTGGCGGCCAGCAGCATGATCGCCACGTTCTCGTTCACGCCCGCGACCCGGCACGAGTCGATCTGGCAGATCCCCATCGCTCCCGACGAGAGGAACTGCTTGAACATGATCCGGTTCTGGCAGTGCTCTCCCGTCGCCACCTTCATCGGGGCGACCGCCTTGGCGATGGCGAGGTGGCCCAGGATGTCGTCCGGCGAGGTGGGCTCCTCGATCCAGTAGAGGTCGAACTCGGCCAGGCGTTCGAGCCAGGCGATGGCCTCGTCCACCTCCCACGCCTGGTTGGCATCCACCATGATCGTGACGTCGCGGCCGACGGTCTCACGGGCGATGCGCAGCCGGCGGATGTCGTCGTCGACGTCCCGCCCGACCTTGAGCTTGATGTGGTCGAAGCCCTCGTCGATCACCTCGCGGCACAGCCGGCGCAGCGTGTCATCGTCGTACCCCAGCCACCCCGCGGTCGTCGTGTACGCGGGCAGCCCGTCGCGAAGGGCGGCCGCCTCGCGCTCGGCTCGGCCCGGCAACTGCGCGCGCAGGAGGTCGAGCGCCTCCTCGGGCGTGAGCGTGTCGGTGATGTGACGGAAGTCGATGAGGGCGACGATCTCCTCCGGGGCCATGTCGGCCAAGAGCTTCCACACCGGCTTGCCGGCGAGCTTGGCGGCGAGGTCCCACGACGCGTTGAGGAGCGCGGCGGTGGCGAGGTGGATGACCCCCTTCTCCGGGCCGACCCATCGGAGCTGGGAGTCGCGGGTGAGCGAGCGGGCGAAGCTGCCGAGGTCGCCGACGATCTCCTCGACCTCACGGCCGCGCACCTGGTGGGCGAGCGCGTCGATGGCGGCGACGCAGATGTCGTTGCCGCGGCCGATCGTGAACGTGAAGCCGTGCCCCTCCGGCATCGCCGGGTCGTCGGTGCGAAGGATGACGTACGCGGCCGAGTAGTCGGGATCGGGATGCATGGCGTCGGAGCCGGCGAGCGAGTCCGAGGTCGGGAAGCGCACGTCGAGCGTCTCGACGTCGACGATGCGCGCCATCAGGCCACGACCTTCAGGCCGTAGACGTCGATGGCCGTGCCGCCGAACACCGCGGCCTGCTCTGCGCTGCTGAGATCGTCGAGCAGCGATCGGGCGGCGGCGATGACCTCGGCGTAGGGCGCGGCCAGGAGGCACACAGGCCAGTCCGATCCGAACATCAGCCGTGCTGGTCCGAACCACTCGAGCACCAGGTCGACGTAGGGCTGCAGGTCGTCGGTGGTCCACCGCTGCCAGTCCGCCTCGGTGACCATGCCCGACACCTTGCACGACACATTGGGCACCTTGGCGAAGGGCGCCATCGCTCTTGACCACGCGTCGAGCTCGCGCTCTGCGATGCCCGGCTTGGCGAGGTGGTCGATGACGAACCGGAGCTCCGGGATCTCCTCGGCGACTGCTCGCGCCGCTGGGAGCTGCGGCTCCCGCACCAGCAGGTCGAAGGCGAGCCCGGCGTCGCGCACGGCGACGAGGCCGCGGTGCACGTCGTCGCGGAGCAGCCAGTCCGGGTCGGGCTCGTCGTGGACCTGGTGGCGGATGCCGACGAGCCTGCCACCGCCCGGCCCGTGCTGCAGGCCCGCGATGGCGTCGGCGACGTCGGGCGCGGTGAGATCGACCCAGCCGACGACGCCGGCGATGGGGCCGCCGATGCGCAGCAGATCAGCCGTCTCGGCGGTGTCGCTGCGGGCCTGGACGACGACCGTGGCGTCGACCCCGTTGGCATCGAGGTCGGCCTCGAGGTCGTGGACGGTGAACGTGCGGCGGATGGGCGCGAGCGCGTCGCCGGCCATCCACGGGTAGTCGGCGCGGGACAGGTCCCACAGGTGGTGGTGCGCGTCGATCACCCGGGTCGCCTCCTGTCGGCCTCGACCTCTTCGAACCACGCGGAGAGTGCCGCCTCCATGCGCGCCACCCGCGCCGGCTCGGCCGGCGCCAGGTCGTGCGCCTCGCCAGGATCGGACGCGAGGTCGAACAGCTGTGCCGGCGGCGGCGGTGGCATGACGCGGTCGGGGAACGGCGACGACCGGATCTCGCGGTGGGCATCGGGGGAGTACTTCAGCTGCACGTCCATCGCCAGGTCCTCCTGGGCGACCTCCATCGCCTCGGCGATCGCTGGGCGCACCAGCTTCCAGCTGCCGTCGCGCATCGCTGCGTTGCACTGGGCGACGGGCTGGTAGCGGTTCCACTGCCAGAACCGTGTGCTGGGGACCTCGCCCGGCTCGCCCTGCAGGAGCGGCAGCACGTTCACGCCGTCGAGGTGCAGTTCGGCGGGCGGCTCGAGTCCGGCCACCGCGAGCAGGGTCGGCAGCCAGTCGGTGAAGTGCACGAGGTCGTCAATCGGGATGCGCTCAGCGAGGCCCGAGGGCCAGCGGAGGATGGCCGGGAGCCGGATGCCGCCCTCATAGACGAGGAGCTTTGCGCCGCGGTAGCCGCAGTTGAAGCGGGTGCTGTCGTTGTCGCCCGTGCCGGTGAACTGCGGGCCATTGTCGCTCGTGAAGAGCACGAGGGTGTCGTCGACAAGCCCGAGCGCCGACAGCTCGTCGAGCAGGCGGCCGATGCCCCGGTCCAACGAGGCGAGCATCCCGTAGATGTTGACGACCGCGCTCGTGAAGCGCCCGCTCTCGGCGAACGGGGCCACGTCGCCGTCGGGCGCCTGCAGCGGGAAGTGCGGCGCGCTGTACGCGAGGTGGAGAAAGAACGGCTCGCGTGCGTGGCGGCCGACGAACTCGATGGCCTCGTCGGTGAGCACGTCGGTGAGGTAGCGCCCGTCGGCGCCGGTCTTGGTCCCGTTTCGATCGAGCCGCCACATCCAGTAGTCGGACCACCCGCCGCTGAAGCCGGCGAACTCGTCGAAGCCGCGCTGGTTCGGGTGGTAGCGGTCGTCGAGCGCGCCGTTGTGCCACTTGCCGACGAGGCCCGTGGCGTAGCCGCCGGCGCGCAGCAGGTCGGCGATCGTGCGCTCGTCGAGCGCCAGGCGGTCGAGCCCCCGTCCCTCGAGGGTGTCGATCGCGCCCGTGCGGTGCGGGTAGCGGCCCGTCAGCAGTGAGGCCCGCGCCGGCGCGCACACCGGCGAGGCCGAGTAGTGCTGGGTGAGCGAGGTGCCGTCGGCGACGAGCTGGTCGAGCACAGGGGTCGACGAGAGGCCGCCGTTGTAGCAGGACAGGTCGCCGAAGCCCATGTCGTCGGCGACGATCACGACGATGTTCGGAGCTCGCCCGGTCACGGGACACATTTCTACGACCTCTTGCCACCGAACCGCGTGCGGTTCAGGTCATGACTGGCATCGCGGCCGCCAGACGACTCTCGCAGGTCCGCCGTCCGGTTGCGACGTCGATCCAGAGCGCGGCCGGCAGCTCGCGGGCCTCACGTACGAGGTCGGGCGCTCGCGCCGACAGGGCGTCGAGCAGGGCATCAGCCGCAATTGCTTGCGCCATCGGGTCGGGTAGGACCGGCGGGACGAGGTCACCCCCGTGGACGACCGCCTCGACGCACCGCGTGACGAGGTAGTCGACGAGGATGATCGCGCCCTGGACCGTGACGACGGTCGCGGCGAGGTCCGCGGCGCGCAGGTTCGCAGCGAGGCTCATGGTCGGGTCCTCGGTCGACGATGTCGCGAGGAAGCGGGGGAGCAGGATCGGTTGCACGGAGAGATGAGCGACCACCTCCCTGTTGCGCCAGCCACTGACTCGGCTGGCCGCGTCGAGATCGAGCGCGGGAAGGGCAGCGGCGATCGCCTGCCATTGACGCACCAAGGCGTCCCGAACCTCGGCACCCGTGCTCAGGGCCGCTCCCAGCGGACGACATCGTCGATTTCGCCGCTCTCGACGTCGTAGACGAAGCCGGAGATGACCTTCAGCCGCTCGAGATAGGGCTTGGTCGTGAGCAGCTCGATGTCCTCCCGCAGCGCGGCGGCGTGGTCGTCGATCGGGAAGAACCCGAGGTCGGCGCCCGTGAGGTCCCGCAGCTCGTCGTCGGTCACTCCGGCGAGGCCGCACTTTGTGTGCTGCATGACGACGACGGTGTCGACGTCGAGCACGTGGCTTGACAGCGCCAGGCTCCGCAGGACGTCGTCGGTCACCCGCCCACCGGCGTTGCGGATCACGAGTGCCTCGCCGAGATGCAGACCGAGGGCGGCGAAGACGTCGATGCGAGCGTCCATGCACGTGACAACGGCCAGGCGCCGACCCGGACGAGGGTCCGCGACGCTGGCACGGGCGGCGGCGTACCCCTCGTTGGCGGCAAGAAGCGGGTCGATCTGTGACATGGCCCCTGGCTAGAGGCGGGACCGGTGCTCGTGCAAACCGGCCGTCGACAGCTCGTACGTCCGGCAGACTGGTCGCCTCGGTGCCTTCGATGCCGACGTCGATGAGGCCGACGAGCGAGGACCCATCAGCCGCAACGAGCTCGACTGCCGGGCCGTCGCACTGCGGCTTGGCGACGAGGACGTCGTCGAAGCACGCCGTCTGCAGGCGTTGTCGATCGGATCGGCGGCCTCGCTCCTGTCGCTGATGTCAGCGCGGTCGAGGTGGTCGATCATGTCGTACAAGGCCCGCGGCGCCGTGATGCGCGAAGGCCACGGCGCTGTGCCGTGAAGGTCGCGCTGATCGCTGTCGCGGCGGGCTACCTCTCGGTTCGCGGCGATGTCACGCTTCGGCTCGCCAGCGGTCGCCGTGATCGGCTCGGCCGACCCCCACTTCATCCCGGAGCGCCTCGACCGCCTGCCACCGACGACCGAGGTGATCGTCATCGAGGACGGCAACCACTCGCTCGAGACGACCGAGGCGATCGGTCGAACCGTGACGGCTAGTCGATGATGTTTTCGATCGCGTCTTGGACGGCCTGGCTGACCGCTGACGTGCCGCCGTAGAAGTAGACGACGGCGATGGTGATGTCGTGGTCCTCCAGGTACTGCTGCGTCGACGCGATCAGCGATGCCGTTGGCGTGAGCAGCAGCGGTCCGTTCTTGCGGCCGATGTGGGCGCCGCCGGCGAGCGCGTCCGGGAACGCCTCGCCGGTCGCGACGCCGACCGCTGTCGGTCCGATGAGGGCTCGGTGCTGGAGATCTTCGACGTGCAGATCCTCCACGGGATCCGCTATCCCGAGCTGGCAGAACCCGAGTCCGAGATCACGGGGTCGTCCTTCGTGCTGCCGGACTTCGCGCTCGCTGACGTGCCCAGCCCGCGGACCTGAACAGGTGCTCGCCCCGATGTGGGCGAATCCCAACCTGTGGAGCGAAAGCGGCGAACGCGGCATCTCGGAGGAGTGCTCGCTGCCGTCGTGGTCCTGGCGCTCGGCGCGCCGCCGATCAGCGAGGCCGCGGTCCCCGGGCCCGACCCCGCTTCCGAGGTCGATCCCCTCATCGGGACCTTCGCCCCGGGGTTCACCGTTCCTGGTGCGGCGACGCCGTTCGGCATGGTGCAGGTCTCGCCGGACACCGAAGGTCCGTTCGCGTACAGCGGCTACCTCTGGTCGGACCAGCTCATCACCGGCTTCAGCCACGTCCACCTGAGCGGTCCCGGTGTCATGAAGGCCGGCGACGTGCCGTTCATGCCGACGGTCGGGCCCGTGCTGTCGAGCGACCCGCTCGCCAACGCGTCGCCGTTCAACCACGCGACCGAGTCGGCCTCGCCGGGCGACTACCGCGTCACGCTCGAGCGCGGTGGCATCGGTGTCGAGCTGGCGGCGACGACCCGCGCGGGCGTGCAGCGCTACACGTTCCCGCCGGGTGTGCCCGCCAACGTGGTCATGGACGTTTCTCGCAGCAAGGAGGGCCGCCACCCGGCGGCGATCGAGATCGTCGGCGACCGCGAGGTGCAGGGCTCGATCGACGGCCGCTACCGCGTGTTCTTCGTTTCCCAGTTCAGCCAGCCGTTCACCGCAACCGGCACGTGGCAGGGCACTGCCCTCCAGCCTGGCGGCCGCACCGCCGAAGGCCCTGAGACGGGCGGATGGGTCACCTTCGCCGGCGCCACGGCACCCCAGGAGATCACCGTCAAGACCGGCATCTCCTTCGTCGACATCGACGGGGCGCGCGCCAACCTCGACGCCGAGGTCCCGGGTTGGGACATCGGCGCCGTCCGGACCCAGGCCCGCGACGCATGGAACCGCGCGCTCGGCGCGATCACCGTCGACGGGGGCACGCCGACCGACCGGATCGCGTTCAACACCGCGCTCTACCACTCGCTGCTGCACCCGAACGTCTTCTCCGACGTCGATGGGCAGTACCGGGGCTTCGACGACCAGGTGCACGTCACCGAGGGCGAGGCTCACTACGCGAACTTCTCGTCGTGGGACACCTACAAGGCGCAGAACCAGCTGTTCACATTGATCGCGCCTGAGCGCTACCGCGACATGGCGCGCTCGCTCCTTGCCGACGCCGAGCAAGGCGGGCGGCTGCCGCGCTGGGGCGAGCAGCACATCGACGCCTCGCACATGAGCGGCGACCCTGCCATCCCGTTCATCGTCGACGGCCTGTGCCGCGGCGCACTCGACGGCCTCGATCCGGCGGTCATCGACGGCCTGTACGCGGAGATGCGCGAGCTGGCGGTCGTGCATCGCGAGCCGGCGCTCGCCCGCGGCTACCTCGCGCTGCAGGACAGCAACCGTGCTGCCAGCACGACGTTGGAGTATGGCGTCGCGGACTTCGCGCTGGCGCTGGCCGCGGACCGGCTCGGCCACACTGACGACGCGGCGCGCTTCGCGGGTGACGCGCAGCGCTGGCGGCACCTGTTCGATCCCTCGACCGGGTTCATCCGCCCCCGCAACGCCGACGGGTCGTGGCTCACGCCGTTCTCACCGACGGCTGAGGTCGGCTTCCAGGAGGGAAACGCCTGGCAGTACACCTGGCTCGCGCCGCACGACACCCGCGGGCTGTTCGATGCCATCGGCGGTGACGCCGCCGCGGTCGCGAAGCTCGACAAGCTCTTCTCCTACCCGCTCGCCTCGACGGTGCCGGCAGCGGTCGCGGAGGCCCAGACTCGCGCCACCGCGTTCGGTCTCGTCTACCGCACCGACCAGTACGCCCCTGGCAACGAGCACGACCTCCAGGTGCCGTGGATGTACGCGTTCGCGGGGCAGCCCTGGAAGGGCCAAGCCGTGCTGCGCCAGGTGCAGGGCATCTTCCGGGCCACCCCGGACGGGCTGCCCGGCAACGACGACCTCGGCTCGCTCTCGGCGTGGCACGTGCTCAGCGCCATCGGCTTCGGCCCAGCGACGCCGGGCGCGCCGTTCTGGGTGGTCGGCAGCCCCCTGTTCGAGCGGGCTCGCATCCGGCTCGGCGAGCAGGACGGCGCCGGCACCTTCACCGTCGAGGCACCCGGCGCGTCGCTCGTCGGCAAGTACGTGCGCACGGCCGCGCTCGACGGCGCGCCGCTCGACCGCGCCTGGTTCGCCGACGGCGCGATCCACCCTGGAGGGACCTTGCGGCTGGAGATGGGGTCCACGCCCAACAGGGCATGGGCGAGCGGTTCGGCGCTACGCCCGCCGTCGCAGACCGACACGCCCCTCGCGGGCTTCGGCTGCCGCGCCGGCTAGCAGTCGGCGGTCGTGAGTGCCTGCGCCTGCTGGATGACCGCGTCGCTGATCGCGGCGGGTCCGCCGAAGGCGACAACGCCGCAGGGCTGCAGGCGGGTGATCTCATCCGCGGTCACCTGCGGCAGCGAGTCCACCTCGACCAGCAGGATCGGTCCGGCAAGCACCGTCGACGCGCCACCCGCGAGGGCGTCAGGGAAGTTGCGGGCCGTGGCGAGGAACACGATCGCCGTGTCATCCGGACCCCAGATCATCTGGCTGATGGCGACCGCGGTCTCGAACCGATCCTCACCCCAGATCCGCAGACCGCGGTCACCGATCTCGGTCGGCGGCTGGACCGCGGCCGCCTGCGCCTCGCCCCGAAGCGCTAGCACCCACGGGTTGTCGGCGGACACGCCATCCTTCGAGCCGGTGGCGTCGGCGATGCCGAGGCCGAGGATGGCGAGGATGAGGACGGCCGCGACGGCCAGAGGTGCACGCTTCATCGCCGGAGGGTAACCCGGACCGGCTGTGTGGCGATTGTGCGTACACTGTCGCCATGACCGCGACCCGGGACAAGACCAAGGTCGAGCGACTGCACGTACGGGTATCCCCTGCCGACAACGGGCTCATCCGGCAGGCGGCCGATGCCGAGCACGTCAGCCTGAGCGAGTTCGTCATACGTTCGGCGCGCGCCGAGGCGATGCGCGTGCTCGCGGAGCGGACGTCGGTCGTGATGGCGGCCGACGAGTGGGATGCCCTCGAGGCCCGGCTCGCCGAGCCCGGCGTCGTCAGGCCCGACGTGGCGAGGTTGTTCGCCAAGCCGTCGCCCTTCGACAGCTGAGTGGCGCCGCTGCGCACCATCGAACCGCTGCGCAAAGACCACGACCGGTCGTCGTTCGACAGCGGCGAGCCCACGCTCGACGACTGGTTCCACCGCTTCGCCTGGGAAAACCATGCCGCCGGTTTCGCCCGCGTGTACGTGGCTTGCAGCGATGCGCGCGTCGTGGGCTACTACTCGCTCGGGGCCTTCTCCATCCTTCGTGACGACGCCACGAAGCGGGCCGCCAAGGGCGGACCGGCGCAGATCCCCGCGCTCCTTCTCGGCCGTCTCGCCGTCGACGGAGCGCGGCAGCGCCAGGGGATCGGCGCGGCGCTCCTTCGGCACGCCATGGTCACCGCCGTCGTCGCTTCGGAGCAGCACGCGGTACGGGCCCTCGTCGTCAACGCGCTGGATGAACCGGCGCGCGACTTCTACCGGAGGTACGGCTTCGAGACGTCGCCGACGACCGACCTCGCCTTGATGATCCTCATCAAGGACATCAAGGCAACCCTCGACCGATGACCCTCTACTAATGCAGCGTGCTCGTCGCGCGGATGAGCTCGACGGTGATCTCGGCGAGGATCGCCGGCGGGACACGATCAGGCGGAGTCGCCCCAACAGCGACGAGCTTCGTCGACGATGCGGCCGGCTGCCCTGACAACCTCAGCGATCTGCCTCCGCGAGCTCAGCGGGATCGCTCATGGACGACCTCGCCCTCGCGGGCGGGCCAGTAGTACGGCGACCCGTTCACGTCGCGGCGCTCGTCGAACTCGTGGACGTCGGTGACGAGCACGTCGACCGGCACCGGGGCCTGGATCGCCGACCGCACCGTCCGCATCATCCCTCGGCGTTGAACAGGGTCGAGTTGGTCGAGGACAACCAAAAGGTCCAGATCGCTCTCCGCGTGATCGTCGCCGCGAGCGACGGAACCGAACACGATCACTCGCACCGGATCCACAGCGCGGATGATCTCTTCAACGACCTGGGGAAGCCATTCACGAAGAGTCCGGCCGTTCCACAGCCCGTCAACGAACGTCACCGGAGCAGCTGCCACGGGCCCAGCCTACGAGGCCGTCAGGATCCACAAGCCGATCTGTGCAGAGGAGGGTCGGTCGATCCTATTTCGGGGCCTCCCGGCATGAATGTGGGTCGGTTTAGGGATCTGCGGTCCGTTGGC
>CAYSAC010000076.1:0-12629 GCA_964428815.1 uncultured Acidimicrobiaceae bacterium | reverse complement strand
GCCGGTCGTGCCGCACGGCACCAGGCCGGCGATGCCGCCGGCCACCTGCGCGTCGAGCAGGCGCATGAAGGCGGGCTCATCGAGCGCGCCGTCGGCGGTGAAGGGGGTGACGAGCGCGGTGAACGCGCCGCGCAGGCGCGTCCGCGACGCGCGAATCGGGATGCGGGCCGGGTAGGTGGTCATGAGATGCTCCTGTTGGTGTGACCGATGGCGACCGGCGGCGAAACCTCGCCACGGGTCGCATGGATGGGATCGCCGACGAGCTCGTCGACGACCGAGTCGAATGGGTGCAGGCCCGGCGCGCGCGGCTGGCTGAGCAGCCAGTCGGCGGCGGCCAGCGCACCGGCGGCGTAGCCGGAACGGTCACGGGCGGTGATCCGCAGCTCGATCGTCTCGCCGGGCGCATCGAAGCCGACGAGGTGCATGCCCGGCGAGCTGCCGGCACGGACCGAGGCCACCTCGAGCGTCTCGGTCGAGACCGATCCGGCGCTCAGGCGTGCCGCCAGGTCGCGGGCCGTGGCGGAGGGCCGATCGCGCTTGGCGCGCCGATGCCACTCCACGATGAACGGATCGAAGGCCTCGATCCGCCCGTACAGGGCGGCGGCGCGATCGATCAGGCGACCGAAGAGCGCGGTCCCCAGGCTGAAGTTGGGCGCCCATACGCCCGCTGCAGCAGCGTTCCGCAGGTCGCCGTCGACGGCCTGGCGTTCTCCGTCCCAGCCGCTGGTGGCGATGACCACCGCGCGGCAGCCGGCGGTCAGCGCGGCGGCGAGGTTGCTCCGAACCGCCGATCCGACCGACGCCTCGAAGACGATGTCGGCCCCGGCCAGTCGGCCGGCCGGGTGTTCGCCGGCCGCCGGACGCCCGAGCAGCTCGACCCGCTCGCCGCGCCCTTCCAGAGCGCCGGCCAGCGCCCGGCCCATCGGTCCATCTCCAACGATTACCGCTCGCATGTGCATCGGCTCCTGTCTGCTGAGGAGCCTGCGAGTGCGGAGGCGGACACGAAAAGGCCGCGATCACCGGTGGTGGTGAACGCGGCCCGTATTCCGAAGCCTCCGCGCCCGGAGGCTCCATGGTGCTTGCTAGATGGTCACGCGCGCACGAAGCCTGCCGGACCCGTGCCGATCGGCCGGGCCGCGATGGGCTTCGACTTCGCCTCGAATGGATGCGACGTGATCACGGTCGGACCGTATCAGGGCTGTCAAGCAATGCTGGCCTCGGTTTCGTTGATCAACAACTTTGTCGCCCATTCGTCCGTTTCGCCGGTCCGGACGCGCTCTCTTGACCGATGCCCTACGGTCACAGGTGGGTCCGGGGCGGGCAGCGACGGAACGGGCGCAGCATTCCTCCAATGCGGCGGCTGTTCGCTCCGGCCTCATCCCCTCGCTCCGAATGCGAGCACGGACCAGAATGCAACAGCTTGTCGGTTAGTCATCGGTGACAAAGTCGTTGAGCATGTCGCCGCCCACTTTCCGCAGCGGCTCAGCGACGAAGAGATGCGCGATGCGGCCTCCATGGCTGAAGATCTTGTCAATGCCCTCAAGGCCGGTTACTTGCCTGAGGGAGCCCCCCGCTTGATCGCCCACCGTTTCGAGCCGCCGCGATGAGTAGCTGACCCACGACTAGGTGACCTTCGACACCGCGTAGCAGAGCCCCAACCGGTTGGCATACGTGGAATCCCGTAGGCCCATCGGGGACGTTCCGGATAGGCCCGACTCGGCTGCAAGCCTAATGTGGCGCAAACCGCAGATCGAGGCCGCCGATGTCCGAGCCGCCACACGCGCACCGAAGGTCTCAGTCGACACCGCGCGGCACAGCCGGCGGTGGGGCGAGCTGTCCTCCGCCGTGGCAGATTGTTCGGTCGCGGGCACCGTTCGTCCTCAATCGCGGCGGGCATCAGCGGCTCCCGTCCGCCGCGTTGGCGGCTTTGATCCCCGCCCTCTCGCCCATGGACGGTATGTCACGATGACAACCGTGACCGATCCCGTCCTCGAGGCCCGCGGACTCGCCAAGCGCTACCGGCGCGGTGTCTGGGCGCTGGGTGGAATCGACCTTGCGATCCCGGCCGGCGGCATCACGGCGCTGGTCGGGCCGAACGCCGCAGGCAAGTCGACGCTCATCAAGACGTGGGTCGGGTTCGAGAAGCCGACCAGGGGCTCAGCCGCGGTGGTGGGCATCGATCCGTGGCGGCACCGTTCCAGGGCGTTGGCGAACGTCGGCTACGTCCCGCAGTCGCCGGCGCTGTACGACGGGCTGTCGGTCGAGGATCACCTCGACCTGGCGGCCCAGCTGCGCCCGAGCTTCGACCGCACCGCGGCGCGGGCGCGTCTCAGCCAGCTCGACATCCCCGCCCGTGCCGGCGCACGCTCGCTCTCCGGCGGTCAGCAGGCGCAGGTCGCGCTCGCCCTGGCCCTCGGCACGCGCGCGCCGATCCTCCTGCTCGACGAGCCGCTCGCCTCGCTCGACCCGCTCGCTCGCCGCGAGTTCCTCCATGTGGTGTCCGATGCGGTCCGCGAGAGCGGCGCGACGACCCTGCTGTCGAGCCACATCGTCACCGACGTCGAACAGGCCTGCGACCGGCTCATCGTTCTCGGGGTCGGCCACGTCCTGCTGCACGACACCGTGGCCAACGCGCTCGCCGGCCACGGCATGTCGGTAACCGAACGGACGGAAGCGGTCGGCGCCTTCGCGGCGCCCGACGGCTCGCGCATCTGGCTGGTGCGTGGACAAGCCGACCGACCCGCCACGCTGGAAGAGGTCGTGCTCGGCTATCTGGCGTCCAGCCGCGCCACCACGGTCGCCGCATGACGGCTAGGCGGCCAGCCTGATGGGCGCCCTGCGGCTCGCCTGGCGCCTCCAGCGTTGGGAGATCCTGTTCGTCGCGGTCGGCTGCCTCGCCCTGACCGCGGCGGCCGCCTGGCTGGCGCTCGACATGCGCTCCGTCCTCGCTCGCTGCGGGACATCGGACGCCACCGTCGCCTGCGACATCATCTTCGCGTTCCAGGAAACCCACGGCAGCGTCGTCGGCACGGTGCAGACGCTGATCGAGTACATGCCGTTCGTCGTCGGCTTGGTGCTCGGCGTGCCGATCGTGACCCGGGAGGTCGAGCAGCGGACTGCGCTGATCGCCTGGCCGATGGCGGGCTCGCGGCTGCGCTGGCTGGCGTGGCGGTTAACGCCGGTGCTGCTCATCGGCCTCGTGCTTGCGGCCGTGCTCGCGGTTGCGGCCGACCAGTTGGCGCGAGCCTACTTCCCGCACAGCGACATCGGCTTCGTTGAATACGAGGCTCGCGGGCTGCCGCTCGTGATGCGCACGGCGTTGATGCTCGTGGCGGGCGTGGCGGTCGGAGCGGTCGTGGGGCGCCTGCTCCCGGCGCTGCTGGCCGGCATCGGCGTGGCAGTCGCGGTCTTCGTCGGGCTGGCCATCGCGCTGCCCCAGTGGGTTCCGTCGACCGTGGTGGCCGGCCCGGATAGCGACGAGCCGGCTGCGATGATCGGCGGTCAACTGCACACTGCAATCCAGTACCGGCTTCCCGACGGCAGGCTGGTCAGCGCGGACGACGGCGAGATCTTCGCGGAGGGCGTGTACGCGGAGGCCGGCGGCGAGGAGCCGGACCCTGCCTCGCTGCCGCAGCTGATCATGACCGGCGTCTCTGCCGACCGTTACGGCGAGGTCGTGGTTCGCGAGTCACTCGCGCTCGGGGTGCTGGCCGCAGGCTTGGGTGGGGCCGCAGCCGTCGTCGTTCGGCGCAGGCGGCCCGAGTGACGCCGAGGGCGTGATCGCGACGTTGCGGCTCGCGTGGCGGATGCAGCGCTGGGAGCTTGGCATCCTGATCGGCGGGTCACTCCTCCTCACGGCCCTGGCGGCGCTCGTCGCCTGGCAGACGATTGTCACCGACGAGGGCCTCGACGCCTGCTACGCGGATATGGGCGGCGGCCCCCTCTCCGCATCGTGCAAATCGCTCATCGAGTGGGGGAACACCCTGACTGTCCTGAGCCCGACCCTGCAGGGCGTGACAGTCCTGATTCCGTTCGCCGTCGGCGTGCTGCTCGGGGCACCGCTCGTCGCTCGCGAGCTGGAGAAGCGGACCGCGCCGATCGCCTGGTCACTGTCGCGGTCGCGGATCCGCTGGCTCGGCCTGCGCGCGCTCCCGATCCTCTTCGCCATCGCGATCGTCCTGCTGGCCCTTGGCCAAGCGACCGAGGCACTGATCCGCGCAACGCCACCCGGCGACATCGGGTTCCCGCACTTTGGGATGCACGGACCCCTCGTCGCCATGCGCGGCATCACCGTATTCGTCATCGGCGTGCTCGTCGGACTTGTCGTCGGTCGCGTGCTGCCGGCGGTCCTGGTCACGGGCGTCCTGGTGATCGCGCTCGTCATCGGGCTCACGCTCGTGCGTGGTGAGCTGATGCGGGCCGAGGCCGACTGGATCGACGCGGCCAGCAGCAACTTCTCGGGAGTCATGGTCTACGACCAGGCCTACACCGACGACGCCACCGGTGAGCGCATAACCTTCGAGGAGGCATACCAGCGTTTCCCGGAGGTGTTCGGCCCGCAGGGAACCGGCATGCCGCCCGGTATGAGCCAGATCTATCTCGTGACTCCGCCGGAGCGCTATCCCACCTTCGTGGCGCGCGAGATCGGGGCGCTGGCGCTCCTTGGCGCTCTCGCTGCCGGGGCGGGCGTCTGGATCGTCAGATCGCGGCGTCCGGACCTCGGCTGACGAGGTAAGAGTTTCTCGGTGCCATCGGCGAGGACAAGCGAGCCCTAGAGATGTACCGCCGGGCCGTCCACTAGGGCCGTGCCAAGCGCCGGGTGCGGCGGCCTCCTGAACTGATCATTCGCGCGCTCTGCTTCGGGGTTGTCGCATGATTGGCACGGCGATTTCGCCAGTCGAGCGGATCGCGCGCGCGCCACCGACCGGCGTGAAGCGGCGGACGACATCTACGAGGCCACCGTCGCTCCTGTCGTCGGGGCTGGTCACGGCGATCAAGGCATCGCCGTCGCTCGCGGCGGGCTTAGCGAGCGTGGGCCGATTCCAGGAACCTAGATCGGCGACCACTAGATCGGTTCGAGCCGTGGTGATCTCCGTGGCGGCGACGCCGATCGACCCAGTGTGGCGCAGGACGTTGTCGCCGGCCTCGGCGGCGGCCGTACAGAGCCATGCCGCGCGCGGTGTGGATCTGCCTCACGGCCGGCCGCCAGGACGTCAGTTGCGAAGCGCTCGACATCGGCGGCGGTCGCGATGCGCGTCAGTGGCACGCCACGATAGGCAGCGGCCGCCGACTCCGCGAAGTGCAGGCGCCGGATCTCGGCCCAGTCCTCCACGTTGATCGAACTCCTCTCTCGCACGCGCTCTCTCTCGTAGGCTGCAACCTGTCGGCTGGCAAGCCTGGGCTCCGCCCCCCTAATGTCTCGCCGTCTCGAGCGCCGGATACGTGGGAGGCTCGATGAGCCGCACCCGGTCGAGTGGGAAGTAGCGCAGCCAGGCGCGGCCGAGGATCAGGTCCTCGTTGACGGGACCGAAGACGCGCGAGTCCTCGCTCGAGGAGCGGTTGTCGCCCATGACGAAGTACTGGCTGTCGCCCACGATCCACGTCAGCGGGCAATCCCGCCGCGTGCAGATTGTCGGCGCTGGTGAGCCACCCGAGTCGCGTCGCAAGTAGGGCTCCTCAATCCGTACCGGGTCCTCACCAGGTTGCGTCACGAAGACGCGCCCGTTCTCGAGCGACACGGTGTCACCGGGCATGCCGACTATGCGCTTGATGAACGGGATGCCGTCGGTGGGCGAGCCTGAGCCCGCGGGGCGATCGAATACGACGATGTCGCCGTAGTGGTAGCCATCGAAGCGGGGCGTGGCCTTGTCGATGAGGATGTACTCGCCTTCGACTATAGTCGGGGTCATCGAGCTCTGTTGCACCTCGAACGGCTGCGCCACGACGTTGTGGATGACTAGGTAGATGAGCAGAGTCAGGACGAGCGTCTCGACGATCTCGAAGGCATAGCCGAGGGCACCACGCGAACGTGCCGTCGTCACCGAGTCCCTCATGTCGTCCTCGCGGGACGTCATGACGCTCCCTCCCATGCACCGCTCCTCGTGGCACATTCAGCAGCGCGCTGCCGACGGCTGACGATGATGGCCACGGCTATCATGAAGCATTGACATGGCCATATGGCCTGCCGCGAGCACAGGTGGCACATGGCGACGAGCCTTCGCGATAGACGGTCTTGCGCGGCCGGCTCGCTGATGACACGGCGCGACGCCGAGTCCCGTGAGCGTCGGAGCCGGCAGCCGGGTAAGGCGAAGCCAGCGCTATGGCCCGGCTGAGAGGGTCAGCATTCGTGTTCGTCCCAATCCGCCGCGGGCAATGTGTCTGGCTTCGGCCTAGGCGGTCCACCGGTTTCCTCGAGGGAGAGGTCGGCGTGGCACGCGGTATCTGGGTCGATCAGAGGCGGCACGGCGAGCGAAAGGCGCCGCAGCTCGCGTTCTACCCCGGTTTGGGCGCGCGATCCTACCTGTCGCGCACCGCTTTACGAGGGCGGGCCCGGTCACCTTGCCGTCCGTAGGAAGACGATGATTCCCGTGGCGAGCGTCACGAGGGCGGCAGCCAGGGAGAATGTCGCGTCCTCCCGAGCAGCAATCCAGGCCCAGATGGCAGGATGCTCGACGTCGCTTCCCCGCCCCGCAATCACGACCGCGACGAAGTAGACGACAGGCGCCATTGACGCGTTTGCCCATCCGACGAACCCCACGGCCGCGAGCATGAGGCCGGTGTAGGTCACCGTCGCGCGGGCGGCGATCAGGCCAACGGGCGACAGATCGGCCGCGCGGAGAGCAGCAGCGCCGGTGGCGACGGTGATCGCGGCGATCAGGACCAGACCCAGGTCCAGCATCGCTACTGGCCGCACTGAACGCTGCTCCATCGCGCAGTCGCCGCGCGAGATGCTCCAACCGGCAATGACAGGCACGGCCAAGGCGAGGACTGTGGCGAGCCCTACGGTCGCGCCACCGGGGCTCGGCGTAGCAGTCAGGACCGTGATGGGCAAGAGAAGGGCGACGATCGTCGCCATGGCGCCGAAGAGCAGTGCCCCGAGCAGACGAGCCTTGCGCCAGTACTTCATCCACGGACTCGAAGGTCGGGGGCGACATCCTCACATGTCTGGCCGATCTCGGCGGCCCTCGCGGCCCATTCGCGCCGCTCAGGTTCATCGGCCTGGGTCAGCTGATCGACGACCGTCAGGATCGATGGGTTGAGGTCGTTCCCCGGAGCGTCAAGGCTTTGAAGCGATGCGCGAGAGAGCCCGCCCGCGGCGGCGTACCACGCCTCCAGGTAAGGGATCGCGATTCCTCCTCGTGTCGCGTGACCGCAATCAGGGCGAGGGACCATCCCACCTGCGAGGGCCATGATGATGCCGTCCTCAGAGAGAGGATCTCGCAGGTGCACCTCAAGCGTTCCAGGGTTGTGCGCACCCGAAGCCTCGGTAAAAGTGGTGGGTGCATCGATGCCCGCCGCCAGCCAACGGGTCCGCACATCGGCGATCGTGGCGACAATCGACGGCAATTCTGCCGCGTGCTCCGGCCATACACACGCCTCGGCGCCGTCGTCCGACGCGCATGACATGAGGGCTGTGTCTCTCGGCACAACGGGGGCGTACGTGAGGCCTGACGCAGCTGCGATCCCGATCCGGAACCCGAGCGCCAGGATGCCTACAGCTGCCATCGTCCGCCACAATCGGGGCCAGCTGACGAAACTGAGGATGGAAGCGGTCGCGATGAAAGCTCCACTTAGCGTGACAGAAGCAAGGACCGCCTGTGGTGCGAGGGCGTGCTCCAGGCTGCAGCAGTCGCGGTACATCCCCGTCAGGTGGCGAAGCCACACCGGATACATGGCCGGAACGAAGGCAAGCCAGAGTACCGGCAGGACGGCTGCGACCGGGACCGCGAGCGCCCTGGGGGCGAGTATGCCGAGCGCGAATCCGACGCTGGCGTATGCGAGGATGTCGATGATCAGCACGATGATTATCGCGAGGTCGGGTGGGAACGCGGCAGCCCCCGCATGAGCGACGACAATTGCCGCCGTCGCCGCGGCGGCGCCCGCTGCGACCGGTCCAATGAGCACACCAGCCGCGATGCGCTGCCCGCTCCGGGCCCATGGACCACCCCACACGCCGCGCCTCAGTCGTGATCCCTCCCATGCCGCGGAGGCGGCAACGAATGCCCCAATGAACGGCATTGCGCCCGAAGCGGCGGCCGTAGCGGCCGTTCCATAGCCAGGCGGAGACGGAAGCAACGTGGCGTACCAGGCGACGAGCATCGCGACCGGGATTGCAAACCATGCCGCCGGCATGATCCGCAAGGCGGTTCGGACCGGGATCACGCTTCGGCTCCGAGGAGAGCGAGGTAGGCCGCCTCCGCTGGCCGTGGGCTGCCGTGCGGCGCCATATCCAAGAATTCCGTAGGGGCGCCCTCGAAGCGCACTTGTCCTGAGTTGAGGACGACCACCGTGTCGAACAGCTCGGTGAGGTCATCGACTTGATGCGTAGACACGAGCACAGGAACGTCTGCCGGGATCTCTGCCAGTAGACTCCGGAATCGACTTCGCTGCGCCGGGTCGAGCCCGGCGGTGGGCTCGTCCAGCAAGAGGACGCGTGCCGGCCGGACGAGCGCCTGCGCGAGTCCGACTCGCCGCTGCTGACCACCGGACAGGGTCGAAACGAGCGAAGCTGCCTCGGCGCCAAGCCCTACGCGCTCGAGTGCCACGCTCGCCGCCGACTCTGCTTCTCCGGCATCCGCGCCTCGCAGCCACCCCGCGTATGCCACCTGCTCTCTAGCAGTGAAGCCGGGAATCGGTCGCGTGCCCTGCGGCATGAGACCGATGGAACGGCGCAGGGCCATCCTGTCGTGCCGGCTCGACAATCCATCGAGCGTGACTTCGCCTGCCTGTGGAATGAGCGACGTGGCCGCGAGCGACAGGAGCGTCGTCTTGCCGGCGCCGTTGGGGCCGAGTAGAACGGTCCTCCCTGGTGGGATTGACCAGCTGAAGTCTACGACCACCGGGGTAGCACGGCGTCCGAGGAAGGCAGACCGGTATTGGAACGAGACGTGTTCGAAGGACAGAGGCACGCAGATTCTCTCGTGGCGTCGGATCTGCCGCGCCCGGGTCTGAGAACGGCCCGGGCGCGGAACGACCTTGGTGACCCAAATTGTCGCGGTCTTAGTAGGTAGCCTGCCAGTTCGTCGTGACCGACGAGTTGTTGGTGTCCGTGTACTCGACGCTGTAGTCAGCTGAGGAGCCTGCATTCCATGTGTAGGTGTACGTTCCCACGGTGTTGTGGCATGGGTAGTAAACCTCTTGCGTGCCGGTGCTTGGGAACGCCGGCCAATGGTGCATCCAGTCGAAGTACGCGTTGTAGTCGGAGTTGAGGTTCTCGCAATCCCAGACATCGAACTTTGTCGAATCGATGTTCTGGAAGAGCGGGGTGTTGCTGCCGATTGGCGCGTTCACCCACCGATCGCTGCTGGTCCCGGCCAGTGCCACGCCGGCTACCACGAGGGACATCGCCAGACCGGCGAGGGGTCCCAGGTACTTGCGTCTGCTCATGCTTTTGTTCCGTCCTTTCGCGTGCTTCGTCTGGTGGGATTCGTTTGGTGCTCGCTGTCCCCTCCTTCCCGGCTTCTAGGACGTTGATCTCGAGCCGGTCTGCCTCCTGCGGCTCTGCCTCCTGCGGCTACGCATTAGGAGATGACGGCGCTGCGAGGGCGCGGCTGGCGATTCACGATCGGTAGGCGGCGCTGAACGTGTCGTCGTTAGCGCCAAGCACCGGCTCGGTCTGGTCGCAGCAGAAGCTGTAGTGACTACCCCCCGCATACCAGTCCTCGTAGAAGCGTCCGCTTTCCCCGTTGCGGGCCTTGAACGAGCTGATGCGATCGTTCCAGCCGATGGACCAGAGGCCGTCGTAATCCTGCGAAAGTTGGGCGTAGCTGCCGTCGTATGTCGGCTCTGAGTAGATCGTCACGTAGACGCTTGCGGCTTGAACCGACGTCGCAAGGTGCTTCTCGAGCGCGTTGGCCGTGCTGAAGCAGGTGATCAGCGGATAGGCGAGGTCGTGGCAGTAGAATTCGCCCGCGGTGGTGGCCAGGATCGGCTTTCCATCCAGCTCCGCGGTGATTCCGGCGGAGTCCGCGGCGGCGACTCCGTCGGGCGCGGCCACGAGCACACCTATCCATAGCAGTCCCGCGACTGCGATCCCCCGCCGTCGATCTCGCATTAGCTCCCTCCATGACAAACCTGGCGTACCCTCAGGCTATGGGTCGTCCCGAAGGCGGAACAGGGGGGATATCCCTTGCTCACGGCGAGGGATATCCCTCGTCCCGGGAGTCCCGCGCCGCGCGCACAATGGATGGCGTCCTGGCCGCGGCCGTCACCAGCAGTGCCATCGTGAGCGCCATGCTGGCCGTGGCGATGGTGGCGATTCCGGGGGTCGGCTCGGGCGTCACCGCGCAGGACGCGGGAGGACGCGTTCTGGGTGTCGAGCTGGGGAGCACGAGCTGGCAGGACGGGATTCGTCCTGATCAGACGGTCGTCAGCCTGCGGGCCGCCGACGATGCCGGTGGTTGGCGGCTGGTAACCAGGGCCGAGGATCGAGTCATGGAATCGAGCATCGCGCGGCACGAACGCAAGCTGCGGGCGAGCTGGCCGCTTGCGGTCGGCTCGGTCGGGGCGGCGCTTGCGAGCGCGGTCTTGTTCCGGCGCCGCCGGCGTGGGGCGCACCTCGCGGCCTCGGTGGCGATCGTCCTGGCGGCCGGTCCGGCGGCGGTGACCGCCAATCAGCTAATGTCGCTGGCCATTCTGTCCGCGGCTGTGCTGGTGCCTAGCCTGTGGCTCGCCCGCTGGACGCGCCTGCCGCCTGCCATTCAGTTTGGTCTCGTCGGCAGCGCCGCCGGATTGGTGGCGGCGTGGATCGCGGCAGGTGCGACGCTGCTGCCCGCCTACGCGCTGATCGACGACGTCCGCTTCGCCGCCACGGTGCTGGTCGTCGGCATGGTCCTGGCCGCGGCGCTGCTCGAGGCACGACTCGGCGCCGGAACCTGGCTCGGTGATCCCGAGGCAGGCCTCGCAATCAGCCTTGCCCTGCTGGTCGGCCTCGTGGTCGTCCTGTACGCGGTGGTGCATGTGCCACCCGTCGCGGTCGGCGCCATCGCGCTCGTCGTGGTGCTGGCATTCCCGAGGTTGCGCCGCCTGACTGCCATTGCCATGGATCGGCTCGTCCTCGCCGAGCGCCGCGAGCGGCTCATCGGCGACGCGACCGAGGCGGAGCGCTCACGCCTGGCGCGGGAGATCCACGACGCTCCCCTCCAGGAGCTGTCCGGCGTGATCCGCCAGCTCGATCTCGACCCGGCGGTGTCCGACCAGACCGAGGCGCTTCGGAACGTTGCCGAGCAGCTGCGCTCGATGGCCACCCGCCTGCATCCGCCGGCGCTCGATGACCTCGGGCTGGCCGCGGCGCTGCGTTTCGTCGGCGGGCGCGCCCGGGTCGAGAGCAATGGCATCGCGGAGGTCGAGGTCGTCGACCGCGGCGACCCCGAGCAGCGGCCGCCGCCGGAGGTCGAGCTCGCCGTGGTGCGCATCGCCCAGGAGGGGCTCGCCAACGCGGTGCGCCACAGCGGCGCATCGGCCATTCGCTTGACGGCCGCGGTCAGCTGCGATCGGATCGAGCTCGAGATCATTGACGACGGGGTCGGGATCGATCGGCGAGCGGTGCGGCACGCCCAGGCGCGCGGCAGCATGGGTCTCATCTCCATGGAGCGGCGCGCGCAGGCTGTCGGAGCCAGGTTCGAGCGCACTCCAGCCCGACCGCAGGGCACCAGGATCGTGGTGCGGTGGCCGGCGTGAGCGAACGGGTGCTCGTGGTCGACGATCATCCGATCGTGGTCGACGGCCTGGTCACCGGGCTGCGAGCTCGCGGCGTCGATGTGGTGGGTACCGCAGCGAGTCTGGCAGAGGCCGAGGCCGTGCTCAATCGAGAGGAGATCGACGTCGTGCTGCTCGACCTGCGCCTACCGGACGGATCGGGAACGGCGCTGCTGCGCTTCGTGCGAACGCTAGAGCGTCCGCCGGCGGTGGTGATCCTGTCGAGCTTCCGCTCGCCCGAGTACCTCGACGTGACCATGCGACTCGGCGCTCGGGGCTATCTGCTCAAGACCGCACCCATCGAGCAGGTCGTGACCGCTATACACCGGGTGGCATCTGGACTTGCCGCATTCACTCCGGACGAAGCGGTGGCCGGATTCTCCCATCCCTGGCAGCCTCTGACCACGCGAGAGCACGCGATCGTGGACCGCCTCGTCGCTGGTCGCTCGAACGATGAGATCGGCGCCGAGCTCGGCATCTCGACCAAGCGCGTGGAGGCGCAGCTGTCGCGCATGTATGAGCGCTACGGCTGTGCCTCGCGCGTCGAACTCGCCCTGCGCGCCGAGCGTGACCATTGGCTTGAGCTTCCGGTGGAGGACGCTCGCTTCGAGGACGATCACCGGCGCCTTTGACGCTTCACGGTATTAGCAGCTCTGGGGCGGAAGGATTCGAACCTTCGATCTCCTGATCCAGAGTTAACCGAGTGGATCAGG
>CAYSAC010000075.1:0-12728 GCA_964428815.1 uncultured Acidimicrobiaceae bacterium | reverse complement strand
ATGAACCCGTCGGGCGTGGTCACCGTGCCGTCGTCGTTGCGCCGGCTCCCCTGCACGTCGCCGACTCGGTTGAGCGGCGCGACGAGGTCTTCCATGAAGCGAGCGTTCTCCGCGAGCACCCCGAGGACGCTGTCGATGTCGGCGTGCTCGAAGCCGGGGAGCTTGGCCAGCCCCTCGAGGTCGACCACCTCGGTGAGCACGAAGCGCATGTCGTCCAGCGGGGCACGGAACGCGTCAGCCATGCGGCGAGGCTACCCAGGCCGTTCTGGCGTGCCAGAACGAAGGGGTCGGACCGTCACGCCGGCCGGATCGGCGACGACGACCGAGGCATCGGGGACCGCGACCCAGCCCTCGTCGTCGTCGAACGGCTCGGAGGCCACGATGACGCCGCCCGCGGCCAAACCGCTGTCGTGAAGCGTCCACAGCGAGTTGCCCCACGTCGTAGCCGCGATCTGGCGGCCGTCGGTGGCGAGCAGGTTGAGGCGGGCGGTGGTCCGCGCCAGCACCCGCTCGCTCGCATCGACCAGCGCGGCGTCGAGCGCCAGCCCGCGGTCGAGCGCGTCGAGCGCGAGCGCGAAGACGACCTCGCTATCGGTCACGCCGAGGATCGCGGCAGCGCGGGCGACGGTCACCTCTCGCCGCAGCTCCTCGCCCAGCGAGCTGCGAAACCCGTCGACCGCGCCGTTGTGGCTGAACAGGATGGAGTCCGCCGTGTAGGGCGCGTTGCCAGTGACCACCACCGGCGACGGCGGCGTGGCGCTGCGCACCGCCGCCAGCACCGCGCCGCTCTCCACGGTGCCGGCAATGCTGGCGAACGAGCGGTCGGTCCACATCGGCATAGCTGAGCGGAAGCACGCGGGCTCGGCTCGCAGGTGTGGCGCGAACCAGCCGGCGCCGAACCCGTCGGCGTTGATCGCGCCCTCGCGCTGGTGACGCGGCACCCACGACTGGCGCAGCAGCGAGTGCGGCGGCGTGAGCAGCAGCCGCTCGAGGGTGATCGGCGGGCCGAGGTAGGCGAGGTGCCGGCACATCAGGTGAGCGCTGCCGCGGAGGCGGCCAGCACCTCGAGGATGTCCTCCCCGTAGGTGTCGAGCTTGCTGGGTCCGATGCCAGGGCAGGCGGCCAGCTCGGCCAGCGTCGCCGGGGCGCGCTCGGCGATGCCCTGCAGATGCTTGTCGCTCAGGACGACGAACGCGGGCACACCGTCGGCCTTCGAGCGCGTCGACCGCCACGCACGGAGCAGCTCTTCCGCCTTGGCCGCGAAGGGCGACCGCAGCACGAGCGACTGGCCGGCGGCCTCGACCCGCTCGCCGTAGCGCACGAACAGCGATCGTCCGTCGTCGAGCGACAGCCGCGCGCCGCTCGCCTCGGCGTGCGAGACCACGCCCTCATAGCCGCCGAGCACCTTGAGCTTGAGACCCTGCTCCGCCACCACGCCAGGCTCGGCCACCGCGCGCTGCTTGGACGCCGGCGCCAGCGCGGCGGCGACCGGCGCGGCCTGCACGACGTGGTCTCGTGGCGCGGAGCCGTCGAGCTCGCCGAGGAATGGCGACGGTCGGGCCGCGTCCCCTAGCAGCGCCAGCCGGCGCCCACCACGCGTCATGGCGACGTGCAGCACTCGCCGCTCCTCCTCGACGTCCTCGGCGAGCCGGTGGGGCACGATGCCCTCGGTCACACCGAACACGGCGACGTACGGCCACTCCCTGCCCTTCACCCGGTGGACGGTCGAGAGGGTCACGCCGTCCTCGTCGGCCTCGCGGTGGAACGTCGACCGCAGCCAGCCCTCGAAGGTGGTCGGGTCGGGGTGCAGGTCGGCCACTTGCAGGAGCGCTTCGAGGTCGTCGAGGTGGGACGAGCCGTCGCCGCCGCCGCTGTCGAGGAGCGTCATCGCGCTGCCGAGCCCGATGTCGTCGCGCACCGCGACGAGCACCTCGCGGGTCGAGCCCCTTCGGGCGACGTGCACCAGCCGGTGCAGGTCGTTGTGCATCTGGCGAAGCTTGCCGGCGACCTTGTCGTCGTCGATGCGGTCGGCGGCCGCGGACACGCCGTCGACGGTTCGGCACTTGCTGAGCCACTTGTCGATCCAGTTCGGCAGCCCGCGGCTCGGTCGGCGGTAGACCTCCACGAGGTCAGCCCCCTGGACGGCATCGGGATCGGCGGCGATGCGGAGGTACGCGAGCGCGGCGCGCAGGCCGAGGCGCTCGAGCACGTCTGGCCGGAGGTTCGAGCTCAGCGGCACCCCCGCCTCTGCCAGCGCGACGTGCGGCGCGAGGAGCAGCGAGTTCACCCTGGCGAGCACCGCGACGTCGACCGGGTCGGCGCCGCCGGTCAGCCATGCCTGCACGACCGACACGAGCTCACGGGCGCCGCCCTCGCTCGGGTGCAGCCGCACCGAGACCGCATCGGGAGACGGGTCGCTCTGGGGACCGGGACGGATCTGCTTCGGCACGCGGCGGTCGTTGTAGGACAGCAGGTGCCGTGCCGCGTCGATCACCCCGACCGGGCAGCGGTAGTTGACCTCGAGCGCGTGCTCGCCGGCGCCTGGGAAGTAGCGCCGGTGGTCGATCAGGAAGCGCGGGTCGGCGCCGGCATGGTCGTAGATGGTCTGGTCGTCGTCGCCAACCGCGTAGACGTCGAGCACGGGCGTGACGAGCAGCCGGATCATGAGGACGTGGGCCGGCGTGAGGTCTTGAAACTCGTCGACGAGCAGGTGCCGGTGCTCGGCCTGCATGGCCCGCCGGAAGGCACCGTCGTGCAGCAGCGCCTCGACCGCGAGGTACACCTGCTCGTCGAAGTCAAGGGCCCCGCGGCGGCGCAGCTCGTCGCGGTACGGGTCGAACGCGGCTGCCAGCCCCTCGACACCGTCGAGCGACTCCTCGACGACCTCCGGGTCGCGCAGGCCGAGCCGGATGAGCGAGAGGCCGTCGAGGTAAGGGCCGAGCGGGTCGGTGTTGGCGCGGCGCTGCTTTCGGGGGACGAGCCGCTCGACGATGGAGCGCACGTCGCGCTCGTCGAGCACGTCGGGCCGCCGGCCGAGCCAGCGGGCGACCAGCGCCAGGCCGAGCGCGTTCAGCGTCTGGATGCGGGCGCCGATGCCGGCGGTGCGGGCCGCCATCTCAAGCTGCGCCTGCTTGTTGTACGCGACCGCGAGCGTGATCGCGGGCTCGACCCCGCGGTCGTTCAGCAGGTGGCGGAGCCGCTCGGTCAGCACGCGGGTCTTGCCCGACCCCGCGGGAGCGATGACGCGCGCGGGACCGATCGTGTGGCCGACCGCCGCGAGCTGGTCGGGCGCGAGGTCAGCCGTGGACGGGACAAGCGGCGCCACGACCGTGAGCGCGCCGAGCTCGACCGTCTCGGCGTGCACCACCGCGGCGCCGTCGACGGCGATCGGTGAGCGGGGACCGCCGTCGATCCACGCGGGTGTGCCATCCGCGAGCGTGACGTCGCCGTGCCCGCCAGCCGTCTCAGTCGCGCCGAGGCGAGCGGCCTTGCGCGCCCACCACCACACCGGCTCGTCCGCGCGGGCATCGTAGGTGTTGGCCCACACCAGGAAGTGGAGGCGGTCGTGCCAGCACTCGTGCTCGGCGCCGGCCCGCCACGGCTCGATGCGATGGTCGACCGGGGCACGGAAGCGGGCTGGGTCGACGGCCAGCTCGATCACGACCGGCACCCGGCCGAGCCAGTGCTCGTGGAGCCGGCCGACCACCAGCGCGGGCTCGTCCACCACGGCGTCGTCCACCACCACGACCGGCGCCTCGGCCCAGGCCGGCGGCACCGCGCCCCCGAGTCCCACCACGACCCCGCGGCCGAGCGCGGGAGGGCCAGGTGCGGGCATGCCCCGCAGGCTACGCAACCGGTATGACAGCACCGAGGCAACAGACCCGAGGCAATACCTGTCGGATCAGCGACTCGAGGCAATACCGTGCACATGCGCACGGTATTGCCTCGGGCCACCAGGATGGTGCGCGTGATCCGGTCCGCCACCTTCGAAGAGCTCGACGCCCGCACGCTGTACGCGGTGCTCCGGCTCCGCGCCGAGGTGTTCGTGGTCGAGCAGGCCTGCGCGTACCTCGACCCTGATGGCCGTGACCTCGACGCCGGCCACGTCTGGATGGAGGAGGACGGCGAGGTCGTCGCCTACCTGCGGATCATCGACGGTCACCACATCGGCCGCGTCGTCACGATGCCGGCGGCGCGTGGCGACGGTCGAGCAGCGACCCTCATCCGCCGTGCGCTCGAGCTCGCGTTGAGGCCAGTCCACCTCAACGCCCAGTCGCAGCTGGTCGGCTGGTACGAGCGCTTCGGCTTCGTCCGCGACGGCGAGGAGTTCGTCGAGGACGGGATCCCGCACGCTCCGATGACGCTCACCTGAGCACGCCGTATCGTTGCACCGTGCAGCAGCGCCCCTACGTCCAGTTCGACCAGCTCTTCGATGACGTCGGCGCGGCGGCGATGGTCGACCTGTGCGAGCGATTCGGCCGGTACGGCATGTACAGCCAGGAGCACGTCGAGTCCGAGATCGGCCGTGGGCTCGTCCAGCGCCAGGACGCCTTCCAGAACTTCATGCGCGGCGGCGGACGGGGCGGAGTCGGCGAGGACGACCACCGCACGCTCGCGGCACGCACGAACTACTTCCGCGAGGAGTACGCGTACGGGCAAACGCCGAAGATCGTCGGCATCGAGCCGTTCATGGACCACGAGGGCTTCATCGAGGCCGCTCGCAAGGTGCACGACCGCCCGGTCATCGAGCCCGCGATCGCGTTCGCCAACCTGATGGTCCCGGGACAGGAGCTCGCGGTGCACACCGACGTGCCCGAGTTCCGCGGCTGCAACCGCAAGGTGATGCCGCAGTGGCTGCTCGTGGCCATGCACCACAGCGGTCTGTTCGACGAGTGGCGCATGCCCATCGCGACGGGCGTCTCCTGGTTTCACGACTGCGACGGCGGCGGCTTCGCGTTCTACCCCGACGGGGCCGGCGCGCCGGCGCGCGTGCACGACGTCGCGTACAACACCGCCATCGTCCTCGACGCTGACAGCACGTTCCACGGCGTCGACCGCATCACCTCAGCGGACGGCGGGGTGGCGCCGCTGCGGCCTGGCATGACCCTCGACTTCGGCGGCGACGCGACGTGGCGCGTTCACGACGGTGATGCTGTCGTGCAGGAGTACCGCTGGGACGAGCTGCGCTTCTCGGTCTCGTGGAAGGCCTACTGCTTCGCCGACGAGCACGAGCAGCGCACCTGGCGGGAGGGCGCCGACGACCTCACGCTCGACGCCGTCGTCGATCGCCTGGTGGCCGACCTGCGCGAGCGCGGTGCTATCGCCGGTGCCGTCCCATCGCACCCCGACCTCGGCCTGCTCATCATCGACACCTACATCCGCTTCCCCTGAGGAGCCTGCGCGGCGACCAGCGCGACGACGAGCAGCAACGTGGTCGGCATGGCGGGGGCCAGGTAGCGCGGTATGACGTGGACCGAGAACGCGACGGCAGCGGCGACGTAGACGAGCGTCAGCGCGGCGACGAGGCGCAGCGCGGGGGCCGCGTCCCCAACCCTGAGGCGCCGACCGACGCGACGTACGCGACGGCCGGCCACCAGCGCATGACCTCCAGCCAGCTTCGGACGACCGACTGGCGCATCGGCGCGTCGGGCGGGGGGCTCGAACCGGTGAGCTCGACGAGCCGGGCGCGGGGCTTGGGCTCGATCTCGTTGTCGAGACCTGCCCAGACCTCGAACCGCCCGCTCGCCTGGCCCGGGTCGGCGTACTCGACGGCTTGGCGCAGCATCAGCGCGGCGAAGCCGACCGGATCGCGCCGGATGGCGCGCCGAGCGACCCTCGATGCAGCCTCGCTGACGAGGTCCCTGTCCCCGAGCTCGCGCTCGAGCCTGGGGAGGAGGCCGAAGCTGAGATAGAGCTGCGCGTTGCGCAACCGGCGCATCTCGTGCCCGCTCGTCCAGAGCAGCTGCCCTCCGTCGACCGGGAGACCATTGAAGTCCTCCTCCTCGAGCATCGGCGCAACCACGCCCAGCAGGAGGTAGCCGTCGCGGGGGTTGAGCGTCGCCGAGGAGTCCGTCAGAGATCCGGTGATCGACGCGACGGCCGCTATGCCGCCGATGATCGCGAGCGGCAACATCGCGGCGATCAGCGCGGCCCGTCGCTGCCGCCGGCGCAGGCGCGCGACCGCGATGACACCGCCGGCCAAAGCGAGGGTGACCACCGGCAAGATGAACGCGCTGCGGAGCGCGATCGCGAGCGTCCCGGCGAGCGCAGCAGCGAGGGCCAGGTCCAGCCGTGGCCGCACGAGGACGTGCACCGCCATCGCCACCGCCACCAGCCAGGCCAGCCCGCCGAGGGTCTCGGTGAGCACCGACCGCTCGTACCAGAGGCCTAGCGGCTCGGCGGCGAGGACAGCGGCGACGATGGACGCTCGCCGCTGCGGTGCGCCGAAGGGCGACACGAGCAGCGACCCGACGATGCCGCAGGCGAGGGCGCCCGCGACCGTCTGGATCACCAGCAGTACCTGGAGGCTGTTGGCCCAGTCGATGAGTGGGTTGACGGCGACGCCGTACAGCCACGATCGGTCGTCGGGGATGTAGCCGTGCAGCTCCGTCCCGAGGTACGACTCCGAGTCGCCGAAGAAGAACCGCGGCACGTGGTCGATGAGCAGCACGACCGTCTTCACGACAGCCGCCACGAGCGAGCACCGCCCGAACGCGACGACCGCTGCGCTCCGCACGCCCGGCAGCATGCCATTCACGTTCTAGCGTTGCGCGGTGGCTGACCCCGAGCTCGCGGTGCTCGACGCCGGTGTCTCGTGCTGGCTCCAGCTACCAGGCGGGTTGGGGCGGGCGAACGCTGGGGTCGTCGTCGACGCCGATGGCGTCACCGTCATCGACACGCTCACGGTGGCGGCGCAGTGGGAGCCCTTCGCGGCGGCGGTCGAGGGCATCGGTGCGCCCATCCGCCGGGTGGTCCTGACGAGCAGCCTCATCGAGTTCGTGGGAGGCACCGGCCGGTTCAAGCTCGGTGCCGTCTACGGGCGGCGCCAGACGAGCGTGCACCTCGACCAACCGCCGACGCCAGAGGTGTACCGCACGCTGATGCCCGACCTCGCTGACGGCTTCGACGAGATCGTTACGCGCCCCGTGAGCCACATCGTGGACGAGGCCGTGCAGCTCACGCCCGCGCTCACGCTCGTCCCGACCGCCGGCCAGATGGAGGAGAACCTCGTCGCGCTCGTGCCCGGCGCGTCGATCCTCTTCGCTGGTGCCATGTGCGCCTTCGGCGTGACGCCCCTGTGCTTCCAGGGCGACCCCGCCGTCTGGGCCGACGAGCTGGACCGGCTCGTCGAGCTCGCACCGGTCATCGTCCCTGGCCACGGACCGATCGGCGGCGAGGAGGAGGTGCGTGACCTGCAGGGCTACCTGCGGGCCTGCGTCGCAGCCGACGGTGACCCGGCTGCGGTCGGACGCGGACCGTGGGACGGGTGGGTCGATCGCCACCACGACGAGGTCAACGTGGAACGGGCCGCGCTGCTTGCTGCGGGTGACACGACGATCCCGCGCAGCATGCTGCGGCTCGCGGGACTCGCGGAGCGCTAGAGCGCTTGATGGCATATGCATGCTACAGTTTGTAGCATGCCTCGTGAGCGCATCTCCACAACTGTCGACCGCGAACGTCTCGCGCTGTGCCGCCGGCTTGTGGGCACGAACGACAGCGTTCTCATCGACCGTGCCCTCGCGGCGCTGCTCGATTCTCTCGAGGCCGAACGCGAGCGGGAAGCACTGGAGGCGATGCCCTACGACGCAGATCCCGAGCTCGCGTGGGTGGCTCCCGACGGTCCCGACCTCCCCTATGACGGCGAGATCCCGGGGGCCGTGAAGCGCCTCGCTGCCGCGCGCCGGCGACAGCGAGCCCGCGCATGAAAGGGCTGGCTCACGGCCAGGTGTGGTGGGCCGACGTAGACAAGGTCCGTCCGGTCGTCGTCCTCACACGGGGACGCGTTGCCCACCGCCTGCAACGGGTGCTGGTCGCGCCCATCACGACGACAGTGCGCGGTCTGGCCACCGAGGTCGCGCTTGGCGCTGCCGAGGGTGTCCAGGACGGCTGCGTCGCCAACCTCGACAACGTGCAGCTGGTGCCAGTGGACGTCCTGCTACGCCGCGCGGGGGGCGTCCGGGCTTCGCGCTGGCCCGAGTTCTGCACCGCGATGGGCAAGGTAATGGCGTGCTGAACGCCCGACCTGCTGCGGCGCGCTAGAAGTTCTCGTAGATCTGGAGAGCGGCGGGGCCGAGGACCACGACGAACAGCGCGGGCAGGATGCAGAACACCAAGGGGAAGACGATCTTCACCGGGATCTGCATGGCGCGCTCCTCGGCCCGGGCCCGTCGCTTCTCCCGCAGCTCGCCGGCTTGGATCCGAAGGATGTTCGCGACCGGCAAGCCGTAGCGCTCTGACTGCCGGATGGCCAGGACCACGTGGCGCAGGTCAGCGATGTCGGTGCGGTCGAGCAACCGATCCAGCGCGGCGTCGCGCGACAAGCCGATCTGGATGTCCTGGAGCACCCGCACCAGCTCTTGCGCGAACAGCCCCTTGCCCGTGCGGGCAGCACGCGCCAGAGCGGCGTCGAACCCGAGCCCGGCCTCGACGCTGACCGTGATCTGGTCGATGACGTCGGGCAGCTCCTTCTCGATCAGCCCCTGCCGCTCACCGGCACGGCGAGCCAGCACCGCGTCGGGCGCGATGTAGGCGACGACGAGCAGCAGGAGAACTTGAGCGAGCGCGCCGCGCGAGACGCCGGACGTCGCCAGGCGCAGCCCACCGGCTGCAGCCGCGACGGCGAGGAGGCCCATCTTGACCGCGAGCACGCGCTCGACCGGCCAGCTGTCGCTGAGCCCGGCGAGCTGCACGCGGCGACCGAGGTGCTCGACCAGTCCGCCGGTGGTCAGCCGCCGTCCCCGGCTGCCGAGCGCGTTCATGACCGGGCGAATGAGCCGCTCGCTCACCGAGCGGGCGAGGTCGACGTCTCGGTAGTCGTGGGTCGCGATCTCTCGCTCACCGAGGTTTGCGTGCACCATGGCTGAGGTCGACGGACCAGAGAAGCCCCACCAGAGCACGACGATCGAGCCGGTCACGGCCAGCGCGGCGAGGTAGACGTAGAACGGCATCAGAACTCCGGTCTCACGAGCCTGCGCAACCACAGGCCACCGGTGATCATCAGGGCGGCGGCGCCGGCGAGCATGATCTTGCCAGCGGTCGTGGTGAAGAGCCTGTTGGTGTAGTCGGGGTTGCTCGAGGCGATCAGGATGCCCACCGCGAACGGGAGCGCGAACAGGACGATGGCGGAGATCTTGCCCTCGGCCGCGAGCGCTCGGACCTGGCGGACGATGCGCGTGCGGGCCCTGATCGTCTCACCCACGTGGTCGAGGACCTCCGCCAGGTCACCGCCGACCTCGCGGTGGATCTCCATGGCCTCGACGACCCACTCGAAGTCCTCGCTGCGGACTCGCTGGGCGACGGCGTCGAGCGCCTCGTTGAGGTCGCGGCCGAGGCGGGTCTCGACCACGACGCGACCAAACTCGACCGACATCAGTGCGTCGGTCTCGCGAGCCACGGCGTCGACCGCCTGGACCAGCCCGTAGCCGGCGCGCAAGCTGCTGGACAGCAGCACCAGCGTGTCGCCGAGCTGGTCGGAGAACTTCCGCCTGCGCCGCTCCTGGAGCGCCGACAGTACGGGCGTCGCGAGCACCGGCGGCAGAGCGAACGCGATGACGAGGCCGATGGGCCCGAAGAACAGGAAGCCGAACATCGCGGCCACCACCGCGGAGACGGCGACGAGCGCGATGAGCTCGCCAGCGCGCATCGACAGGCCCGCGGCATCGAGCCGCTGATCGATCGTCGCGGTCTGCCCGCCTCGGTCCGCGAGCTGCTCGCCGAACGCGGCGGCCCGGTTCGCCAACCCACTGAGCCACTCCACGCCGTCCTGGTGACCTCTGCGCCGCTGCCAGGGAGCCCGCCGCAGGCCGTCGTGGTCCTGGATGACGCGATCGCGCCGGGCGTCGCGACAGTGCTCACGAGGGGGTCTACGGCCCAGGTCCAGGTCGCGGATCTCGAAGACATCGCCTCCATCGTGAAGGGGCTCTGCGCCGCCGCGACGTAGCTGATCCGTTGGTCACGGGCGTGTACGGCTCGACGAGGCGGAGCTCGAGTCCTCCCCCCCCGAGCTCTGTTGAAGCAGCGAAGCCCCAGGTCAACGGCCTGGGGCTTCTGCGCGAGATGGGTCGAAGTTCCGCCCGTGGTCACATGTTGGTCACAGCGGGTCGAGCCACCTCGCCTGTGCGACAGATCGAAGGCCGTCGTGTCCGGTCATCATGGTGCGATGGGCCGCAGGATCATCGTGGGGTTGATCGTCATCACCGCTCTCGCCGGGTGTGGCGGCGACGATGACGCGGCAAGCCCGACGGCGAGCGTGGCGACGTCGACGAGCCCAGCGCCGGAGGTCGACGTGTTCTGTTCAGCGATGCGAGACCTGCAGACCGTCAGCGCGCAGGAGCCGGCCGAGCTGGACGCCATCTACTCCGACGTGGCTGCCAACGCTCCGCCCGAGATCGAGGTCGAGGTGACCACCTTCCTCAGGTACTCCCGTGCGGTGAGCGACGCCTTCGTTGCCGCGGGCGCGCCGGGCAGCGAGGTGGACGCCCAGGCAGTGCTCGCGTCCCTGGGTGCCGACGAGCGCCAGTTCGTCGAGCAACTCGCCGCAGCCAGCGAGACCGGCGAACTCCCCGAAGGACCTGCAGGCGCGGTCCTCGGGTACGTCCTGGACAACTGCCCATAGCGGAACTCGGGTGCTACTGAGCCGTGGCAGCGTGGCGTCGCTTGTATTCCTCGAGCACTGACTCCCGGACGTACACGAGCCCGTCCTTGCCCTTGCCGGCCGCGAGCTCGCCCTGGAGGATCAACTCGTAGACGTCCGGGCCATCCATCTCGAGGCGCCGTGCGACCTCGGGGACTCGGAGCGCTTCGTCGGTCATCGGCATCAGGGTACCCCTCTCACAGGTTCGGAAGGTCGGGCATCAGCTTCTCAACGATGATGCGCGCTGCCTGTTCGAGCCGTGCTCGAAGCGGACCCTCGGGCGCTGCCTCGATCGCATCGTCGAGCGCGAAGAGGACGATCTTGACCTCCTCGCCCGACGCTCCCCGCGGACACCCGCGGGAGGTCTCGAGTGGGGAATCATGCGAGCTTGTCGGCTCACACGACAGTGGCGAGCAGCTGGCCGGCCGGGAGGCGTCCTCGTCGAGCTTCTGGAGGTGGACCGAGAGAACGAGCTAACGCGTGCGGTTGTGTCCACGTGCCGGCTTTGACGCCACCGACGCTCTCCGAGCGGCAGCCCGTTCGCGCCCGAAGTTGCCGACCTGCTGTCCCGGGTCAGCCTTCGAGGCATCGGCGGCTCCGTAGCGCTGTTGGGCTGCTTGCTTGCTGATGCCCAGCACGAGGGCGATGCGGGGCCAGCTGCGGCCGTTGGCGCGGGCGCCCTCGACGGCTGCCGCGATATCGCTCTCGGCCTCGGCGACCTTGGACAGGGCGGCGCCGATGGCGGCGAGGTCGCTGATGTCCTCGGCGGAGGTCGTGTTGGGGTCGAGCGAGTCCAGCCAGGCTTCGGCGTCGGCTGCGGCCTGCTCGAGTTGCTTGCGGCTTCGGGGCATGGGCTTGGTCCTCACAGGTAGCGGGTGAACTTCGGGCGGAGCGGCATGGCGTGGATGGCGACCGGCTCGTTGTCATCGTCCTCAGCGTCGAGGATCACGACCTCCAGCAGGTCCCCGGTGGTCGAGGGGCCAATGATCAGCGCTCGAGCTTCGAGCACAACTTCACGGATGGCATGGCGAACGGCGTGGTGGATGTCGTCGTCAGCGATCCCGTGCTTGCGTGCGCTGTCGGCGATCAGCACTGGGGCCAACATAACCTGTCGAACCGCGCAAGACAAGATATGTTGTCTCGATGGATGCCCCGCGGAAGAGCCGGGGCTGCGCGGTCCTCACTTCGACTCCGGCAGCCACGAGGCCGGTGCCGTTGGCCCGGTGGGTCGGACCGGGGCACTGCGCCACCGCTACGTAGCATCGGCGCCCATGCCCGCCGCCATCGCCGTCGAGGGCCTCCGCAAGTCCTACGGCGAGCACGAGGTGCTCGGTGGCATCGACCTCGAGGTGGCTCGGGGCGAGGTCTTCGCGCTGCTGGGCCCGAACGGCGCGGGGAAGACGACCACGATCGAGATCCTCGAAGGGCACCGGCGCCGCGACGCGGGGACGGTCCAGGTGCTCGGCACCGACCCCGCCAAGGGCGGCCGCCGGCACCGGGCACGGATCGGCATCGTCCTCCAAGCCGCCGGTGTCGAGGGCGACCTCACCGTCGCCGAGGCCGTCCGTCTCGCGGGCGCGGCCTACCCCTCGCCGCATGCGTGGCAGGACGTGGTCGACCTGGTAGGGCTGACACCGGCGCGCCGGCAGCGGGTCCGGACCCTCTCGAGCGGCCAGCAGCGACGGCTCGACCTCGCGCTCGGGATCGTCGGGGCGCCAGAGGTGCTCTTCCTCGACGAGCCCACGACCGGCTTCGACCCTGAGGCCCGCCGGGACGCCTGGCGGGTGATCGACGGGCTGCGCGACGGCGGCACGACGATCGTCCTCACGACGCACTACCTCGACGAGGTGGAAGCCCTGGCCGACCGGCTCGCCAT
>CAYSAC010000074.1:0-12927 GCA_964428815.1 uncultured Acidimicrobiaceae bacterium | reverse complement strand
CACCGCGAACGAGATACACGGGGATGCAACATGGATCACACGTGTATTAGGCGTTTCGGGGCAGTGTCGGGAGCCGCCGACCGAGCGCTACGTCGCGCGCGGCTTGCGGACCTCGAAGAGCGTTCGAGACATGGTCGAGTGGAAGACGCCGTCGCGTTCGATCTGGTCGTGCAGGTCCTTCAGGCGTTCGCGGTAGCTGTCGACGGTGAAGTCCGGGACGGTCCAGATGACCTTGCGAAGGAAGAAGACCATCGCTCCGACGTCGAAGAACTCCAGCCGGAGGCGCTCGTTGCGGCACTGAACGATCTCCAAGCCTGCTGACCGGGCGCGATCGGCCTCGACCTCGTGGTGTCGCCCCAACCCAGGTTGGAGGGGCCCGAGGAAGTACTCGCTGATCTCGACGTTGGTCCCGCTGCCGACGTGCTGAGCGAAGTATGTGCCGCCCGGCGCGAGCACCCTGGCGATCTCCGACCAGAGGACGGTCGCCGGATGGCGGCTGGTCACCAGGTCGAAAGCCCCGTCGGCGAACGGCAGTAGCGGCTCCTTGGGGTCAGCGACCACGACGGCGCCAAGCGGATGCAGCAGCGCGGTCGCCTTCGCAACGTTGGGCGGCCATCCTTCTGTGGCAACCAGCGTCGGTGGGAAGTTCTCGGCTCCGGCGCCAGCGAGCACCTCGCCACCGCCAGTCTGGATGTCCAGCGCAGCCGTCGCTGAAGCGAGCCGCTGTCTGAGCAGGCGCTGGTACCCCCACGACGGGCGTTCCTCCGTGGCGCGACCGTCGAGCCAGGAGAAGTCCCAGCCTTCGACCGACACGTCGGCCGCCTCGTCCACGAGCGAATCCAACGACCTGCTCACGACCGCATCAAACCAGATCGAAAGACGACTGCTGGAACGACTTCGGCAGGTCGAGCGGCCTCCTACCGGGCCCGCGCTTCCCGTTGGGGGAAGTCATCACCGGGACCCGGCGTTAGAGGACGCTGTCTTCTCGGTACTGTGCGCGCCGTGTCGGGAGTCGAAGCGTCGCCGGAATCCGAACGAGCCGGTCTCATCGAGTTCCTGGACTATCAACGCGAGGCCCTGATCAACAAGCTCGACGGCGTCTCTGACCACAACGCGCGCCGGACGCCGACCGTGAGCTCCCTGTCGCTCCTCAGCTTGGTGAAGCACTCCGCGATCTGGGAGCGGCGGTGGTTCGAGGTGATCGTGGCGGGTCGCAGCTTCCCCGGCGAATGGCCGGAGGTGCGGACCGAGGAGCCGGATCAGACCTTCCAGCTCACCGATGAGGACACCGTCAAGACCGTGCTCGCGTACTACCGGGAGCAAATCACCGCGTCGCAGCAGATCCTCGGCAGCTTCGATCTCGATGTGCCGTGCGCGTGGCCCGAGATGGCGGAGCGGAACCTGCGGTGGGTGGCCCTGCACATGATCGAGGAGACGGCTCGGCACGCCGGCCACGCCGACATCATCCGTGAGACCATCGACGGCAGCCGCGGAGTCTGCGCGTACGGATAGCCGGGTGGCTGCATCACCAGCGGCGGGTGTCTCCCCGGCCAGACGAACGCTGGGAGCATGCCACCAGCCGCGTAGCGATTATCCCCGCTTGGCTTTGCTCATGACATGGTCGATGCGCTTCTCGGCCTTGCGGCGCAACCGGCGGACACGGAATCGGCCCCGGTTCCAGAACCGTCCCAACTTGTGCTCGGCTTTCCGTGCGGAACGGTCGATGCCGCTTCGGCTCTTGCGAGTGCGCCGCGTCGCGCGACCCACCGTCTCTTCCACGTCCTCGACCAAGGCCTCCGCTGCCAACCTCGCGCGCTCCTGCACCTCTTCGATGACCCGCTCTGCTCGCCTTCGCCGCTTGCCCACACAGGCCTCCCTTCGTCTCGAGCAAGCGGAGCCTAAAGCGAGCAGCGAGCCGTCACACGGCGTCCGCGGGTGCGGCGCTCGCGGCGAGCGCACGCACGTAGCATCATTCCCGCGGCTGGCACCGGCGGATGTCGGGTCGTCCTTCGAGGCTCCCAACCTACGCCTCCAACGGTCCGCGCCTGTTGAGTCTCGCGTTGGGCGGGCTCGCTAGAAGCGGTAGCGGGTCGGGTGGTTGACCGTCTCCGCTTCTGTGCCGAAGGCGAAGGCGGTTGTGGGCGTCACCTCATAGACGTCGTACGGGGCCGGGCCAGTCGTGGGGGCGCTATAGGGGGCGTCAAAGGCGCCATCGCGAACTGTGACGGGCCATCGGTTCGACGTGTACACCTCGGCCTTACTCGACGCGCCCCCTACCGTGTCAAGGTTGGGCGGCGACCAGCACCGCCTGAGCGTGACTCGCCGCGTAGCGAGGCTGCCGGAGGTCGGCTCAAATGTGCTCGTGGCAAGCGCCAGCACTGATCCGCATGAGCTACTCAGCCGAGAGTTCCCATCGCTTCGGATCGAGTCAGTCGAGCCCCTGGGTGAGGGTTGGGACCACGTCGCGTACCTCGTGAACGACGAAATCGTCTTTCGCCTACCGCGGGAGCTGATCGAAGGCACCGAGGTGGCTCCCGGCCGCGGCGCGGAGCGCGAAGTCGGGCTCCTCCGTCGTATAGAGCAGGCCGTAACGGTGGAGGCCGGGCAACGCATCGGCCTCGAGCAGTTCCACGGCGTTCCTCAGGATCTGGCGCAAGCCCACCGGGCACTGGGCAGCACGCTCGTGTCGCCGCAGGTCCGTTCAGCAGCGGAATCGGCCATGGCGACCTGTTCGGACCGCTGGAGGACGGCGACGGCACGGCGCATGGCAGTCCTTCACGCGGACCTCGGTCTTGATCATCTGCTGCTCGACGCGCAGGGCGACGTGTACGCACTCATCGACTGGTCGGATGCCTGCATCGCGCCACCGGAACATCAACTGTCAACGCTCATGTGGCACATTCCCGAGCTCGTCCGCGACGTGACCGCTGGCTACGCCGCGACAACGGGCGAGCGCCCCGACATCGAGCTCATCTTCGCCGACGGGTATCTGAACGCGTTGGCCGATCTCGGAGAACTGCTCGAGGAGGGCACTCCTGAGGACGACGAGGGCATTGAACGGTGTGTGCGGTTCCTCGACGGCTGGAGTGAGCGCGGTACCGGCTGGCTCACCGCGTGAGCCACAACGTCGGACATGCCCCGAACGCCGGAAGCACGACGTCTTGTCGTGCCATCGCTCGTGGTGATCACGCGCCGTAGTCGGCGAGCACGCGCCTGGTGGAGGGCGAAGCCACGGGCGCGAGTCCATGTCGCATCATCGACATCGAGGGCGCGGCGGAAGGGTTCCCGCCCGTCGCGAGGATCAAGGGCCGGGAAGATCGGTCGATGGTGTCACCCCGATTCGGCGACCGCGACGCGCACGTCGCCCGGCGGGTCGCCGACAGCATCCAATGAGCTCAAGACTCACCAGCCGACGGCCCCGTCGACGAGTTCGCGGATGAGGTCGGCATGACCGTTGTGGCGGGCGTACTCCTCGATCATGTGCACGTAGATCCATCGCAGCGAGCAGGGCTCACCCCGCCTCATCCCGGTGTCATCGAGCTGATGGGAAGCGGCAGCAGCCCGACTGTCGTGACACTCCGCCTTCCACGCCGCAACGTCGCTCTCCCAGTCGGCGCCGTCAAGCGGGAGGAGCTCGCGGTCCTCGACGACTGGGTCCCGCCAGATCCAGGGAGCGGTATCGTCACACAGCAGGGTCCGGCGGAACCAACTCCGTTCCACGTCCGTCATGTGGCGGACCAAGCCGTGGAGCGACAGCTTCGAGGTCGGTACCGGCCGGCTCTTGCGGCCCGCGTCATCGAGACCCTCGCACTTGAGCAACAGCGTGGTGCGATGGAACTCGAGCCACGCCTCAAGCATCGCCCGCTCGTTCATGACGTAGGCCGGCTCGGTCCGCCGCGGGTCTGACAGGTCCTCGACCATGTGGAACGCCCCTCCGTCGCGAGGCATCCAGTGTTGTCGACCAGCGTCAGGGGCAGCAGGAGCCGGATCTCAGGCGGCCACTCCTACGGCGTTTGCCCTGGTCGTGGGCTTGCACCGTCGGTTTGCGGGGGTCTGCTCTACACGCCGGGCCCCTTGCTGTCCTCGGCGCCGCGCGTTACGGGCGCGCGTTCGGCGCGGATCCGCGTATCTCGAGGTTGCCGCGGATCGGCAGATCGGTCGCGTCAAGCGAGAGAGGTCAGACCGCCTTGCTCGGCGAACAGGTGGCACCCCTCCACCGGCCTGCGGCGTGACATCGACCGGCACGTCGGGGCGACGCGGTCGAGCGCACGGCGCGCGCGTGCTGCGTCACCTGTCGGGAGTGCCGATCGCCTCCTCGTCGGGCAGTGTCGGCTGTCGACGACCCGCAGTACTGTTCGTTCACACACCATTGAGGGGGACCACTGATGCCCGTGCTGATGATCGGTGAAGTGCCAAACCTGACCGAGGAGATCTACGCCGGGATGATCGGCGACATGATGCCTCTCATGCGAGCGTTCCAGGGCTTCATCTCCCACGCTGGCGGACCCAGCCCTTCGGGCGGGTGGCGGGTGGTCGAGGTCTGGGAGACCGAAGAGGACGGCAAGAAGTGGTTCGACGAGAACGTCAAGCCCAACCTGCCTCCCGACATCGTGCCGAACCGGACCTACCACCCAGTTCACACCGCCTTCACGAAGTAGATCACTGGGTCCTGATAGCCCGGCAATCTGCGTGTTGTTCACCCACCCACGCATAGTGCCCTGATGGCGCTCGTTCTGCCATCGCGAGAACGGCAACAGATCGACGGGTCGGCGGTGTACCTGCCGGCTCAGCAGGACCGCTCCACAACGACTGCCCGACTCCAGGCAAGCCATTCATGGCCGATCCGGCTGCCCCAAGCGAGCCACCCGAGGTCGACCCGTGCGCGTCACGCGGATGCAAACCAATGCCGCCGTGCGCGCCGTCGCCGCTCGCCCGCGAACACGACCGAGAAACAGGCACCGATCAGCGGCCCAGCCGCCAACGCCAAAACCGTTGCCCTACAAGGAGAAACCCGAGCTCATACCGGCACGACACCCACATTCATGCCGGAAGACCCTCAATTCGGTGGACAGCCGAGATCCGGCCCAGTGGGATTGGCGCCCGATGGCACGGAAGATGCACCACGACGAGATCGATAGCGACGTCGACCTCGTGCGTCGCCTGCTCGACGCGCAGCAGCCACAGTGGGGGGACCTACCGATCGAGCCGATCTCGTCCACCGGAACGGACAACGCCTTATACCGCCTCGGCGGTGACATGGTCGTGCGGCTGCCCCTGCGCCCGTCGTCGACCGGGCCGATCGACAAGGAGCACCGGTGGTTGCCCGTCCTCGCACCTCACCTCCCACTGGCCATCCCCGTCCCGGTGGCGAAGGGCGAGCCGATGCAGGGCTATCCCTGGCCCTGGTCGGTGTACCCGTGGTTCGAGGGCGAGGACGCGACCAAGGCTCGCTTCGACCGCCCGCAGGCAGCGTCCGATCTCGCGCGCTTCATCGCCGCGCTGCAATCGATCGATCCCACTGGCGGGCCGGAGCCGAGCATCTCCAACTTCTGGCGGGGGGTCCCGCTCGCCGTGAGGGACCACTACACCCGTCAGGCGATCAGTGCCTCCCACGATCTGATCGACACCGGTGCCGTGACGGCCGCATGGGAGGAGGCCCTGCGCGTTCGGACCTGGGACCGACCGCCCGTGTGGGTTCACGGCGACATCGCCTCCGGGAACCTGCTCGTCAGGGACAGCCGACTCAGCGCCGTCATCGACTGGGGCGCGCTTGGCATCGGTGATCCGGCCTGCGACCTCATCGTGGCGTGGGAGCTCTTCGACGCCGAGCCGCGCGAGGTGCTCCGCACCGAGCTTGGGGTCGACGACGCGACATGGGCGCGCAGCCGCGGTTGGGCCCTCTCGACCGCCATCGTCGCCCTGCCGTACTACCAGCACACCAACGCCTTCATGGCCGCGCAGGCACGGCACAAGCTCGCCGTCGTGCTCAGCGAGTAGGCAGCGGCCACCTGGGTTGGGCTCCGGCGCGAGCGCGCATCTCGTGCGTAGCGCGGATCGCAGTTCTGAGCGGTGCCCTCAATCAGGCACGTCGGGGGTTGCCTCGCTGGCGTCAGTCACGCACGTCGTGGGGCGCGTGTTCCGGTCGGATCGGTTTTGTGGCGATGTGGTCGCCCGCTGGCTGGGTGCCGAAGACTCCGCCCCTTGGCGCAGCCGAATGCCAGGGTCGAGGCTCGGATCGCCATCGCCAGCGGCATCCCAGAACGACGTCCCCACCAACGCTGCCTGATCCAGATCGCGGGGTGCCCTCCATCACGTTGGGGATGGTTTACCAGCGCTTACGGCGCGCGTTCTGGGGCACCTGTCGAGAGCGCCGATCCCTGCCGGTTCGGCGCTCGTTGAGCAAAACGCCGTTGGCCGATAGGCCTGCGAATAGGCCCGGGCAGTGGTTGCGGCCTCGATCTCAGATCAGAGAGCCGCGTCGGCGGACGATACGCGTTCGCGCGAGGCCACCCGGCTTGGCTCGGCGGGTGCTCTACTGGGTTGGTGCGGTCAGTGCCTCCTACACGCTACGCGCGCAGTGGCGACGTGAGCTTGGCCTACGAAGATTTCGGGGATGGACCGGTCACGCTCGTTGCCATACCTCCCTTGGCGAAGAACATCGAGATCGCCTGGGAGTGCGCCCAGTACCGCCACTACTTTGAACGGCTAGCGAGCTTCAGCCGGGTCGTGCATTTCGACAAGCGGGGGACGGGTGCGTCCGATCGGACCGTCCCCGTACCGTCGCTGGACACCCATGTCGATGACCTGAGAGCAGTGATGGACGCTGCTGGGGTCGATCGAGCCTTCCTCTGGGGTGCCTCCGAGGGTGGTCCCATGGCGATGCTGTTCGCCGTCACTTACCCTGACCGCGTCGAAGGTCTGATCCTCGATGGCACCGCCGCTGTGCTCGTCCCCCCGTCTGAGTCGCCCGCGGCAAGAGAGCAGCGGTTGGCTCGGCGGGAGTTGTGGCTCGACCGCTGGGGGACCGATCAGTCTCTGACGTTGGCCGCCATGGCGCCGTCGGTGGCGTCCGACCCCTGGTACCGCGCCTGGCAGCCGCGCTACGAACGACAATCGGCAAGTCCAGCGGCGCTGCGCGATTTGGTGTGCATGATCGAGGAGATCGATGTCACCGCGGTGCTGCCGGCTATCGATGTCCCAACTCTGGCGAGGCATCGCGTCGACGATGCGATCGTGCCGATCCAGATGGCTCGAGAGACGGTCGCCGCGATCCCCGGCGCGCGCCTCGTCGAGTTCGCCGGAGCCGACCATTTCGTTCACACCGGCGACGACATCGACACCTGGCTTGACGTCCTGCAGGAGTTCACGACCGGCACTCGTCCGCGCGCTCGCAAGGCTCAGGTCGCGCATCGCCCAGGTCGACGCGTCGCGGTCACGAGCATCCAGACACTCGGGGGGTTCTCGGTCGTCGTCGGCGATCGGGAGGTGCCGCTGGCGGCCTGGGGATCCCGGCGTGCCCGACAGCTGTGCAAGAGGCTGGCCGCGGCGCGTGGTCATCCCGTTCCACGGGATCAGCTCATCGATCTCCTCTGGCCTGATGACGTCGGAGCGAAACGGCTCAGCGCTCGACTGTCAGTCCAGCTTTCGACCGTGCGACGGATCCTGGGCGGCGGCGTGGTTGCCGATCGCGCATCGGTGCGACTCGATCTGGACGAAGTTCGCCTTGATGTTGACGATCTGCACGGGGCCGCCGAGGCTGGCGACTTCGGTCGGGTCGTAGAGCTCTACCGAGGGGAATTTCTCCCCGAAGACCCTTATGAAGACTGGACCGCTCCTGCGAGGGAGCACGCACGTTTGGCGTACGTTCGAGCCGCGCGCGAGCTCGCCATCGTCGCGACAACGACTGGTGATCACGAGCAGGCTGCCGCCCTTGCCCGCAGGATCCTCGTGACCGATCCATTCGACGAGGAGGGTCACCGTCGCCTCATCGCCGCTCTCGCTGCCGCGGGACGCTTGGGCGAAGCCCGCCTTGCGCATGTCTCCTATGCCGGCCGGATGGACGAGCTCGGGGTGCCATGTGTCGCCCTTGCTGAGCTGGTCCCGACCCTGGGTTGATGTCCGGGTCGAAAGGTAATCGGAAGACTCGTTCCGCATGATGGGGACATGGACGAACAAGTCACGCCTGAGCCGATCTTGCAACTGGGGTTGGCCTTCTGGGGCTCCAAGACCCTTCTGAGCGCAGTAGAGCTCGGAGTGTTCACCCACCTGGCTGCGGGACCACGCGATGCCAAGGCCGTGGCGGTGGAGCTGGATCTCCACCCGAAGAGCGTCAGGGACTTCCTCGACGCACTGGTCTCCCTCGGCATGCTGGAACGGGTCGGAGACGAGTATCGAAACTCCGCCGCTGCTGACCTGTTCCTCGACCGGAACAAGCCGTCGTACGTCGGCGGGCTACTGGAGATGGCCAACGCCCGCCTGTACCCGTTCTGGGGATCGCTCACCGAGGCTCTGCGCACCGGCTACCCCCAGAACGAGGCCAAGGTCGGCGAGAACTTCTTCACCGCCCTCTACCAGGACCTTGGCAGGCTCGAGCAGTTCCTTCACGCCATGACAGGCATCAGCATGGGCGACGCCCACGCCATCGCCGAGAAGTTCCCCTGGGACCGGTACCAGACCGTTATCGACATCGGAACGGCTGAGGGCTGCGTTCCGGTCCAGGTCGCGCTGCGCCACCCGCACCTGTCCGGCGGGGGGTTTGACTTGCCGGCGGTCGCTCCGATCTTCGACAAGCATGTGGCTTCCTTCGGCCTCGCCGACCGTCTCCGCTTCTATTCCGGCGACTTCTTCGCCGACCCGCTGCCCTCGGCCGACGTGCTTGTCATGGGCCACCTCCTCCACGACTGGAGCCTCGACGAGAAGCTCATGCTGCTCCGCAAGGCGTACGAGGCGCTCCCCGGAGGTGGGGCGCTGATCGTCTATGAGAGCATCATCGACGACGACCGCCGGGCCAACACCTTTGGCCTGCTCATGAGCCTGAACATGCTCATCGAGACCCAGGACGGCTTCGACTACACCGGTGCCGACTGCCAGTCGTGGATGGCCGACGTCGGCTTCCGGGACACCTACGTCGAGCCGTTGGCCGGGCCCGACTCCATGGTGGTCGGGATCAAGCCGAGGTAGTTCAGAGCAGTACCCGCATTCCGGGCGCCCGGCTCCGCACGCCGGGCTGCGCGGGCTGGATCGACCGGCTACGCCACCATGTCCCCCAAGGGCGGTGTCCACATCGAGCTTCCTCCGACGAAGGACGACCTGAGACTGGACGTTCAGCACCCGATCGAACCGTCCGAATGACCCCAGCCGCACGGGCGCGATCGAAGGCCACGGTCGAGCGACCCGCCGTCCCCGAACAACGTCGGGTCGAGGCCGCTGGCGAGCTACTCGTCCAGCAGGAACGCCACCGCTGCGCCGCCGACGAGGCCGGCCAGTCCGAGCAGCGCCCAAGCGTCTGGCACGGGGCTGTCTGGCAGCTCCCGGCGGTGCAGGAATGTGGCCCCTGAGTCGACGAGCTCGAGCGATAGGCCGAGCCGGAACCAATGGCGGACAGGCTGTCCCTTCGCGAGCGAGTGGAGAATCCCAACGCCAAGCGCGGCGTCACGGATGGCGAATGCCTGCAGCGCCACTTGTCCGCCACCGCGGTCGACACCCGAGCCCAGCCAGGGGCGTGCCGTCTTCGACGGAGCGACGAGGAGGGCGGTGCCGATGAGGGCGCGGGTTGTCGCGTGCGACCACGCGAGACGACGCAGCCAAGGCTGGAGAGCCCTACGGAGCGAACGGGAGGCATGACCGTTGCGAGCGCGCATCGCGTCATCATCGCAGGCACGTCTCCAACGATTGACTCGAGGCCAGGTGAGCTTCCCCCGATCGGGCGCACACGTCGGTGAGGCAATCCCCGGGGTCGGTGCTGCGCGGCGCCTGACTTGGGGCGCCGGTTCGATGCGCTAGGCGTTGCGGACGAAGCCGAGCTCGTTGCCGTCGAGGTCCGTGATGGTGAACTTGCGTGTCCCGTAGGCGGTGTCGAAAAGCGGCTCGATCACCGTCACCTTGCCGTTCAGCTGGTCCCAGAGCGCGTCGGGGTCATCCACGGTGAAGTTGAACCGCCCTCCGCGGCCATCGGCCTCCATGAGCGCGAACGTCGCGCCACCCGCTGACACGAAGTGCGCGTAGTTCGGCTGGTCGGTCGGCCAGCCAGTACGACTCCACCTCGAAGCCGAGCACGGTCGCGTACCACTCGACGGCGCGGCGCAAGTCTCCGACGTTCGCTCGAACGTGGTCGAGGCGCGTGAACATCGCCTCAGCATGCCGTATGGCGGCGTCCCAAGTGACCGGCCCCACGCCCCATACCGATGTTCCGCCCGCGGAGGGGCGCCGGCGCGCCGAGGAAGCTCAGCCCGGCGTCGTGCTCGCGAGGATGCGGCCCACCTCGCTGATGGTGCACTCGCGGATCATGTAGTGCTCGATGCCCCAGGTGACCTGGTGGGCGCGCAGACGTTCGTTGATCTGCCCGATCGTCCCGATCCACACGAACGGGCTGTTGATCAGGTCGTCGACCGAGGCGCCGTGCACATGACGAGCGACGCGGGCCGCTGCCGCTTCCGCGTCGTCGGTGATCTCGATGTGCTGGACCAGGACCTCGATCTGTGGGCTGCGGCCGACCGCCTCCGCTGCAGAGACGACGATCTCGAAGATTCGGCCAAGCCCGGACTCGCTCCAGTCGACCTCGTGGCGGTGACCGTCAGCGAGGGTGCGTCCCAAGCCGGTGATCCCGACCCGCTCAGCGTGCTGAGCGCCGAAGCGCAAGACCCGTTCACCGTTGCCACCGATCAACAGGGGAACCAGATCCTGGACCGGCCGGGGGTGGACGAGCGCGGCGTCGGCGAGCGTGAAGTGGCTGCCCTTGGAGGAGACGGTGGCGCCCGCGAGCAGCGCTTGGGTGGCCTCGACCAACTCGATCATGCGGTCGACTCGCTCACCCGGCGATGGGAACGGCCGACCGGCCGAGGTCCATTCGCCTGGCGTGTGGCCCGCCCCGACACCGAGAACCGCCCGACCCGCCGACATCAGGTCCAGGGTTGCGATCTCGTTGGCCAGGGCGACCGGTTCCCACATCCCGGCGTTGGCGACACAGGTCCCGAGCCGGATGCGATCCGTGACGGCGGCAGCCGCGGCGAGGGCCACGAACGGCGCGGCGACGGTCCCGGGATGGTCCGCCACATACAACCCGTCGAACCCCGCTCCCTCGACCTCGCGCGCCAGAGCCAGCCACGATGCCCGATCCGTTGGGAACCCCTGAACAGACACGTGTACCGACAACACGGCCGAAGCCTCGCATCTGGCGTGCGCTCGAAGCGAAGGACTGTCCCGACTACCGGTTGCGTGACGGCGACCCGTCAGCGATGGTCTGCCATGACGATCCGGTAGCCGGCATCGATCTCGTCTTGGGCGAGGAGGTCCCGGTGAGCGCGGTGCCAGGCGCCGCTGGCCAGGTCGTCGGCCAGTTGGGCCATCGCGCGATCGACGACCTCGCTCGGCAGGCGCGCGATGCCCGAGATAGCTGCTCGCACGGCGGGATCGAGGTACGCCTCCGGTCGACGCCACCAGGCATGGCAGAAGCCGTCAAGGCAGTCACGCGGGATCGGAAGTACCTCGACCACACCACCGCCAAGCGCGCCGGCGATCGTCGCTGCAGGCGGATGCTGCAGATCGAGCTCAGCCATCGACGGGAGGTAGTCGGTGACCAGCCACTGCTTGTCGTGCACCTCCTTGTCGAAGGTGAACACGACGATCGGTCCCCTCGTCACTCGGCGGAGCTCCCCCAGGCCGGCCATGGGGTCAGGCCAGTGGTGCACGGTCAGCAGCGCCATCGCGCCGTCGAAGGCCCCATCGGCGAAGGGAAGACGGTCAGCGAGGCCGCGCAGCGCGGCAGCCGACCCGGCGGGTCGCTGTCGGATCATCGCCGCTGAGGGCTCGACCGCAACGACCAGACGATCCGCAGGCTCGTACGAACCTGCACCCGCGCCGACGTTCAGCACTCGTGAAGCGTTGCCGAGAAGACCATGGAGACGCCGCTGGATCCGAGGATCCGTGCGACGAACACCGCCGTAGCCCACGCCGATGGCGTCGTAGAGCGGTGGCTGGCTCTCGTGCGCTCCCCCCACGGGGGGCGATGCTACGGCGACGCCGTCCAGCACGACGCCCGCAGTGCCCCTGCCGGTTGGGTGCCTGGACGTGCTCGCAGTCCGTGCCCGACCTCGGCCGCCGATGGCCGCTCGTTGGCCGCGTGACCGCCTTGTCGCTCGTGGCCTACTTCCTTACGGCCATCGGCTTTCACGTCCGCGCAAAGGACCCGGCCTGGAAGTCGCTACCAGCCGCGTCGCTCATGGCGGCGAGCGGGATCTTCGGGATGCGGGCGTACCGCTCGGCCGCGTAGGCACGAGACTGGCGGGCGCGCTGCGCAATTTCTGGACGTGGCGGCGTCTCTGTGTGGGCGCCGGCTACCGCGGGGATGGCGCCTTGGGTCCTGGCAGGATGGCGTCGTGACTACGTGCAGCTGGCCATGCCGCCAGGCGGGTGCCGTCGGGGCTCCTGCCGGATCTGTACGCGGTCGGCGGTGAGCCCATGTCCGTTCGGTCCGGTGATAGGTGCGCCTCCGAGCCGGCGGTAAGGACGCGGAGGACCTGATCTTCGGGGACGCTGTTCTGGGACTCACCTCGCAGATTTCGGAACTGTCTGGTTGGGTGCTCTCGGCCTGCCGGCGAAGCGCGGTCTCCACTTGCCGGGGTGGTGTTCAGTAGCTGAAGGTCGTGGCGCCGTCGTCGCCGATCCACTCCCACAGCGGCACGGTGCCGCCGAGTTCCGCGTTCGCCACGA
>CAYSAC010000073.1:0-13049 GCA_964428815.1 uncultured Acidimicrobiaceae bacterium | reverse complement strand
TCATCTTCATCACCCACAAGCTGCGCGAGGTGCTCGCGGTCGCCGACCGGATCACGGTCCTCCGCGGCGGTCGTACTGTGGGAACCGCCGACCCGGCGAAAGCGACCCAGCAGAGCCTCGCCAACCTCATGGTCGGACGGGACGTCTCCTTTGATCTCGACAAGGCGCCGTCGACCCCGGGCGAGGTGGTGCTGCGGGTCCGCGACCTCAGCGTGGCGGATGACCGACGGGTGACGACCGTCAGCGGCTTCGACCTCGAGGTGCGCGCTGGTGAGATCTTCGGGATCGCCGGCGTCCAGGGCAACGGCCAGCGCGAGCTGGTCGAGGCGTTGGTCGGCATGCGCGCCAAGGCGACCGGCATGGTCGAGATCGCCGGCCATGACGTCACCCATGCCAGCGCACGCGAGGTGATCGAGCTCGGCGTCGGTCACGTGCCAGAGGACCGAACCAAGCATGGGCTCGTCGGCCCGTTCACGGTCGCCGACAACCTCGTCCTCGATCGCTACTGGCGCCCACCGTTCGCGCGCCGGTCGCTCCGACAGGAGGACGCGATCGAGCGGCAGGCCGTCGAGCTCGTCCACCGTTATGACATCCGGACGCCGGGTACGCACGTGCCGGTGTCCAATCTGTCGGGCGGCAACCAGCAGAAGGTGATCATCGCCCGCGAGCTGAGCGGTGACCTGAAGCTGCTCGTCGTCGCGCAACCGACGCGCGGTCTCGACGTCGGGTCGATCGAGTTCATCCACCGCCGCATCGTCGAGATGCGCGACCTGGGCGTGGCCGTGCTGCTCGTGTCGGCCGAGCTGGACGAGGTCCTCACGCTCTCGGACCGCGTCGGCGTGATCTACCGCGGTGAGCTGGTCGGGGTGTTCGACCGTCGAGACGCGACCCGCGAGGAGCTCGGCCTGCTCATGGCGAGCGGCCGCGACACGGTCGCGTCGTGATGCCGGACGAGGAGCGGCGGCCGGACCGGATCCGCGAGGCAATGCACGGCGCGGCGCGCCTGCAGCCGGCCCTCGTCCCTGTCTACGCGATCCTCCTCGCGCTCGTCGTCGCCGGCGTCGTCATCGTGCTCATCGGGAAGAACCCGCTCGAGGCGTACTGGGCGCTGCTGCGGGGGATGTTCGGCAGCACCGACCGCGTCGCGGCATCGCTCGGGAGATCGACGCCGTTCATCGGCGCCGCGCTCGCGGTCGCCTTCGCGTTCCGCGCCGGCCTGTTCAACATCGGCGCCGAGGGCCAGTTGCTCGTCGGCGCGACCGTCGCCGCGTGGGTCGGCACCTTCAGCGTGCTCGCCGATGTGCCCGGCATCATCGTCATCCCGGTCGTCATCGCCGCCGGCGCGATCGGCGGCGCGGTGTGGGGCGGCATCCCCGGCGTCCTCAAGGCGCGCACCGGCGCGCACGAGGTCATCGTGACGATCATGCTCAACAACATCGCCGTGCTGTATGTGCGCTGGCTCGTAAGCTCCCAGGACCCCCTAGTGCTGAGGGACACGGCGGCATCCGTGCCCCGCACCGCGCCGCTGCCGAGCGCTGCTCGCCTGCCACAGCTCGTCGACAGCCAGCCGCCGCTGCACCTCGGCTTCCTGCTGATGCTCCTGCTGTGCGGGGTCGTCTGGTTCATCCTCGCCCGGACGACGTTCGGCTTCGAGGTCCGCACGGTCGGCACCAACGCCAACGCGGCGCGCTACGCCGGCATGGGCGTGAACCGGACGATCATCGCGGTGATGGCGTTGTCAGGCGCCTTCGCGGGCCTGGCCGGTGCCGGCGAGATCTCCGGCACCTCCGGGTACCTCAGCCCTGGCGTGTTCGTGGCCATCGGGTTCGACTCCATCGCCATCGCGCTGCTCGCCCGCGCCAACCCCATCGCGATCATCCTCACGTCAGTCCTGTGGGGGTCGATGCTGTCCGGCGCCGGGCTCATGCAGCAGGAGACCGGACTGTCGATCGACGCGGTGCGGATCGTCCAGGCGCTCGTGCTCCTGCTCGTGGCCGCCGACGTGATCGTGCGCACCATCTTCCGGGTGCGGCGAGCAGGCTCCACGACGCTCGAGACCACACAGCTGAGCTCGGGCTGGGGGTCGGCGTGATGCGATTCGGCCGGCGCCAGACGATCGGCATCCTCTTCGGAGCGGTCGGTCTCTACCTGATCGGCTATGTCGCCGGTCACCTCGACACGACGACCAAGGCGATCACCTTCGAGCCACCGCCGCAGCCATCGAAGCTCTCGTTCTCACCTGGCACGATCGTCGCCGCCATCGGCGCCTTCTACGTGCTCACCGCGGCGATCACGTTCTTCGAGCAGCGCGCCGAGCGCCTGATGCGGGCGATGCTCCTCGTCGCCGGGCTGCTGTTCATCCCCCTGGTCATCGTGATCTCGCTCGCGCTGTCCGATGCGCCCGACACCAACGTCGTCCAGCTCCTCGTCGAGTCGCTGCGACTGGGGACACCGATCGCGCTCGGTGCCATGGCGGGGTTGTGGTGCGAGCGGGCCGGCGTCGTGAACATCGGGATCGAGGGGATGATGCTGGCGTCGGCGGGCGTCGGCTTCACGACGTATGCGATCGTGGGCGACGCCAACAGCATCAGCATCCTGTGGCTGTCGGTGCTCGTCGCGGTGCTCACCGGTGGACTCGTCGCCCTGCTGCACGCCCTCCTCGCGGTCACGTTCCGCGTCGATCAGATCATCTCCGGCGTGGTCATCAACCTGCTCGCGCTGGGTGTCACCGGGTTCCTCCGCTCGGAGGTCATCGTCCCCACCGGCATCTCGACCGGTGTGGGCACGAAGTCCTTCGGCATCCCGCTCCTGTCGGAGATCCCGATCGTGGGCAAGCAGCTGTTCACGAACAAGCCGATCTTCTTCGCCATGTTCGCCGTCGTCGCTGCCACCGGGTGGGTGCTGTTCCGGACGCCGTTCGGGCTCCGCGTCCGCTCCTGCGGCGAGAACCCCCACGCCGCCGAGACCGTCGGCATCGACGTCATCCGCATCCGGTACATGGCCGTCGTCATCGGTGGGTTGATCGCCGGTCTCGCGGGCGCGTGGTTCTCGATGGAGTCGCAAGCCGGCTTCGAGGACAACATGACCAACGGCGCCGGCTTCATCGCGCTCGCCGCGCTGATCTTCGGCAAGTGGCGCCCCGGCACAGCGTTCGCAGGCGCGATCCTCTTCGGCTTCACCCGAGCCCTCGGATCGCGCCTCCAGATCCTCGGTGTGAACGTCGGCGACTTCGAGCTCCCGAGCGAGCTCTGGCAGTCGCTGCCCTTCGTTGTCACGATCGTCGTCGTCGCTGGCGCGGTCGGCCGTGCCGTTGCGCCCGCAGCCGACGGCATCCCATTCGAGCGGTCGCGATGACCGGGCCGATCGACTGGGACCGGCTGCGAGCGGCCGCGGTCGACGCGGCTGGCCACGCCTACGCCCCGTACTCGCAGCTCCGCGTCGGCGCCGCGGGGATCACCGAGGACGGGCGCGTGCTGACGGGTTGCAACGTCGAGAACGCGTCCTACGGCCTGACCCTGTGCGCGGAGTGCGGGCTCGTGTCCGCCCTGCACAGCTCGGGTGGCGGCCGGCTCGTGGCGGTCGCATGCGTGGACGCGCACGGCGCCGAGCTGTCGTGCTGCGGCCGGTGCCGCCAGCTCCTGTTCGAGGCAGGGGGCCCGGAGCTGCTCGTGAACGGCACGCGGCTGGCCGAGCTGCTGCCGGGCGCGTTCGGCGCCGAGCACCTATGAGCACCGACATCCTCGAGGTGCTGCGCACCAAGCGCGACGGCGGCACGCTGTCGGACGAGCAGGTGCGGTTCTTCATCGAGGGCTACACCGCCGGCACCATCGCCGACGAGCAGGCCGCCGCGCTGCTCATGGCCATCGTGTTCCGAGGCATGGCCCCCGCGGAGCTGGCGACATGGACGGCCGCGATGATCGAGTCCGGCGAGCGGCTCGACCTCACCTCGGTCGGCAGGCCCACCGTCGACAAGCACTCGACCGGAGGGGTCGGCGACAAGGTGTCGCTTGTCCTCGCGCCACTCGTCGCCGCGTGCGGCGCCGCGGTCCCGCAGCTCTCTGGGCGAAGCCTGGGGCACACGGGTGGGACGCTCGACAAGCTCGAGTCGATCCCGGGGTGGCGCGCCGATCTCGCGACGGACGAGATGGTCGCCGTGCTGCGCGAGGTCGGCGCGGTCATCTGCGGCGCCGGGCCGGGGCTGGCGCCGGCGGATCGCAAGCTCTACGCGCTGCGCGACGTCACCGCCACCGTCGAAGCCATCCCCCTCATCGCCAGCTCGATCATGTCCAAGAAGATCGCCGAGGGCACCGAGTCGCTCGTGCTCGACGTCAAGGTGGGGTCCGGCGCGTTCCTGCCGTCCATCGAGCAGGCCCGCGAGCTGGCCGAGACGATGGTGGCGCTCGGCGCCGCCCACGACGTGCGCACGACCGCCGTGCTCACCGACATGGACACCCCGCTCGGCCGTGCCTGCGGCAACGCGATGGAGGTGACCGAGTCCGTCGAGCTGCTGCGCGGCGGCGGGCCCGAGGACGTCCGCGAGGTCACGCTCGCGCTGGCACGCGAGATGCTGAGGCTCGCCGGCATCGATGTCGATCCCGCGGCAGCGCTCGACGACGGCCGAGCGCTGGCGGTCTACGAGGCGATGATCCGCGCCCAGGGTGGCGACCCCTCGGCGCCGATGCCCGTCGCCGAGCACCGCCACGTCGTCGTGGCGGCAGAGGACGGCTGGCTCCAGCGCCTCGACTGCAGGAGCGTCGGCATCGCCGCGTGGCGCCTGGGCGCGGGCCGCGCTCGCAAGGAGGACCCGGTCTCCCCTACCGCCGGGGTCATCTGCCTCGCGAAGCCGGGCCACGCGGTCGAGGACGGCCAGCCACTGCTCGAGCTCCACGCTGACGACCCCGGCCGGTTCGAGCCCGCCATCGCCGCCCTCGAGGGCGCCATCATGATCGGCGCCCAGCCGCCCACGCCGCGCCCGCTCGTCATCGAGCGCATCACCGCCTAGAACGGATCTAGATCTAGAGGGCCGATGCCCGGCGGCCGCGCCAGAGAAGCAAGCTTCCGGCGACCTCGGATCGCTCCTCCACGAACCCTGCCGCGGCGAAGCGGGCCGCGTGCTCCTCTGGTGTCTCGGGGCGACCGATCGAGCCGAGCCGCTCGAGCAGTGCCATGTATCCCTCAGCCAGGCGTCGACCGCGCCGCGTCCACGTCGTGATGCCGGCAGCGCCACCCGCGGTGGTGACCCGTACCAGCTCGCTCGCAGCAGCGGCCCGGTCGGCGAAGACGTGGAACCCGTTACCGGAGTGGACCGCGGCAAAGGTGCCGTCGGCGAACGGCAGCCGGTTCACATCGGCGCGCACGTAAACGGCGCCGTCGCCCAAGCGGCGCCGGGCTCGCACGAGCATGGCGGCGCTCATGTCCACCACCGCGATGCGAGACGGCTTGGCCCGAGCGCGAGCGAGCGCCATCGCGAGGACCGCGCCAGTGCCACCAGGCACCTCGAGCAGCGGCCGGCTCGCAGCGTCATCGAGGAGCTCGGCCATGAAGCGGGCTTGCCGCGCGAGCGGAGCACCCCAGAGCAGTCGGCTCGAGAGACGGATGTCGACGTCGTACAGCGCGGCGACGAGCGGGCGGTCATAGATCGCCCACCGTGAGCGCTCGTCATCGTGGCCGGTCACGCCGAGGACCGTAACCCTCAGCCAACTTGGGTCCCCTGGCTCGCACGTTCTGCGGCGGCCAGAACGTACGTTGAGTAACGTTGTGATCAGTCACAACCGTCAGCTGAGGGGGGAGGATGGACGCACCGAACCGTGCCGCGCTGGCCGGTCGCGTGCGGCGCGGCCTCGACGCCCTGTCCCGCCAGGTCCTCGAGACGATCGTGGCGGAGGTGCCGCTGTACCAGCGGCTCCCGCGCGAGCAGCTGGATGGCGAGGTGCTCGACATCTGCCGCACCAATCTCGACTCGTTCCTCACGACCCTCGCCGAGGCCCGCCTGCCCTCTGCTGACGAGCTCGCGATGGTGCGCCAGAGCGCGGCGCGGCGCGCGGCCGAGCAGGTGCCGCTCGAAGCGCTGCTGAGCGCGTACCACGTGGGCGGGCGCGTCGGCTGGGCAACCGTGTGCGAGGAGGCGACCCCGGAGGAGGCCGACGAGCTGCTGGACGTGGCGACGTGGGTCATCGCCTACCTCGAGGTGGTCACCAGCGCGGTGGCGGGGGCCTACCTCGAGGAGCGGGAGAGCATCTACGGCGAGCAGCGCGACGCCCGCCGCGGCCTCGTCGAGGCGCTGCTCTCTGGCCTGCCAGCCGACACGCTCGCCGCCCGCGTCGGGCTCGGCCTGGCCGCGTCCTACGGCGTCGTCGCGGTGCGCATCGACCGCTCGGCCGACGAGGAGGACGAGGGCGTCGACGGCACGGTCGCCAGCCGGCGCAAGGTCAGGCGGCTCGAAGACGCGCTCGGCCAGGTGGGAGGCCCCGGCGTGCTGTCCCTGCTGAGCCCGACGGGCGGCTGGGTACTCGTGCCCGGCGACGGGAACGCGCCGCCCCCGCTGCTCGACACCCCGGGCGAGCTGGTCGACCAGCTGTCCGCGGCGACCGGCGCGACGCTGACCGCTGCTGTCGCGTGGCGAGACGGGCTGGCGCGCATGGCGGAGGCGGCTCAGGAGGCCGACGACGTCCTCCGACTCGTCATCGAGCTCGGACATCCTCCCGGTGCCTACCGCGTCGACGACGTGTTGCTCGACTACGTCCTGACCCGACCGTCGCCGGCCCGCGACCGGCTCGAGGACATGCTCACGCCGCTCGAGGCCGGCCCTGACCTGATCGCGACGCTCCAGGCCTACCTCGCCAACGACTTCGACCGTCGCCGCACGGCTGCCACGCTGCACGTGCACCCCAACACCCTCGACTACCGGCTACGCCGCGTCGCCGAGCTGACCGGCCTCGACCCCTCCACCACCCGGGGCCTGCAACACCTCGGCGCCGCCCTCACCGTCCGAGCCGCCCGTCGCACCTAAAAGCACCGAACTGGCGGTGAGAACGCGCTGCAATTCGGCGCGCTTTCACCGCCAGAACAGGGGTGGTCGTGATCGGTCACAGGTCTTGGGCTCAGGATTTTGTCGCTGCCCAGCGGGATGGTGCACAGACCGGGTCGAACCACCATCCATATGCGCCGCCGCGCCCACTTCGCCGCGTTGCTCCTCGCCGTCCTGGCGGTGGGCGCGCCTGCCTTGGCAGCCGGCCCCGCGGGGCTGCCCGTGCCAGAGCTGCCGGTGCTGCATCCCGCCACCCAGCCCGGCACGTCTTCGACGCCAACCGCCGGCACCTTCACTCCTGGCACCCACACGGTCGACGGCCTCACCGACGACTGGCACGGGACGGGGACGAGCTTCGGCGGCACGATCGTCCGGTCTGCCGGCGAGCTCGTCTACACGGACCACCTCTTCGACGCGTACGGCGCGGACGACGGCACCGACGCCGATCGCCTCGGGAAGCTCGAACCGCTGAACGAGGCGGTGCCGGAGACCTACCGGCTCGAGCCGATCTTCACGAGCGACATAGTCGGCGAGCTCGGCGGTCCGGGCGACACGCCGCTGTCCGCGAGCGAGACCTACGGCGACGCCGGTCGCCAGGACGTCGCCGACCTCCTCGACGTGCGGCTCGCGCCCGGCCCGGACGAGCTGAACCTGCTGGCCCGCACGACGTCGATGGCGGCACCGACCGACACCGCGCTGCTCGTGCTGGTCGACACGGTCGACGGGTCGCCCGCCTACGAGGTCCCGTTCGGCGCAGGCATCCGCACCGAGTCCGCTGACGTCGCCGTGCTCGTCGCTGACGGCGCGGGCGTCGCCGTCGACCTGGCCACCAACACGACTACCCCTGTGCCCGTGGCGGTCGACGCCACCGGCTACTCGAACGCGATCGAGGCTGCGCTGCCGGCCCGCCTGCTCACCGGCGGCCGCACCTGGGAGGACCTCGATCGCGTTCGCGTAGCCGTCGCCGCAGGCCGCTACGACCCAGCGCTGCCTGGCTTCGCAGACCTGCCCGAGGTACCGGCCAACCTCGCCAACGTCGCGTTCCGGACCGCCGAGCCCGTCACCGTGTTCTTCGAGAGCCAGCAAGCGGTGGCGCTGAACGGAGGGTCGATCGACGAGTTCCTGCTCGACGTCGACCTCGCCGCGCTGCGCGCCGGGGTCGACGAGACGTGGACGCCTGGGCCCGGCTACCACGACCGGATCTTCCTCTCGTCGCCGTCGATCTCGACCGAGGGCGGCACCGAGGGCATCTACCAGCACTACGGCCTCTACCTGCCGTCGACCTACAACCCGGCCACGCCGGCGCCGCTCACGTTCTGGCTGCACTGGCGGGGCGGCAAGGCCCACTCGGCCGCGACCGTCGCGCCCCGCATCTTCCGGGACCAGGGCGAGGCGATCGGTGGGGTCGTCATCTCACCGCGCGGTCGCGGGACCTCGAGCTGGTACCTCGGCAAGGGGCTCGTCGACTTCAACGAGGTGTGGGCTGACGCGTTCGCCAGCTTCGCCCTCGACCCGGACCGCGTCGTCGTGTCCGGTCACTCGATGGGCGGGTGGGGCTCGTACCTGCTCAGCATCCTCTATCCGGACCGGTTCGCGGCCGCGTTCCCGGTGGCCGGTCCGGTCACGCAGGGGGCGTGGACCGGGTTGGACTTCGAGGGCTGCGACGACATGCAGTTCGAGGAGTACACGCCCTGCTACATCGGAGCCAACGACAGCGACCCGCGCACGCAGCACACACGCCCGCTGCTCGAGAACGTGCGCAACGTGCCGCTCGCGATCTTCCAAGGCGCGGCCGACGAGCTGGTTCCCGTCTCCGGCGTCACCCGCCAGGTCGAGCAGCTCGCGAAGCTCGGCTTCCGGCACCGCTACTTCGTGTTCCCGACCTACGAGCACTACAGCCATCCCATCAACGACGAGTGGGCCGAGGGCGTCCGGTACACGAGCAGCTTCCGTCGCGATCCGAACCCGGTGCGCGTGAGCTACGTCCGAGACATGGCCTTCGAGCGCACCGTGGAGACCGGACCGTCGCAGAAGAACCCGACCGCGGGCCTGAGCTTCGACTTCGACCGCGCGTACTGGATGAGCGAGCTCACGCCGGTCGACGAGACGAATGGCGTCGCCCGCTTCGACGGCCGCACGCTCACGCGCCGTGACGACGCACTGCTCCTGCCTGAGGCCGGCGGTCCCACCGCGCCCGGCCAGGTCGGGCCGTTCACCATGACGGGGCTCGCGTGGCTAACCAACCCGCTGCCGGCACCGGCAGCCGTCAACGGCTTCGCCGTCACGCTCGAGGGCGTGAAGGCGGTCCGCCTCGACCTCGCCCGCATGGGTGTCGTGACCCCTGGCGCCGTGACCGGAACGGTGACGGCCGACGCGCCCATCGAGCTGCGGCTCGCAGGCGCCTGGGTCACCGCGCCGGTGGTACGGATCGGCAGCGCCGTCGTCACCGCGACGGTCAGCGGCGGCGTCCTCCGGTTCGCCGTGCCCGCCGGCATCTCGCAGATCACGGTCGGCTGAAGCCATGAACCGACGGCTGATCGGTGTCCTCGCGGTGATCGCCGCGCTTGGCGTCGTCGTGCCGTTCACGGCGCGGGCGGGTGAGGTGGCTGACGGAGGTGAGCACCGCTCGGGCGCCGTCTACGCACGGATCACCAACGACACGGTGGTGCTGGGGAACGAGGAGGTGGAGCGGAGCTGGCGCCGCTCCGCCTTCGCGACCCTCACGTTGCTCGACAAGCGCGCCGGCGGTCGCCCGTGGGCCGCACCGGCGCGCGACTTCTCGCTGCGCGTGGGCGCCGCGGATCTCGGCAGCGACGCGTTCGCCGTCACCGGCGTCGAGGTCACCACCCTCGACCGCGGGCTGCGGCTGGAGCTCGACCTGACCGGTCCCGCTGGGCTCGACGCGACGCGCGTCATCGAGGCCTACGAGGGCATCGCCGGCTTCCGCACCCAGACGACCCTTCGGCCTACCGCGCCTTTGGCGCTCGGCGGCTACACGCTCGACGAGGTCACGGTCGGCGCCACCGTCGCGGCGACGATCCACGCGCTGCGCGCGGGCGCCGACTGGCGAGAGCCGGGCTGGGCCGGACCGCCCAGCATCGGTGACCCGCACGCCGGCACGTGGCGGGACAGCAGCAGCGCACCGACCGGCCAGGCGCTGACCGGCCCGGCGCAGTGGCTCTCGGTCGCCGGCGGCGCCCGCTCGCTGTTCATGGTGATGGAGCGCAACGACCAGCCGTCGTCGACCGCCGGCTACGACGGCGCCGTCGCCAGCGTCCGCGTCGATCTCTCGCGCGACGTCGTCAGCCTCGGGCCCCTCGAGGAGGACGGTCACATCGAGAACCCCACGCCTGCGCCTGGCCGCCACCGCGCGGTCGCGCCGGGTGAGGTCCTCGCGCTGGAAGCGGCGTTCACGGGCGTCGCCACCGACGCTGACGACGAGCCCGCGCAGGTGGCGAGCTACGTGAATCGACGGCGCGGCCCGCAGGCGCGCGACGTGGTGTTCAACTCCAACGGCACCGACCGCGACCGCATCTCGACCGGCGCCAAGGACGACATGGACTACGAGACGATTGTCGAGGTCGCGCCGATCGCGCGCAGCCTCGGTGTCGATGTGTTCGTCCTCGACGACGGCTGGCAGGCGATCTCCGGCGACTGGTACCCGGACTCCCCTGAGCACCCGGAGCCCCGCTGGGACAACGACCCTGCGTCGAAGTTCAAGCCCCGGTTCCCGGACTCGGACTTCACGAAGGTGCGGGAGGAGATCGCACCGATGAAGCTCGGCCTCTGGATGAGCCCGATGCACTTCAACCCCGCGTCGGCGACGTTCAAGGCCCACCCCGAGTGGGCGTGCACCCCTGTCGGCCACGGGCTCGCGGGGGCCAATGCGCTGCAGCCTGACAGCAGCTCGAACGAAGCCGGCATCGGCACCTGGGGCCCTGACGCGATCCCCCACGTCGAGCGCCGGATCCGCGAGGCAATCGACAGCTGGGGCGTCGAGTACTTCAAGTTCGACTTCCTTCTCTGGCTCGACTGCGTAGGCCAAGGCGACATGTACGCCTACCGCGACGCGTTCGTGGCGATGGTCGACCGCCTGCGCGCCGATCACCCCGGCGTCACCTTCCAGATAGACGAGACCAACGACTACCGCCTGTTCCCGTTCGAGTCGGTCATGCGAGGCCCGTCGTGGTTCCAGAACGGCTCGCCCAGCTACGACCGCCTGCTGCACAACATGTGGAACCTGAGCCCGTTCGTGCCGACCGACTCGCTCGGCCAGCACGTCCTCGGCGGCGGGGCATACCAGTCGGTCCCGGTCGACACGCTCATGGCCGCCGCTATGCCGTCGCACATCACGCTGTTCAGCGACCTCAAAGAGATCCCTGACACCGTTCTCGCCGCCGCCGCGCCATGGCTGACCTTCTACGAGCAGCACCGCGAGCTGCTCGGCGGCATGGCCTACCCGCTGCTCGACGACCCGCTCGGCGGCGGCTGGACCGCGCTGCAGCCGTGGGACACTGCCCGCAACCAGGGGTCGTTGCTCGTGTTCCGCCAGGGAGCGCCGGAACCGACCAAGCGGGTCGCATTGCGCGGTCTGCCCGCGGACGGCACCTACCAGCTCATCGAGGCACCGACCGGCACGATCGCCCGCACCGCGACCGCCGCTGAGCTTCGGTCCGGCATCGACATCACCCTCGCCGCGCCGCACACCGCCAAGGTGCTGCTGATCGTGCCGCTGGACCCGGCGGAGGCACCCGCGCCGGTCGCGCTCGCGGCCGAGCCCCGCCAGTGGCTCGCCGGTGACCTGCACGTGCACTCCTGCTACTCCCACGACGCCTACTGCGGACCGGACGACGACAACACCGAGCCCGAGGAGGCCTACACGCTGTCCGGGACCATCGAGGAGCGCTTCGCCGAGGCCGCGGCCCGCGGTCTCGACTTCCTCGCCATCACCGACCACAACGACGTCCGGTCGTCGGCCGACCCCGGGTTCGGCACGCATGGCGTCATCGGCGTCGCCGGCTACGAGGCGTCCTATGACGGGCACGCGCAGGTGCTGGGCGCGCGGCGCGTGCTCGACAAGGGCGACGGGTCCGCCGCCGCCATCGGCGCGGTCGCTGACGAGCTGCGCTTGGGGGGCGGCGTGTTCCAGATCAACCACCCGTCGGTCGCGCTCGCGGCGCCGTTCGAGTGCGACCAGACGGACCAGATGGACTGGGGCTACGGCTACGACGTCGTGCCCGACACCCTCGAGGTTTGGAACATCGGCCACCACTGGCAGTCGCCCGCGCCATCGTCGTCGTCGAACGGCGACGCGATCCGCTACTGGGAGTGCTGGCTGGAGCGGGGGAACAAGGTCGCAGCCACAGGCGGCAGCGACTCGCACTGGTTGTCCACCGCAGCCGCGCAGGGGCCGGGGAACCCGACCACGTGGGTGAACGCGTCGGGCCGCAGCGAGCGCGGCATCCTCGCCGGCCTGCGGGAGGGTCGGACGTCGATCTCGTTCCAGACGCCGCGCGCCGGTGGCCTCCGGCTCGTCCTCGAGGCCGATGGCGACGGCGACGGCACCTTCGAGTCCTCGATCGGCGACACCGTCGCGCCCGGCACGCCGATGCGAGTGCGCGCCGAGGGGCTGCCGGGAACCGGGATGGTCGAGGTGCGCGCCAACGGCAGCACCGCCGTCGCGGGCGCCGCGCTCGCACCTGGCGGCGAGGTGCGCTTCACCGCGCCGGCGAACCGGGCGAGCGGCTGGGTTCGCACGACCCTCTCGCTGCCGGATCCGACCGCGCCGGCCAAGCCCGGCTGCAACTCGCTCATCGGGGCCCGCACGACCTACTGCCGCAACCCGCTGACGATGGTCGCGCTGACCTCCCCGATCTACCTCGCGGGCTGATCTCAACTCCCTTCCCGTAACCTGTGGCGATGGGCGCGGTCCACCGACCTGAGGTCACTCCCCCGCTGCTGCGGGGCTGGCTCCACCTGATCTGCTTCTTCGCCGCCATCCCGACCGCGGCCGTGATCATCC
>CAYSAC010000072.1:0-13271 GCA_964428815.1 uncultured Acidimicrobiaceae bacterium | reverse complement strand
GCGGGCAGCGCATCGCGCCCGGGCAGTCGCGCGCCGTCGTGCTGACCGCGGACCACGTCCGCTCGGCCGGCTCGACCTCGAGCTCGGCGCGGTCGCCGGAGGTGGTCTCCTCCGCCCATGCCGCGATCGCTGCGATCTCCTCCGCCGGTGCGCGCTCTGCGAGGCCGTCGAGGCCGAGCTGCACGTCGTCGGTCGCCAGCTCAGCGAGGCGCTGGACGCAGACGTAGTTGGACCTTCCCTTCAGGATCGCCCAGCGGAACGGTCGCCCGAGGTGGGCGTCGAGGAACGGGAGGTCCTTGGTCGCGAGCTGGTCCTGGAGCGCTTTCGTCGCCGTGGCGATCACCGTCGTCCGACCGCTCAGGATCGCGGGCACGAGGTAGGCGAGCGTCTTGCCGGTGCCGGTGCCCGCTTGCACCACGAGGTGGCGACCGTCGCTGATCGCCCGCTCGACGGCCTCCGCCATCTCCACCTGGCCGGCGCGTGCCTCACCCCCGCCGGGCAGCTCGGCGACGACGCGCGCGAGGGCGGACACGAGCGAGGACACGGGAGCGACCGTATCGGTCAGGCAGGCGCGAGGACTTCGGTGCCGGCGGCCACGAGGCGTTCGACCTCGGCCATGGCGGCAGCCAGGTCGCCGAGCTCGCGCTCCACCGCCCCCGATGGGGTGAGGAACAAGAAGACCACTCTGACGACGGGCTCACCCGTTGCGCGACCGACCGCCACCGCGTAGGCGGCGCCCTGGAGGCGGTAGCCCTCGACGCGCCGGTCGAGCTCGGCGGGGTCGGCGGTGGCCGCGGTCTTGTGGTCGACGACCACGAGCCCGTCCGGTCCCCGGTAGAGGAGGTCGACGTAGCCCTCGAGCAGTCGATCGGCGACGGGCGTGCACGCGTAGACCTCACGCCAATGCGGCGCGGCCGCCGCCTCTCGCACCACGGGCGCTCCGAGCGCCAGCTCGACGAGGGCGCGGACGTCGTCGGCTCGGTCAGGGATCGCCTCGGCCTGGCACTGGGCCGCGACCGCGTCGTCCAGGCCGGTGCCCTCGGCCAGGTCGATGGTCTGGAGCACGCCGTGGACGGCCCGGCCGACAGCCGTCCCGTAGCGGCCCTTGAGCCACGGCGGGAGGTCGAGGTCGCGCGGCCGCTTCTGCAGCCCCGGGTCGACGTCGGGCTCGAGGACGTCGAAGAGCGTCGGCTCGGTGCCCCAGTCCGGTTCACCCTCATCGGTGAGCGCAGTGGCGGCGACAGCGCCGGGGCGGGCTGCGACGGCGAGCGCTGCGGTGCGCTCGGCCAGCCAGGGCTCGTAGGGCGGCGGCGGCGAAGGCGTGGCGCTGGGATCGGGAGCGAGCGGCTCGGCCTCACCGCTGAGGTCGGACAGGCCGGTGCTCACTGCACCCATCCCAGCCAGCAGCAGCTCGGAGTTTGTGCGGTTGCTGAGCTTTGCTGGCCCGCTCTTGCGCTCCGCGCGGTGGAGCGACACGACGAGGTGGTCGCACGCGCGGGTGCACGCGACGTAGAGCAGACGGATCCGCTCGTCGTAGCCCATCTGCTCATCGATCGGCTTCCACGCCTCGAACTCCTCGGTGATGACCTCCTTGCCGAGCCGGTAGCCGACCGGCCCGCCGTCGCGAGGGAAGACGACGTCGACGGGGCTGCGGCTGTACGTCGGCCCGGTCGACATCCCCGACACGATCGTGATCGGGAATTCGAGGCCCTTCGCCGCGTGGATGGTCATGATGCGCACCGCATCATCGTCGGTCTCGGGCAGCACCGCCTCCGCGACGCGCTCCCCCTCCGCCGTCTGCTGGTCGACCCAGCGGAGATAGGCGCGCAGGCTGCCGCCCGTCGCCTCGCTCCAGGCTCGCGCCTGATCGATGACGAAGCGGAGGCGCCGCCACACGTCGCGGGGCCGGCCCTCCGCGAAGCCGAGCTCGAGCGCGCGGCGCTCGCGGGCGATGCGGTCGAGCAGCTCGGCCGGCGATCGCCAGTGGCGTTCGTCGTGGATCTCTCGAAGGAACGCGAGGCCCGCAGCCGCCGGACCGGACGCGGGATCGGGCGGCGCCGGCGCGTTGTAGCTCCACGAGTGACGGTCGATCACCTTGTGCCTGAACAGGTCGTCATCGCCGCACCCGAGCAGCGGGGTGCGCAGCGCGGACACGATCCGGAGGTGGTCGGTCGGATCGTCCGCGGCCCGGAGCACCATGAGGAGATCGCGCACGGCCCGGCTCGCGTAGACGAGCGAGCTCGACTCTGCTCGGAACGGGATGCACGCGGCGTCGAGCGCGTCCTCGAGGAACGGCAGCGATGTCCGGGCGGGCACGAGGATCGTGATGTCGCCGAGGCGTGCGTCTCGCCATCCGGCCTCGCCTTCGCGCACCTGCCACCTGTCCCGTCGGGCAACGGTGATCGCGCGGGCGACATCGCGAGCCTCGGCGGCCCGCATGACGTCGGCCCTCGTCTTGTACGGATGGGCGGTTGTGCCGACGACCGCGATCGGCGGACCGATCGGGGGCACGCCGCGCTGCGCGGCGAGCGGTGCGTAGGTGGGTTGGGAGGGCACCGGGACATCGACATCGGGCGGCTCGGCCATCAGCGCGCCGAACGTGGCGTTCACCCACCCGATGATCGGCTCGACCGTGCGGAAGTTGGCCGTGAGCTCGACGGCGCCTCCCGCCTGAGGACCGAAGCGACGCTTGGCGTCGAGGAAGGTCGTGATGTCGGCCCGCCGGAAGCGGTAGATCGACTGCTTCGGATCGCCGACCACGAAGAGGCGGCCAGGTTCGACGGCGACGTCCTCCCAGCGGGTTGCGTCGGCCGTGGCAGGGTCTGCGGCCGCGATCCGTACTGCCAGCTCGATCTGGATGGGGTCGGTGTCCTGGAACTCGTCGAGCAGTAGACGCTGGTAGCGCGCGTGGAGGCTCGCACGCACGATCGCGCCCTGCTCGGGATCGCGTAGCACCTTGCGCGCGAGCACCAGCAGGTCATGGAACTCCAGCTGCCCGGCGGCCTGCCGATCGCGTGCTGCGGCGAGGGTGTGCCCGCGCATCGCCGCGCCGAGGTGACGTGCGCACGTCCGCAGCACTCCGAGCCGCACGTCCTCGACCGCGGCCTCGACAGCCTTGATCTGGGCCTGCACATGCGGCTTGCGGCCGCCCCATTTCTCCTGCTTGCCGAAGTCGCTGCGGAAGCTGGGCCGGCCTTCGACGAGCAGCTCGAGCACATCGAGGTCGTCGCCGCCGCTGGCCCGCAGCACCCGGCCGAGGCCGACGACGCCGTGGATGGTGCCGAGGAGGTTGTCGTCCTCGTCGGTGCAGTGGTCAGCGAGCGCGGCCAGCGCGTCGATCTCGGCCAAGACTGCTGGCACCGAGTCGGCGACCGCAGGGGGCGGGGGAGCAACCGCAGGCACGCGGTCCTCGACGAGGTCCCATGACGCATCGAACGCGAGGGCGAGGGATCGCAGCTTGTTCGGGTCGACGCCGGCAGCCGCGAGGAGGAGCAGCGTTCGCTCGAGGGCGGGATCCTCGAGCAGCACGTCGAGGATGCGACCCCACCGCCGCTCGAAGGCCACGCTCGAGCTGACCTCGTCGAGGACCTCGACTCGGGGCGGGAGCTCGGCCTCCACGGGGTGCTCGGACAGGATGCGCTGCGCAAAGGAGTGCAGCGTGCCGATCGCGGCGCCGTCGAGCTGGCCGAGCGCGGCGCGGCACCGCTCGACCTCGGCGGGCAGGGGCGAGTCGCTCGCGCGCTCTTGGAGGTCGTGGCGCACGCGGTCGCGCAGCTCAGCGCCGGCCTTCTCGGTGAACGTGATGGCGGCGAGATGGCGCAGCTCGACCGCTCCGGATGCCACGAGCTCGACGACCCGCCCCACGAGTGCGGTCGTCTTGCCGGACCCTGCGCCGGCCTCGACGAACAGCGTGGCGTCGAGATCCGTGCGGATGCGCTCGCGCGCAGCCTGGTCAGGCGGTGCAGTCATGCGGGCACCTCGTCGGGTTCCGGATCGATCGGCTCGGCGAGCTGCGCGTACGCGGCCATCGCCGGGTCACGCCGTTTGCGCTCCCAGTGCTGGCGGAGCTCGACGGTGCCGAGCCCGTCGGGGTTGCACACATGGCAGTCGATGAAGATCGAGGTGGACTTCAACGCCTCGGGGTGGGGAGGGAACACGCCGGTCTCGATGCCCTCGACGATCACGCCGAGCGTGGCGGCGGTGCGCTTGAGGATCTCGTCGGTCACGTCGTAGCCGCGGCGATCGAACTTCCCCCGCGAGGTGACGAACCAGTACTCGGCACGAACCGGCGCGTCCGGTCGGCCGTGGTGGAGGCGCCCTGCGAGGCCGTAGATCGGCAGCTGGAGCTTGGTGCCCGCGGCGATCGGGTTGTCCTCGTTGATCGCTCGGTACTCATCGTTGAGCTTGCCGGTCTTGTAGTCGACGACGTGGAGCGACCCGTCGACGCTGAGGTCGACCCGGTCCGCGCGTCCCCGGAACAGCAGCACGCGCCCGTCGGGCAGGTCGACGGGCACGGCGGTGAGTCCACCAGCGAACCCGAAGCCCAGCTCGGCGGCGAGCGGGCTCGTTCCGGTCGCAGCTCGGTGCTCGGAGTCCTCGACGAGGAAGCGGTCGAGGTCGGCGAGGATGCGGCGCCGGTCGCGCTTCCAGAAGATCGGCCGGCCGGCGAGCCCCGCGGCGGCGACACCATCGCAGCGCGCGGCGCCGATCTCTTGCAGCCGGACGTGGTCGGACGCGCTCCAGGACTGCTGCGGCGCGGGACGTGCCGATTCGGGGCGGCCGAGCACCTCGGTGATGAAGTCCTCGAGGGCGCCGTGGACGAGGTTGCCCTTCTCGATCGGCGTGATCATCAAGGCGTCTTCAGGGTTCTCGACGGGAGCGGCCTTGAGGATGTCTTGCACCAGGTGGGCGTGGGGGCAGTCGGCCCAGCGCTCGAGCCGGGTGGGTGAGGTGACCGCGGCGACGGGCGAGGGCACGTCGACGCCGGCGAGGTTGCCGTCGAAGCGCGTGAAGCGGCTGCTCCGCCGCGCCGTGATGACCTCAGCGCCGAGTGCGGTGCGACGGTCATCGGTGGCAGCGAGGGATCCGCCCGCCGCGAGCAGCGCCCGGAGCCGGTGCTCCTGGTCGGTGGCAGGCACCGCCATCGTGCGCAGCCCGGCGTCGAAGGACGCGACGTGGTGCACCCAGGGTCGCGTGGCGTCGTGCAGGTCAGCCGCCCACCAGCGGTCACCTGAGCCGGCCAGAGCGGACGCGACATCGAGCACCCAGCGCGAGGGCACCCGGTCCGCGCTGCGCCGTAGATCACCCCGCGGCACGCACAGCACCTGGCGGTGACCGCCTGCGAGCGCGCCGATCAGCTGGCGGTGCTGGCGCTCGACGCGGTTGGCGCGGAGCGGGAGCTCGCCACCTGTCGCGCCGCGCTCGCCGTCAGGGAGCAGCGAATCGTCGCGGACGGTGGACGGGAACGAGCCCTCAGCGAGACCGAGGACGACGACGAGGTCGAGCTCGAGGCCGATGCCCATCTCGACCGAGCCGACGAGGACGCCGTCGCCGAACCGTCCGACCCGGCCCAGGTCGGACTCGAGCTCGAGCTCGAGGGTGCGGGCGAACACGTCGAGGGTGACGCGCCCCTCGACCGCGTCGAGTGCGCCCAGCCGCCTGAGCGCGAGCTCGATGCGCTCGGCCGCCTTGCGCTCGGCGTCGGGCCACCCGTCGCGCTGGGCAGCTGCGCCCAACAGGCGCACGAGCCACCCCTCGGCCCAGGCGACGTGCTCGCTCCAGCGCCTCGGCGCGGCGGCCGCGGCTGCGAGGTCGTCGATGAGGCGGAGCATGAACCGGCGCAGCGAGGTCGCCCGCTCGGCGGTCTGGCGGGCGCGCTCCGCGGCCCAGTCCGGCTCGTCATCGTCGGCGTCGAGCTCTTGGGCACGCTGGAGCTTCGCGGCGGCCAGCAGCGCGAGGTTGGCGTCCCAGTCATCACGCCCCGCGACCACGGACGCCTCGCGTGACAGGCGCTCCCACGCCGTGGTGGGCGCCCAACGCCCGTCGACCAGAACGGGCGCCGCGGTCAACCAGGCGAACACGTCTTGCCGGCGGAACCCGCCCTCGGGAAGGGCCAGGAGCTCGAGGAGCGTGCGACCGGCCATGCGAGCTGCGAGCGGCAGCACGGCGGCGCCGTTGGTTGCGATGCCAGCCGCGTGGAGGTGGTCGTGAGCGAGGCGGGCGTAGGGCTCGGGACTGGCGTGCAGCACGGCGATGCGATCGAGCCGCGTACCTGCACGGACGGCGTCGATGACGGCGCGCACGGCCGCGCGGGCCTCCTCGTCGCCGTCCGACGCAGTGAGGATCGTCGTGCGCCCGACATCGACGGGCAACACGGCGGGGACGCTCGCTGCGCCGCTCAGGTCGACCCCGAGCCGGCCCAGCGAGGACAGGACCTCGGCGTCGGCGTGCTCGTCGCCAGTGAGCGCGGCGATGACGGTGGTCGGGACGTGCGCAGCGAGAGCGGCGAGCATCCGTGCGCTGTGCTGAGAGAGCCGCTGCGGGAGGTGGATCACGAGCGCGCCGAGCTCGGCCGCGGCGTGCTCGCCCGCCATGGCCGCGGCGGCAGCGAGGAGGTCCTCCTCGTCGTACCACTCGGCCTCGAGGCGGACCCGCGTCGTCCGGTGCAACCGCACCACCTCGCGGGCGCGGTCACTCGTGCCGCGCAGCCCGTCGAGCGCCGCCGGCGAGACGTCGCGCAGCTCGCGATAGGTGCTCACGAGCGCCGACTCGGTGGCCGGGTGCTCGGCCACCGGTGCGAAGAGGCCCGGTTCGGCCGCCAGCTCCGCGCGCATGGCCGCGGCAAGCACCGGCGTGGACACCGGGCGCCGGCCCGTACCCGCGAGTGCGGGCGCTCCGAGCAGCTCGGCCAGCCGGTAGGTGGTGAGGAAGGTGACCGCGGCGAGGCCGACCCCTTGGCCCGCGACCGGTCCGAGGACGCCCGAGGACAGCAGGCGCCGGCTCGCCACACCGACGTGGTTCGACGGCACGACCACGGTCACCGGCTCCAGTGGGTCGCCGGCCTTGGCCTTCGCGACGGCATCGCGCAGCGCGAGCGCGGCGTCCCGCCCGTATCCCGTCCAGCGCACGCTCATGGCCATAGCAAGCGATGGTAGGCAGCGTCTGTGACAGCCCCTGGCGAGCGGGCGCCTGATGGGTGAGCGTAGGGGCATGCCGATGAACGTCAGCCCCATCCCGACCCTCGACGAGCGGATCAACGACCTCCGCATGCGGACAGCGGAGATCGTCAACGAGTGGATCCTGCCCAACGAGGCGAAGCTCTGGAAGATCGGCCGCGACGGGGAGGCCAGCGACCACGACCGGCGAGAGGCGATCGCGCTCCGCGAGCAGATCAAGGAGGTCGTCTGGAACGCAGGGCTATGGGCGCCGCACCTGCCGAAGGAGTACGGCGGGATGGGGCTCGACTTCCTCGCCCACGCCTACATGAACGAGGTGCTCGCGTACGGCATCGGCGCCGCCAGCCTCTTCGGCGTGGTGGCACCGAACTCCGGCAACCAGACGATCCTCCTGAAGTACGGCACCGAGGACCAGAAGCAGAAGTGGCTCCTGCCGCTGATCGCGGGCGAGCTCGAGTCCGGCTTCTCGATGACGGAACCGGAGAACGCCGGCTCAGATCCGAGGAGCCTCACCACCAGCGCCGTCCTCGACGGCGACGAGTGGGTCATCAACGGCCACAAGTGGTTCACGTCGAACGGCATCGACGCCGACTTCTTCATCGTCATGGCCCGGGTGGCCGACAGCGACGACGCGGCCAAGCGCCGCGAGGGGACCATGGCCCAGTTCATCGTCCCCACCGCCACCAAGGGCGTGAACATCGTCCGGGGCGTGGGGATCTGGGGCCGGCGGACCTCGGACCACTGCGAGGTCCTCTACGAAGGTGTGCGCATCCCGAAGGACAACATCCTCGGTCGCGTCGGAGAAGGGCATCAGGCAGCGCAGGACCGCCTCGGCGCCGGCCGCATCTTCCACTGCATGAATTCGGTTGGCCAGATGTGGCGTGCGTTCGACCTCATGGTCGAGCGCGCCCTCACTCGCGAGGTGCACGGCGGTCTCCTGCAGGACAAGCAGTTCGTGCAGGGCTTCATCGCCGACAGCTACATCGACATTCAGGCGGCACGGCTCATGACCATCCACGCCGCCGAGAAGATCGACCAGGGCCTCGACGCCGCCCGCACCGACATCTCCGCCATCAAGGTGTTCGTCCCGGCCGCCTACTCGCGGGTCGTGGACCGGGCGATCCAGGTGTGGGGCGCGGCCGGTGTGTCGAACGACCTGCCGCTCGCCTCGATGTACCTCGGAGCCCGAACCCTTCGCATCGCCGACGGCCCCGATGAGGTGCACAAGGTCCTCATCGCCAAGAACGTCCTCGGCGCGTACCGGAACGGGCAGGGCTGGGACTTCGCCAGCTGAGATCAGCGGAGCTGTGGGATGACCTCGCGGCCCATCAGCTCGATCGTCTGCATGACGTCCTCGTGGCTGATCTTGTACGGGTTCACGAGGCACAGGAGGAGGTCGACGCCGGCGGCCTCGTACTGCCGGCACATCTCGATGCAGTCCTCGGGTGTGCCGACGACGCAGGCGTTCGCGTCGACGAGGTACTCGAGCGACAGGAGGTCGAGCTCGCCCCGCTCATCGTGCCCCTGCATGTCCGCCGCGTAGCCGTAGTTCCCGAGCTCCTCCTCGCGCTCTGCCATCCAGGGCGCGAGTGTCGCGATCTGCCGCGCGCCCGTCCTCGGGTACCACTCGAAGGACTCGCGGGCGGCGTCGAGGGCGTACTGGCGGTCGGGCGCGCACAGCGCCATCGTGAACGTGGCGGCCTCGTCGTGGACGTAGGCGCCGATCGGCTTGGTGCACCCGCGCACCGCCTCGCGGTAGATGTCGACCTTTGCCTTGACCTCGTCCGGCGTCACGCCGACGGCGAACGAGCACAGGCCGAGGCCGAGCTCACCGACCTGGCGGTGGCCGTCCTCGCTCGACGTCGCTCCCCACAGTGGCGGGTGCGGCTTCTGGATCGGTTTCGGGAGCACGCGCCGCTTCGGCATCGACCAGTGCTCGCCGGCGAACTCGTACTCGTCGTTCGTCCAGCAGCCGACGATGTGACCGATCGCCTCCTTCCACATCGCGCGGGTCTGCTTCGGGTCGATGCCGAACCCCTCGAGCTCGGCGCGGGTCGCCGAACGACCCGTCCCGACGTCGACACGGCCGTTGCTGATGAGGTCGAGCACCGCGGCGGCTTCTGCCGTCCTCACCGGGTGGTTGTAGGGCTTCGGCATCAACCGGACGCCGAAGCCGAGCCGGATCCGCTCGGTGCGGGCGGCCACCGCGCCGTAGAGCACCTCGGGGTTCGAGCAGTGCGAGAACTCCTCGAGGAAGTGGTGCTCGACGGTCCAGAACGCGTCCCAACCCCAGCGGTCGCCCGCGACCGCTTGTTCGAGCACGTTCTGGTACGCGCGGAGCTCGCTCTGGTCGTCCCACGGCCGGGCGACGGGGATCTCGTAGAAGAGGGCGAAGCGCATGCGGGTCACTATGGTCCACAGACGGTGACGCAGCTCGAGGGGCGAACGGTCGTCGTCACGGGGGCGGCCTCCGGTATCGGGCGAGCGACCGCCGAGCGGCTGCTCGCCATCGGTGCGACCGTCGTCGGTGGTGACATCGCCGAACCGGTCGCGCCGGTCGAGGGGCTCGACTTCCTGCGCACCGATGTCACCGACCCCGACGCCGTCGCCGCGCTCGTCGCGCGAGCGGTGGCGGTGAGCCCGCAGGGGAGGCTCGACGGCGTGGTCCACGCGGCCGGGGTCGCCGGCGGCGGGCCAGTCCACCTCATCGAGCCGGCCGAGTGGGATCGCGTCGTGAACGTCAACCTGCGGGCAACGTTTCTGGTCGTGAGGGCGGCGGTGACGGTGATGCTCGACCAGGACCGCGTGGAGGGTGAGCGCGGCTCGCTGGTGACGCTGGCGAGCGTCGAGGGCATCGAGGGGACCGCGGGCGGGAGCGCGTACAACGCGTCCAAGGGCGGTGTCGTGCTGCTGACGAAGAACCTGGCGATCGACTACGGACCGTCGGGGATCCGGGCGAACGCGATCTGTCCCGGGTTCATCGACACACCGATGATGCAGTCCGTGATCGGGATGCCGGGGATGGAGGCGGTAGCAGCTGCGATCCGGGACGAGCACGCGCTCCGGCGGATGGGCCGGCCCGAGGAGATCGCGTCTGTTGCTGCGTTCCTGCTGTCCGCCGACGCGTCGTTCCTCACCGGTCAGGCGGTCGTGGTCGACGGCGGTTACACGGCCGGTCGCGACCACGGCGTCACCGCACTCATGGGCCTCGCACCCCGAGCCTGAGGCAATACCTTGCGCATGCGCGAGGTATTGCCTCGAGAGCTGGAAGCGTCAGGTATTGCCTCGGGCGTGCGTGCGTGCGCCCACGCCCGTGGTGGCGCTCAACCGGGCGATCGCCGTGGCCGAGCTGCACGGCCCCGCGCCAGCGCTCGCGCTGCTCGACGACCTCGACCTCGCCGGCTACCACCTCTACCACGCCGCTCGCGGCGACCTCCTCGAGCGGCTGGGTCGCCCCGACGAAGCGATGTCCGCCCACGACGAAGCGCTTCCGCTCACCGCGAACGCCGCGGAGCGCGACCTGCTCCAGACCATGCGCGACGCGCTCGCTCCCGCGAACTGACCGATGAGCCGGCCTACGGACTAGCGAATCGGCCACCGCGGTACTTGGCGCTGAACGGGTCGGTGACCGTGATGCCGTCGAACTTGCGCAGGTCGCGGTCGCGGCTCCAGATGAGGGACACACCGTGCTGGCGCATGAGCGTGACGAGGTGTGCGTCGGGCACGAGGTTGCCCCGTGGGGTTACCTCCGTCGTGACACGCCGGTAGGAGCCCCAAAAGCCCTCCGCCTCGCCGGCGGCGCGGACGTGAGGTCTATCGAGCAACGACTCGATGTTGGCCGCCGCTTCCGCATGCGACAACGGCGCCGAGAAGATCGAGGGGTGCGTGGCCAGCCGGAGGTAGCCGAGCACCGTTGGCCAGAGCAGCACGACGAGTGAGGGGCCGGCGGCGAGATGAGCAACCAGCGCCGCCCCTTGTTCGTGCTCGGGTGCGCCGACGTTCGACGCGTAGAGCAGGACGTTGGTGTCGAGGGTGACACTCACCGCTCTTCGAGCGCGGACCAGACCGCGTCCCTGTCTTCCAGGTCGACCTTGGCGGCCATCGAGCGCGAGGTCCACACGAAGTCGGGACGATCGGCCGGCTCCGCCGCCAGGGCCTGGGCGAGGAGCTCTGACGCGATCACGCCGAGCGGCTTCTGCTCACGCTTGCGTCGCTTCTTCAGCTCACGCAGCACGCCGTCGTCGAGATCGAGGGTCGTTCGCGCCATGCATCAGATGCTATCAGACAGCGCATCAGATGCATCGCGAGTCAAGGCACGATCTGGAAGTCGATGCCCTCCGCTGCGAAGACGGCCGGCCACGCCCGGCCGACGTTCGGAGCGGACAGCGCGACACGGGCGTCGTGTCCGACAGCCGCCGCGACGAGCTCCGCGGCGAGGAGGTTCAACCCGTGCCGCACCGAGGCTTGTGCGGCCACTTCGGTGAGCGTCCGGGGGTCGAGCACCAGCAGCTCGGCGGGCGGTGGGGCAAGCGCTAGCTCTCTCAACGCGGCCGGGGCGGATGCGGTGAGCCGCCCGACCCGCGCGTCATCGGTGAGGGCTCGGACCAAGCGGTAGTGGAAGCTCCAGGTCGTGGCGACCGTGTCGTCCGCAGCTCCTCCGAAGCGGTGCCGCCGTCCGGCGAGCGCATCGAGGCTCAACCGATCGTCGACGATGATCACGAGTCGATGCGCAGGTCGGGATCGTCGTCGAACAGTCCGGCGACGAGCTCGTCGTAGCCATCGGCGAGCGTCGCGAACGCCACCCTGAGCTCGTCGTCGGCGGGGCTGGGCGCACGAAGGCTCTCGTCGAGGATGTCGCGCACCACGGCACTGCGCGTGGTGCCCGCCATGCGTGCCCGAGCGTCGAGCGCTCGTTGCTGCTCCTCGGTGAGGTAGATGTTCGTGCGATGCATACACCGTAGTATACACCGCGAGATCGGAGCCCTAGGCCGGCTGCTCCGCTTGCTCGACCACCGCGCCGCCGCGGTTGGCGGTCAGCGGCACCTCACCCTCGACGCGGGGGACCTGCAGCTCGACGGTCACCGTGCCGGCCTTGCGCTCGTGGAGCACGACGTTCAGCACCGCGGAGTAGACGATCAGCCGTCCGTAGACCGCGAGCCACGCGAGCACCGCGAACACGACCCCGAGGCCGCCGTAGAGCGCGGAGGACGACGAGACGGCGCGGGGGACGTAGACGGCGCCGACGACCTTCAGCACTTCGAGCCCTGCACCCGCGAGGAGCGCGCCGGGCAGGTGCGACCGCCAGCCGGCGTGGTTGTTGGCGAGCGTGTTGAAGGTCCAGAGGAACAACGCGACGTTGGCGGCGAGACCGACGAGCACCGCGACCGGCGCGAGGAAGCCCGGCAGGAACCCGAGGGCCGCGCCCAGCGCGGCGGTGGCGAAGAAGCCGAGGGCGGCGCCGATGAGCCACAGCAGGGACCACAGCTTGCCCACCAGCCCGCGCCCCGTGGTCTGCCACACCGCGTTGCACGCCGTCTCGAGCGAGGCGACGACGCCAAGGCCCGACCACAGCAGGCCGACGAGGCCGATGATCGACGCGGCCTTCTTGCTCTCCTCTGCGGTCTCGAGCGCGGTGCGCACGAAGTTGGCGGCGTCACCCGTGAGGCCGAGCTGGCTGATGATGTCGCTCGCGAAGGTTCCGTCGTTGGATGACATGAATCCCACCACGGCGATGAGGACGAGCAGCAGAGGGAAGAGCGAGAAGAACGCGGCGAGGGCGATCGAGGAGGCGAGCGGGCCGCCGCCGACGTCACCGAAGCGGTCCTGCACCCGCATGAACACATCGAAGGCTGGCACCCTCGCCCGCAGCCGCTCCAGCCGTTCGCCCATCCCGAGCCTGTACCCCTGGCCTTGTAGTTTTGCACCCCGTGGCCCCCACTCGCATCGACCTCGCGCGGGTGCCGCGCCACGTCGGCTGCGTGATGGACGGCAACGGCAGGTGGGCGCAGCAGCGGGGTCTGCGCCGCACCGAGGGTCATGCTGCGGGGGAGACCGCGCTGTTCGACGCGGTCGAGGGCGCGCTCGACATCGGCATCC
>CAYSAC010000071.1:0-13337 GCA_964428815.1 uncultured Acidimicrobiaceae bacterium | reverse complement strand
GCGGATCGTGCCGTTGGGCGATCGCCACATCTGCTTGAGGCCGAACTCCTCGACCCTGGCCTCATCGGGGGTGATGGTGGCGCACTTCACGCCCACGCCGTGCTGCTTGATCGCGTTGGCCGCGTCGATCGTGACCTGATCCTCGGTTGCGTCCCGGTGCTCGATGCCGAGGTCGAAGTAGGCGAGCTCGACGTCGAGGTACGGGACGATCAGCTCGTCCTTGATGAACTGCCAGATGATCCGCGTCATCTCGTCGCCGTCGAGCTCGACCACCGGGTTGGCAACCTTGATCTTGGCCATGGCGGGCGAGCGTAGCGGCCGCCTGTCAGCCATCCTTCCGGCGTGGCGGACGAGGGCGAGCTGCTCGGCGAGGGCGGCGAGGCGGGCACTTCCTCGACGCCCTCGACCGCGACGCCGTCCCCTTTGCGCTGCCCGAGGTGCTCGAGGTCGGTGCTGCGCGGCAACGCCCGTCGGCGTGCGCTGCGCTCGTACCTCGACGCGGCAGCAGCGATCCGTCGCCTCGGCGTGCCGCCCGGGTGGGAAGGCGGGTGCGGCGAGGTCTTGATGGAGCCGCCGCTGTGCTCAGCGACGTGGTCGGGCCTCCTCGAGCAACAGGTGCGCCGTCAGCTCGCGCTGGCGACTGACGCGCCAGCCGGTTCGCTGGCGCGCGCGCTCGAGGCTGTCAGCGCGCAGCCCGAGCCCGCCGAGCTCGCGCTCGTGCACGGCGACTGCTGCCCTGGCAACGTGCTCGTCGACGAGGACCTCGCGGTCACCGCTGTCAGCGACTGGAGCTGGCTCTGCATGGTCGGCGACCCCGACCACGAGCTGCGCACGGCGGCGCTGTTCACCTTCGCGACCGGTGACGATCCTGCGTGCGCGGCGCTGCTCGAGGAGCGTTGGGGGACGGCGGTCGACGACCGCCTCGCGACGGCACTCGTCATCGAAGCTGCTCGCTTCTCGCCCTACGCGGAGGACGAGCGCCTCCACGCGTGGTGCCTGGCGGCGCTCAGGCCTCCGCCGCCGATTTGATGCGCTCGAGGGTCTGGCGCATGCCGTCGACCATCTCGGCCTCGTGGTCGGGCCCGAGGAAGAGCTTGGTGAACGCACGGGCGATGAAGGGCCGTCCGTGCACGTCCTCGCGGAACTCGGTGACGAGGGTGCCGTCCCCGGCTGGCTCGAACCGGTAGCCCCAGCGCATCCCGTTCTGCTTCACGTCGAACGCGAACTCGCGGCCGGGATCGGCAGCGGTCACCGTGCAGGTGGTCGCCCAGCGGATCGGGCCTCGCTTGTTCCACCCCTTGAACTGGGCGCCGACGGCCGGGCCCGCGGCGCCGCCGACCCAGGCCGATCGCTTGTTCTCCGGGCTCCATCGGCCCATGTTCGTGACATCGCTGACCAGCCCGTACAGCTCGTCCGGCGACGCCTTGACCTCCACGCTCACCTCGTCTGCCATGGCCGCGGACGCTAGCGCCTTAGCTCCCAATGCCCCACCGGCCTGGCCGAACCGGGACGGGGGCCGGTAGCGTCGGTGCTGATCGCATCAGCCACAACAGGGGGACCCCGATGCTGGAGCACGACAAGGTCTACATCGACGGCGCATGGGTGCCATCGGCCGGATCCGGGTCGATCGACGTGTTCGACTCGACCAACGGCGAGGTCATCGGGCGCATCCCGAACGGCAACGCCGAGGACGTGGACAAGGCCGCGAAGGCCGCGCGCGCCGCGTTCGACGAGTGGGCCGCAAAGAGCCCTGAGGAGCGGGGCAAGTTCTGCTCCCGCATCGCCGAGGGCCTCGGTGCCCGCATGGACGAGATCGCCACCATCGTGACCCGCGAGGCCGGCATGCCGAAGTGGCTGAGCCTCCTCGTCCAGGCCGGCCTGCCGATCAACTCCTTCAACACCGCTGCCGCCTTGGCGGAGAGCTACGAGTACGAGCAGACCGTCGGCAACAGCCTGGTGATCAAGGAGCCGGTGGGCGTCGTCGGCTGCATCACGCCGTGGAACTACCCGCTGCACCAGATCGCGGCGAAGGTCGCCTACGCGATGGCCGCCGGCTGCACCGTCGTGCTCAAGCCGAGCGAGATCGCCCCGCTCGACGCCTACGTGCTGGCCGAGGTCATCAACGACACGGGCCTCCCGCCCGGCGTGTTCAACATGGTCACCGGCACCGGAGCTGAGGTCGGCGAGGCCATCTCCAAGCACCCGCAGATCGACATGGTGTCCTTCACCGGCTCCACCCGTGCAGGCAAGGCCGTCGCCGCAGCAGCGTCCGGCAGCCTGAAGCGCGTAGCCCTCGAGCTCGGCGGCAAGTCCGCCAACATCCTGCTCGACGACCTCGACGACGCCGGCTTCGAGCGGGCCGTCCGCGACGGCATCGGCAAGGCCTACCTGAATTCGGGCCAGACCTGCACCGCCCTCACCCGCATGCTCGTGCCCGCGGCCAAGCTGGCCGACGCCGAGCGCATCGCGGCCGACGAAGTCGAGACCAAGTTCCAGCCGTCCGACCCGTTTGCCGACGGCGCCATGCTCGGCCCGCTCTCGTCGCAGGCCCAGGTCGACCGCGTGACCGGCTACATCCAGAAGGGCATCGACGAGGGCGCCAAGCTCGTCACCGGTGGCCCCGAGAAGCCCGAGGGCTTCGAGCAGGGCTACTACGTGAAGCCGACGGTGTTCTCCGAGGTCAGCAACGACATGACCATCGCGCAGGAGGAGATCTTCGGCCCGGTGCTGTCGATCCTCCCGTACGACACCGAGGAGGACGCCGTCCGCATCGCCAACGACACGCCCTACGGCCTGTCCGGTGCCGTGTGGGCGGGTGACCCCGAGCGGGCCAAGAAGGTCGCTCGGCGCATCCGTACTGGCCAGATCGAGGTCAACGGCGGCGCCTTCAACCCCAACGCCCCGTTCGGCGGCTACAAGCAGTCCGGCTACGGCCGCGAGTACGGCACGCACGGCTTCGAGGAGTTCCTCGAGACCAAGTCCATGCAGCTGTAGCTTTCGTCTCCAACCTGCCGCCGTGCGTGAGCATCGATACACGATCGAGATGCCGCACGCGCCCGAGCGGCTGTGGGCGCTCTTCCAGGACTACGACCGCTGGACCGACTACGCACCCATGGTCATCGAGGTCCAAGTCCTGTGGCCCGGCGATGCCGACGGCGACGGTCTGCTCCGGCGGGTGATCTACAAGATGCCGTTCGGCAGGTTGGGCGCCGCGCTCGAGCTCGTCAGCGACGTCGAGGCGGCGCGTGGCTACACGTTCACGATGATCTCGCGCACGCCCGGCGATGATCAGACCGGCAAGGTCGGGCTCGAGCGCATCGGCCCCAACCGGACGCGGTTCACCTTCGAGGAGCGCTACAACCTCACGTCGCTGCCGTGGAAGTGGCTCGAGGGCCCGATCTACCGGTTCATCAACAAGAAGAACGAGGCGTCGATGCGGCGGGCCTCGGCCTGGCTCACCGAGCACCCGGAGTACCGGCGGGACCTCGTCGAACAGACGTGAGAGCGCGCGACCTCGCCGAGGTCATGGCCGGCCAGCGGGCGTGCCGGTGGTTCACCGACCAGCCGGTGCCGGACGAGGACATCGCGCGGCTGCTGGAGCTGGCGACCCACGCGCCGAGCGCGGAGAACACCCAGCCGTGGGTGTTCGTCGTGGTGCGCGACGACCACGTCCGCGCTGCCATCGCGGAGGTGACCCGGCGGCTCTGGCGGGACGGTGCGAGAGCGCACGCCGAGGGCGGCCTCGACGCAGGGCTGTTCGCCGATGTGGACGGGGCCATCGAGGCCGGGTTCGGCGGCGCGCCCGTGCTGATCGTCGTGGCCGCCGACAGCTCGCTCGTGCCCCGGCGCGCCATGGGCGCGTCGGTCTACCCCGCCGTGCAGAACCTGCTGCTCGCCGCCAACGCGATGGGTTACGGATCGGCCCTCACGACCCTCCCGACGATCGCGCCAGACGAGCTGCGGACCGCCATCGACATGCCCGCCCACCTCGAGCCGGTGGCGGTGGTGCCCCTCGGCCGGCCCCGCCGTTCGCTCGGGCCACCGCGGCGCGAACCGGTCAGCAGCAAGGCCCACCTCGACCGCTTCGGAACCCCGTTCCCGCCGAACTAGCGTCGATGGCCATGAAGGAACCCGTGCGTGTCGCCGTCACCGGGGCTGCTGGCAACATCGGCTACAGCCTCGTGTTCCGCATCGCCAGCGGCTCGATGCTCGGCCCCGACCAGCCGGTGATCCTCCAGATGCTCGAGATCACGCCGGCGCTGGGAGCGCTCGACGGGGTGCTCATGGAGCTCGAGGACTGCGCCTTCCCGCTGCTCGCCGGCACCGTCGCCACCGACGACGCGAACAAGGCGTTCGAGGGCGTCAACGTCGCGCTGCTCGTCGGGTCGCGGCCTCGGACCGCGGGCATGGAGCGCGGCGACCTGCTCGAGGCCAACGGTGCCATCTTCACCGTGCAAGGCAAGGCGCTGTCGGACAGCGCGGCCGACGACGTGCGCATCCTCGTGGTCGGCAACCCGGCCAACACCAACTGCCTCATCGCGACGAGCAACGCGCCGAACATCGACGACGCGCGCTTCACGGCCATGACGCGGCTCGACCACAACCGCGCCAAGGCGCAGCTCGCGAAGAAGGCCGGGACACCCATCAACGACGTCACCCGCATGACCATCTGGGGCAACCACTCCGCGACGCAGTACCCCGACGTCTTCCACGCGCAGGTCGGGGGCAAGCCAGCGTTCGACGCCGTCGGCGGTGACCAGTCGTGGCTCGAGAACGACTTCATCCCGACGGTGCAGAAGCGCGGCGCCGCGATCATCGAGGCGCGCGGGGCATCGTCGGCCGCATCCGCCGCGAACGCCGCGGTCGGCCACATGCGGGACTGGGTCCTCGGCACGCCCGACGGGGACTGGGTGAGCATGGCCATCCCGTCCGATGGCTCCTACGACGTCCCCAAGGGCCTCCTCTCGTCGTTCCCGTGCGAGTGCAGCGGCGGCGAGTACGGCGTCGTGCAAGGCCTCGACATCGACGACTTCAGCCGCACCCGCATCGACGCCAGCGTCGCCGAGCTCGCCGAGGAGCGTGACGCGGTCCAGGAGCTGGGCCTCCTCTGATGGCCGAGGGCCCCCTGCTCAACCTGGTGAGCATCATCGTCGCCGACATGGATGCCACCGTCGCCTTCTACCGGCGACTGGGCGTCACCGTCGCGGACGCCGATCCAGCGTGGGCCCACCTGCATCGCACGGCCTCGCTCCCGGGCGGCGCCCAGCTCGACTTCGACAGCATCGACTTCGTCCCGAAGTGGGACAAGGGCTGGCCCGGGCCCGGTGCCGGCAGCGCCGTCATCGGCTTCGGCGTCGACAGCCGCGAGCAGGTCGACGCCATCCACGCCGACATGACCACCGCCGGCTACGCCAGCCAGCAGCCGCCGTTCGACGCCTTCTGGGGCGCTCGGTACGCCGTGCTCACCGACCCCGACGGCAACCCCGTCGGCCTCATGAGCCCCATCGATCTCACCAGGCAGGGCGCCCCGCCCGAGTAAGGGCGTCGTTCGGGCGGTAGTTTTCGTCGTCAGACGACGGCGGGTTCTAGGGGGCACCAGCGATCGGGCACTTCCTTCATCGCGGGGTTGGGTGCCCTGAGCAGGGAAAGTGCCGAGCAAGGCACGTCAGCGGTGTCGACGGGCGTGAGGTGTTGCGCCGACATTGAATCCGCCGACGCCGATCACCGCCAGAACGAGATGCTTCGCTACTTGAGGAACTTGCTCGTCGTGTTGTCGGCGAGGAACTTGCCGCCGGTCTGGCAGGTCGGGCAGTAGCTCACCGTGTAGCTGCGGTACTCCACCGAGCGGACCGTGTCGTCGCACACCGGGCACGCCTCCCCCTCGCGGTGGTGGACCGCGCCGGGTCGGTCCTTCGACGAGCTCATGTCGTCGCGGCCGTGCTCGTAGGCGAGCGACTCGGCTACGCACGCGCCGATGGCCTCGCACAGCGCGTCGATGTCTTCGTCGCTGAGCTTGCCGGTGTTCGCGAACGGCGAGAGCTTGGCGCGGTGGCACACTTCGTTGGCGAGGCGCCGCCCGAGCCCGGCGATGATGTGCTGATCGCGCAGGAACCCGTGCAAGCGCATCGGGTGCTCGCGCAGCAGCGCAGCCAGGTGGGCCCGGTCGACCTGGTCAGCGTCAGGCCCGAGCCCGGCCAGCGGGTCCTGGGCCTCCGGATCGCCGGACATCACCCACACGCCGGCCTTGCGCTCAGTGCCGGCTTCGGTCAGCAGCAGCGCGCGGCCGTCGGCGAAGGTCCAGCGGGCCTGGCCACCGCGCGGCTTGGCTGCCTGCTTCTCGTCGGGCTTGAGCCGTCCGCCCTGCATGAGGTGCACGACGAAGGTGGCGACACCGAAGTCGAGCTGCAGGTACTTGCCCCGGCGGCCGGCGAACACGAGCGCGTGGCCGTAGGCGACGCTCGGAGGCGGGACCGCCGTCTTCAGCGCGGTGAAGGTGATCGGTGTGAAGCGCTCGAGCACCGCGTCGGAGAACTCGGCGTCGAGCCGTTCGGCGTGGGCTTGCAGCTCGGGCAGCTCGGGCACTCTCCCAACTTAGGAGACTGCAGGGGACCCGTAGTCCGTTCGGGCGCGCACCTCGTCGAAGAGGTCGTCGATGCCGCCGAGGTCGCGCTGGCGCTCGATGAGCAGGGTGAGGTCGCCGCCGACGCGCAGCCGGCCGGTCATGAACGCGGCCTGCGCGCTCAGCTCGCCCCGCCCGATCGCGGCGGCCGTCTCGTTGTCCTGCGTGAAGCTCACGTCGGCGTCGTCGGCCCGTCCCCGGCGCACGGTCACCCCATCGCTCGACAGCTTGACGTGGAAGGCGACCTCGCCGTCGGGTCCGCCGGTGACGACCTGCTGAACCGTGAGCGGACCGGCCGCGCCGGCGCGTCGCAGGTCGTCGCTGCGCTGCGCGGCCTGCTCGATCTCCGCCAACCACTCGTCGCTGAGGTAGCGCGCCATGCGTCGGACACTAATGACTGATGCAGACGAGGCGTCAATGCCGGACCCACCAACGCTGGTGATAGCGGACCGGCCTGGTCCGGCGGGCGAGCCGGCGGCCCTCGGCCTCGGTTCGCAGCATCTGGATGCGCTCCTCCGCTCGGTACGACTCGATGTTCATGTCGATGTTCACAACAGCTCCTCAACCGGTGTGCGCGGCGCGATCGCGCTCGTCGTCGCCGCGATCGCCAGAGCTGCACCAGGTGGGGAGTGGGACCGCCTCAAGCTGTGCCCCGCGGATGACTGCGCGTGGGCGTTCTTCGACGAGTCGAAGAACCGGTCACGGCGCTGGTGCTCGATGGAGGTCTGCGGCAATCGCAGCAAGACGCGCTCCTACCGGCAGCGCACCACGATGCCAGACTGACGGACCGTGCCGCCCGCCACCCTCCTTCGCACCCACGCGCTCACGAAGCGCTACGGCACGGTGACCGCGCTGGACGGGCTGTCGATCGAGGTCCCGGCCGGGCGGATCGGGCTCGTCGGCGCCAACGGCGCTGGCAAGACGACGTTCTTCCGCCTCCTCCTCGGGCTGGCCCGCCCCACATCGGGTTCGGTCGAGATCGGCGGGCGGGTCGTCGAGGACGATCCGATCGCCGTGCGCGAGCGCCTGGGTTACATGCCAGAGCACGACTGCCTGCCGCTCGATCAGACCGCGGCCGACGTGGTGGCAACGTTCGGTGAGCTGAGCGGGCTGCCGGCCCGCGCCGCTCGCCAGCGCGCCTCCGACGTCCTCGACCTCGTCGGCTTGGACGAGGCGCGGTTCCGTCCGATCGGCGGCTTCTCGACCGGCATGCGACAGCGGACCAAGCTGGCTCAGGCCATCGTCGGCGACCCGGAGCTGGTCTTGCTCGACGAGCCGACCGCCGGGCTCGACCCGATCGGCAGGGACGAGATGCTCGCCCTTGTCTCCCGCCTGGGCACATTTGGCATCTCGGTGCTGCTGGCCACCCACCTCCTCGACGACGTGCAGCAGGTCTGCGACCACGTCGTCATGCTCGATGGCGGACGACTCGTCGTCTCCGGACCGACTCAGAGCCTGCTCGAGCAGACGGGCACGGTCACCGTCGAGGTCGACGATCGCACGGCTGACCTCATCGCCGCGCTGGCCGAGCGGGGCCTCGAAGCCAAGGAAGCCGACGGTGCGGTCCAGGTGACGGTCAGCGGCGAGGACGACCTCGACCTGATCCGTGATGCTGTCGCGGAGCTCGCGCTGCCGCTGCACCGCCTCTCCTCGCGCCGGACGTCGCTGGACGATGTGTTCGTCGGGAACGCGTCCAGCTGATGGCCACCCCGCTGAGCGGTGCGGTCTACGACCGCGGCTACCGCCCCTACGAGGGGCCGCGCGGCGGTCGGCACGCGGCGATCCGCGCGCTGTTCCTCGCCTCGGTCCGTCGTGCGCTCGGCCTGCGCCGCGCGTGGCGCCAGAAGGTCTTCCCGTGGACGCTGCTGGCGATCACGAGCGTGCCCGCGGTCGTCGACGTCGGCCGGGCCTACGTCACCCGCAGCTCGGCGTTCGAGAGCTTCCAGATCATCACGTACCGCGACTACGTCGGCGTCTCGACGGCGCTGCTGCTGTTCGTTGGCCTCACCGCGCCCGACGTCATGTGCCCGGATCGTCGCAACCGGGTGCTGCCGCTCATCTTTGCCAGGCCGCTGATCGGTCGCGACTACGTCTTCGCCAAGGTCGGCGCGATCGCCGCTATCGTCTTCGCGTTCGCGTTCCTGCCGCAGGTGCTGCTGTTCGTCGGGCAGATGCTCGTGAGCGACGACGGCGCGCTCCGCTACGTGCGCGACAACGCCGAGGTGCTCTGGCAGGTGCCGGTCTCGGTCGCCATTCTCGCCGCGTACTACGCGGCGATCAGCGTCGCGATCGCATCGCTCACGACCCGGCGGATCGTCGCTGGCGCCTCCCTCCTCGGGGTCTTGCTCATCACGTCGTCGGTGTCGGCCATCGTCGCCGGAGGCGAGGACACGGAAGGCTCCTACGCCGGGCTGATCAACATCTTGGCCCTCCCGCTGCACCTGCGGGACCTGGTCTTCCTTGGCAACATCGACCCGACCTCACCGCTCGAAGGCGTGCCGCAGGGCGGCTTGCTCGCCGTGCTCGTCTACGTGGGCGTCCTGCTGGCGTCGATCGGGATCCTCCTCGAGCGCTACACGTGGGTGGAGAGGTGAGCGAGGTGAGCGCGACGGACCCGGCGTTCGCGCCCGACGCGACCGTAGAGGTCGTGGAGGTCTCGATGTGGTTCGGCCAGAAGGTTGCGCTCAGCGAGCTGAGCTGCTCCTTCGGCCCCGGTGTCACCGGCCTGCTGGGCCCGAACGGCGCGGGCAAGACGACGCTGATGCGCGCCATCACCGGGCTCCACGGGGTCAACACGGGCAAGGTCCGGGTCAGCGGCCTCGATCCCCGCCGTGACCGCGAGGTGCAGCGGTCGGTCGCGCTCGTGCCAGAGGAGGAGGCGGTCCCCGCCGCGCTCACCGCTCGCCAGCTCGTGCGCTACGTCGCCGCGCTGCACGGCATCACCGACCGCGGCGCCCCCGACGCGTGCTTGGAGGCCGTCGGCATGCTCGATGCCGCCGACCGGCGGCTCGAGGGGTTCAGCAAGGGCATGCGGCAGCGGGCCAAGGTCGCAGCCGCTCTCGTCCGCGGGCCCAACGTGCTCGTGCTCGACGAGCCGCTCAACGGCGCCGACCCCGTCCAGCGCAACCACCTCATCGCGCTGTTCCGGCGGCTCGGCGACGAGGGTCGCACGGTCATCGTCAGCTCGCACGTCCTCAACGAGGTCGAACGGCTCGCCGCGCGCGTCATCGTCCTCATGCACGGCCGCCTCGCTGCCGCCGGTGGCCACCGCGCCATCAGGGACGCGATGGCCGACCGCCCCCGCCGCGTGCTCGTGCGATCGGACGCACCCCGCAGGCTGGCCGCTGCCCTCCTCGACGTCGACGCCGTCGGGGGCGTCAGCGTCGACGGCGACCTCCTGCTCGTCACGACCAGCCGCGCCGGTGAGCTTGCCGTCGCGCTGCCGCGCCTCGCGCGGGAGTCAGGGACGCGGCTCACCGAGGTCCGACCTCTCGACGACTCGCTCGAGAGCCTCTTCCGCGAGCTCGTGCGGTGAGCGCCATCCCCGCAATCGTCGGCTACACGCTTCGAGCGTGCCTGCCGATGAAGCGCCGGCTCGGTCTGCTGCTCCCGTGCCTGGGCGCGCTGCTCTTCGGCTTGCTGGCGCGGCTGACGGACGAGTCCGCGACCGAGGGGTTCGCCGCCGTCGCCGACGTCGGCCTTTTCACGCTCGTCCTGCCGATCTCGTGCCTCGTCGTCGGCGACGCGGTCCTGGGTGCGGAGGTTCGATCAGGCACGCTCGCGTACACGTGGCTCTCGCCGGTTCCGTTCGCGGTCATCGTGGTCGGTCGCTGGCTCGGCGGCTTCGCCGTCACCGCGGTGACCGTCGTGCCGTCTTGCATGCTCGCTGCCGTCTTGGCCGGCGCCGGTGAGAGCGCGGCGGCGACGGGCATCGCCGCGCTCGCCGGGTGCGCCGCCTACGTAGGGATGTTCATCATGATCGGCTGCGTCACCCAGCGCGCCGCGGTCTGGTCGCTCGCCATCGTGTTCCTCGTGGAGCGACTTGTTGGCAGCCAGCTGTCCGGCATCGCCCAGCTGTCCCCGACGTGGGAGTCGCGGGCGGTGTTCGCAGGGCTCGCGCCCGACGCCGGCGACCTGTTCCGCAAGGGCATCCCGGAGGGCTGGGGAGCGGTGTCCCGCCTCGCCCTCATCACCACGATCACCCTCACCGTCGCCGCGTGGCGCCTCGGCCACCTCCGGCTCAGCGGGGCATCCGACTGATGGCCCTGACGCCCGCCGACGAGCGCGCCCACCCGCCCGGCCCCGAGCGGCTCTGGGGCGAGTCGTGGTACTTCGACTTCGCGTCGGCCGACGGCGAGACCGGTGGCTACGTGCGCCTCGGTCTCTATCCCAACCTCGGCCGGGCCTGGTACTGGGCGTGCTTGGTCGGTGCCGGCCGCCCCCTCGTCACCGTCATCGACCACGACATCGCCCTGCCGGCAGCAGGGTCGCTGGAGGTGCGGGGTGAGGGCCTCTGGGCCGATCACAACGTCGAGGTCCCGTACGACCACATGACCCTCGGTTGCGAGGCGTTCGCCGTAGGTCTCGACGATCCCGCTGACACCTACAGGGACATGCGCGGTGACCGCGTCCCCTTCGGCCTTGACCTCGAGTGGGACACCGACGGCCCGGCCGTCTACCTCTGGCCGGGGACCACTCGCTATGAGGTGCCGTGCCGCGTCCATGGCGAGGTGCTCGTCGGCGACGAGCGAATCGAGATCGACGCCGTCGGTCAGCGCGACCACAGCTGGGGCGTGCGCGACTGGTGGCAGTTCGGGTGGGTGTGGACGGCGGGGGCGCTGGAGGACGGCACCCGGTTCCACACCACCCGCGTCCGGATCCCCGGCCTCGAGGGTTTCGCGCCCGGCTACGTCCAGTCGCCGGGCGGCGGTCCCGAGCAGATCGAGCGCTGCGAGGCGAGCGAGGAGCTCGACGCAGAGGGGCTGCCGGTCACGGCGTCGGTCACCTGCGGCGATCTCGAGCTGGCGATCGAGCCTGTCGCCTTCTCACCCGTCCTGCTGGTCGACGAGGACGGACGGGTGAGCCGCTTCCCGCGCGCGCTGTGCCGCTTCAAGGAGGCCGACGGCCGCACCGGCGTGGGCTGGACCGAGTGGAACCAGCCCGACCAGGCGTCCGTCTAGCCTCGTCGGGTGCTCGACCCGAAAAGCCTCATCGAGACGGTCGGCCTGCTCGGCCTCCTCGTCGTCGTCTTCGCGGAGTCGGGTCTGCTCATCGGCTTCTTCCTGCCTGGCGACTCGCTGCTCTTCACCGCCGGGTTCCTCGCATCCCTGCCCGAGGGGGACAGGCTGCACCTGCCGATCGTGCCGCTCCTGATCGGCACCTTCATCGCCGCGGTCGCCGGCGACCAGGTCGGCTACTTCTTCGGCAAGCGCGTCGGTCCTGCGCTGTTCCGGCGGCCCGACTCCCGCTTCTTCAAGCAGGCGAACGTGGCAAAGGCGCACGAGTTCTTCGAGCGGCACGGGGCCAAGACGATCGTGCTGGCGCGGTTCGTGCCAGTTGTGCGGACCTTCGCGCCGATCGTCGCCGGGGTGAGCGATATGACCTACCGCACCTTCGTGACGTTCAACCTCGCCGGAGGCTTCCTGTGGGCCATTGGCGTGACCCTCCTCGGATACTTCCTCGGCCAGATCGACGCCGTCGAGCGCAACCTCGAGGTCGCGATCCTTGCGGTCGTCGCCGTGTCCTGCCTGCCCATCGCCGTCGAGCTGATCCGCAACCGCCGCCACCGCGACACCGCGGTCGACATCGCGGAGGACGTGCTCGAGGCCGAGGACCCGTTGTAGGCGGCTAGGCGCCGGACTTGACCTCATCGAAGCTGGGGGCGTCGGCAACGGCGTACCAGATCTCCGGCGTGACGTGCTGCCAGGACCACAGCGACGCACCGATCCCGCCCTTGTCCTCGGACGCCTTCATGAACCGGTTGATCTCGTCCGCAGGCGGGGGACCGGGACGGCCGCCCTCCGGTCCGCCGTCGTAGCCCTGGCCCACCGGGATGATCGGCTTGCCGAACTGGTACAGGTAGTCGAACGCGGCCCAGGTGTCGGTCTCGGGTTGGCGATTGAGCCAGTAGATCATCGGCGCGACCGCGTCGGCGTGCTCGATCGCCTCGCGGTACGGGAAGGCGCCCGTCATCAGCCGCTGCGACGGGCGAGGGACGGCGACGACGAGCGGGAAGTCGGGACCGATCGGGGACCGCAGGCCGGCCATGTAGGCACGCACGGTGTCGGCGTGGAGGTTCGTGCCCTCGCGCGACGTCTCGATGTCGGGGACGAAGCCGTCGAGCCGATGGCCGCCGGGCGCGACGTAGCCGATGGCCATGAGCCCCCGGTTGATGTCCTTCGGGATGTCGCGCAGGTTGGGAAAGTCCCACCCGTACACCTTGAGTCCCGCGGCGTGGGCCGCCGGCAGGATCCGGTCGAGGAACGCGGCGTTGTTGAAGTCCTGCCACGAGGAGCCGGTGCGCACGTAGATGTGGGTGAGGCCGATCTCGCGCGATCGGGCCACGATCGCGTCGGCGTTGCCGCCCTCGGTGCGCTCGGGCAACCAGGTCCACATGCCCTTGCCCACGGGCAGACCCTTGGCCGCGGCGTCGACCACGGCCGGTGACGGCTGGGGGGCCGGCGGCGCTGCCTCCGCCGCCGGCGCACCCGCAGCCTCG
>CAYSAC010000070.1:0-13369 GCA_964428815.1 uncultured Acidimicrobiaceae bacterium | reverse complement strand
TCGATCGTGACGCCCGCGATGTCGGGTGGATCGGGGTAGCTCATGTCGAGCCCCTCGAGGAGGTCGACGAGGATGCGCGCGACGACGAGGTTCCGGTACCACTTGTGGTCCGCGGGGACGACGTACCAAGGCGTCTGGTCCGTGCTCGTCCTCTTGAGCGCCTCGGCGAACGCGGCCTGGTAGTCGTCCCAGTGCTTGCGCTCGGCGAGGTCGTCGTCGTTGAACTTCCAGCGCTTGCTCGGGTCGTCGAGCCGCGACTGCAGGCGCTTGCGCTGCTCGTCCTTGGAGATGTGGAGGAAGAGCTTCACGATCGTCGTGCCCTCGTCGGCCAGCATCTGCTCGAACGCCACGATGTGGTCGTAGCGGCGCCGCCATACCTCCTCGGGCACGAGGTCGTGCACGCGCACGATGAGCACGTCCTCGTAGTGGCTGCGGTTGAACACGGCCATGTGCCCGGTCCTCGGCGCGTGCTGGTGGATGCGCCACAGGTAGTCGTGATCGAGCTCGTGTTCTGTCGGTGCCTTGAACGAGGTCACGAGCACGCCAGCCGGGTTGAGGCCGCGGAGCACGTGACGGATCACGCCGTCCTTGCCGCCGGTGTCCATCGCCTGCAGGACCACGAGCACCTTGTGGCGTTGCTCCGCGTAGAGCACCTCTTGCAGCTCGGCCAGGCGATCCTGGAGCCGCTTGTGCTCCGCCTTCGCCTCGGCCTTGCTGGCGGCGAGCGACGTGTCGGCGGTGTCGATCGACGCGAGGTCGACCGCCGCGCCCGACGCGATCCGAAAGCGATCCATCGCCGGAACCTACCCTCGGGCTCGTGTGCGACTGCCTCTGCGCCCTGCCGCCGGCGACCGCCACGCCCGCAGCGCTGTTCGCCAAGAACAGCGACCGGCCGCCAACGGAGCCGCAAACGCTCGAGTGGCACGCACCCCGTCGCGACGTCGGCGCATTGCGGGCCACCCACATCGAGGTCGCGCCGTCCCGCGCCGAGACGATCGGCTTCGTCGGTTCCCGGCCGACCTGGATGTGGGGCGTCGAGCACGGCGTGAACGAGGCCGGGCTGGCCGCCGGCAACGAGACCATCTACACCACCCTCGACCCGCGGCCGTTCCCTCCCGCGCTGCTCGGCATGGACCTCGTCCGCCTCGCGCTCGAGCGCGCCGCGACCGCACGCGAGGGAGTCGACGTCGTGCTCGAGCACCTCGAGCGGTACGGCCAGGGCGGCACCGGCCACCGCGACATCGACCGGCCGTACTGGTCCTCACTGATGCTCTGCGATCCGACGAGCGCGCTGGTGATCGAGACGTCTGGCCGCACCGCAGCCGTCGAGCAGGTCGAGCGCACGCGTGCCATCTCGAACCGCACGACGATCGCGGCCTTCGACGCGGAGCACCGCCATCCCCGCCAGCCGGTCGAGGTGCTCGTCGATCCACGGCTCGATGCCAGCCGCGCGCTGCTGGCCGCTGAACCGGTGACGGTTGATCGGCTGAGGCGACATCTCCGCTCGCACGTCGGCGGAGCAGACGGATGGACCGTGTGCATGCACGTCGACGGCGTGGAGGCGACGACCGCGTCCTTGATCGCGACACTCGGACCCCGGCCTGTCGGCCGGTTCCTCCTCGGATCGCCGTGCACGTCGATCTACGTCCCCCTCGTGGTCGGTGCGCCCCTCGGCGAGGTGCCGGCGTGGGAGCGCTTCGCACGGCTCGGACTCGGCGCGCGCGAGCGGCTCGACGCGCTGGAAGCCGAGCTCGAGCGCGACGCGAGCGACGATCCGGCCTGGAACGCCGAGGCGTTCGCTCGGGTCGCGGCCGTCATCGCCGTTGGTACCTGAGATCGGGGTGGTCGCGGGGAGCAGGGTGCGCCACAATCCAGGTCGATCTGCTCGTTTGGGGCAGACCAGCCAGGAGGTGGGCATGTTCAGCTCGATCGTCGTGGGGACCGACGGCAGCTCGACGTCGCGAGCTGCTGTGCAGCGAGCGAGTGAGCTCGCCAAGCTCACGGGTGCGGTGGTGCACCTGGTGCGCGCGTTCCGGCTGCCGAGCACCGGGCTGGCGGCGGTACCGATGGCCGACGTTATGCCCGTGTCAAACGCGACGACCGACAGTGATGTGATCGCCGAGGTCGAGGCCGAGCTGGCGGCGCTCGCCGGCGAGCTCGGCCGCGACGGGATCGTGGCGAAGATCTACGCCTGCGCGACCGCGGGCGCAGCAGCGGCGATCCTCGACGTCGCCGCGCACCAGTCAGCCGATCTCGTCGTGGTCGGGAACAAGGGCCTGCACGGCGTCCGCCGCGTGCTCGGCAGCGTCCCGAAGACGGTCGTCCTCGACGCTCCGTGCGCTGTCATGGTGGTGCACACGACCTGAGCCCTGAGCGAGGATTAGGTTCGCGAGATGCCCAAGTTCGTCATGCTCTCCACCCTCGGCCCCGACGGATCTGCTCGCCTACGGGAGAACCCCGAGCGACTCCGCGAGGTGAACCGAGACGTCGAGGCGATGGGCGTCAAGGTGCTCCAGCAGTACGCCATGCTCGGCCAATGGGACTTCATCAACATCCTCGAGGCGCCCGACGCGCCAACGATGGCGAAGGTGGCGACGTCGCTCGCCAGCCGGGGCACCCTTAAGACGATGACGCTGCCGCTGATCGAGATCGACGACCTCATCACGGCGCTGCACGAGGGCATCTAGCCCCGACGTTCTTGCGGCAGATTTCGACAGCGGATTCAATCGGTCGGCGCAACACCTCACGCCCGTCGACACCGCTGAGGTGCCTTGCTCGGCGCTTGCCCTATTCAGGGCAACCCAACCCCGCGGCGAAGGAAGTGTCCGATCGCTGGCGCCCCGAACCGCGGCGCGGAACCAGGTTCGGGGCACCGCATGCCCGAATCGGTACCGAGATGCCCCCAACCTCTCGTCTGCCCGCTGTTGCGACGATGCCTAGAACCCGCCGACGGTCTTCGTCGACAGTGCCGCAAGAACGCGAAGGTCAGACCCACCAGGTCTCGCGGCGCTTCTCTCGCCGCACGTCGTCCGGGTCGAACTCGTGGTCCAGCACCTCGCCGTCGCTGAGCCGGCGGATTCGGTAGCCCCACGCTGCGAGCTCGGCGATCTCGAAGCCATTGCTCCACGAGGCGTCGAACTTCGAACGCACCTCGACCCGAGTGCCTGGGTGCATCTGTCGGCTGCGCTGCGGCCTGGCGCCCGTCTCGGCCATCGGCGGCCAACCTAGAGCGTCAGTAGCCTCCGGCTCATGTCGACGACCGAGGTGCGCTTGACCGAGTGGACCGCGTGCGGTGGGTGCGCGGCGAAGTGGGGCGGGTCACCGCTCGCCGCGCTCGTCCGGGACCTGACCGCCTCTGCCGACCCGAGCCTGCTCATCGGGCTCGCTCCTTTCGACGACGCCGCGGTCTACCGGCTGTCGGACGATCTCGCGCTGGTGTCGACCACCGACTTCTTTCCGCCGCTGGTCGACGACCCGGCCGACTTCGGCGCGATCGCCGCCGCCAACGCGTGCAGCGACGTCTTCGCCATGGGCGGCCGCGTCGTGCTCGCGCTCAACATCTCGGCCTTTCCAGAGCGGATGCCGGTGGAGGCGATCGGCGCGATCCTCAGCGCGGCGGGAGAGGTCGTCGCCGAGGCGGGGGGCAGCGTCGCCGGCGGCCACACCATCCGTTCTGAGGAGCCGATATTCGGGCTCGCGGTGCAAGGCCTCGTGCACCCGGAGCGCATCCTGACCAAGGGCGGCGCGCGAGCGGGTGACGTACTCGTGCTGTCCAAGCCGCTTGGCACCGGCATCGTCCTCGCTGGCGCGTCAGCCGAGGACCGAGCGGCCGCCACCGCGGGCATGCGCACGCTGAACCGCGCCGCGTCGGAGGTGCTGGTCGGTCTGGGCGGTGCGGTGCACGCGTGCACGGACGTCACCGGGTTCGGCCTGCTCGGTCACGGATGGGAGATCGCGGAGCGGTCGTCCGCCGCGCTCGCCCTCGACAGCGGGACGCTGCCGCTGTACCCGGGCGCGCTCGCGGCCGCAGAGGCCGGCACCCGCACAGGCGGGGATGCGCGCAACCGGGCGTACCTGGATGGTCACGTGCGGTCTGAGGCGCCGGTCGCGCTCGAGGCGATCGCCTACGACCCGCAGACATCGGGGGGCCTCTTGGCCGCCGTCGACCCCGCGGTGCTCGACGAGGTGACCGCAGCCGGCTTCGCCGTCGTCGGCGAGGTCAGCGCCGGCGAGCCCGGCGTCACGCTGGGGTAGCCGGAGGGGGAGAACCCCGGGGCTAACGTCGCCCCGATGGCCACGACCGCCCCGATGCTGCGCAAGGCGATCAAGGCCAAGTCCCCCTCACTGGACTTCGAACGGGGCCTGTGGGATGCCGGCCACGCCGTCGTCGTCGGCATCGACGAGGTCGGCCGGGGTGCATGGGCCGGACCGCTCACGCTCGGCGCTGCCGTCATCCCGCGGGACCGGCGGGTCTACAAGATCCGTGACTCCAAGATGCTCACCGAACGCGAGCGCGAGGCGATGTTCGAGCGCATCGCGTCGTGGTGTACCGCGTGGGCTGTCGGACACGCGTCCTACGCGGAGTGCGACGAGCTCGGCATGTCGGAGGCCCAGCGGCTCGCCGCCCGTCGCGCCATCGCCGGGCTGGGCCTCGTCCCCGACCGTGTGCTCGTCGATGGCAACTGGGATTTCGTCGGCGGTGGCATCACGCAGCGGCTCGTGAAGGGTGACGCGCGCTGCCTGTCGATCGCGGCAGCCTCGATCCTCGCCAAGGTCACGCGCGACCGGATGATGCGCGCCGAGGCCGAGCACCACCCGTACTGGGACTTCGAGTTCAACAAGGGCTACCCGTGCCCGCGGCACAAGGCCGCGCTCCAGGGGCTGGGACCGTCGGCGATCCACCGCCGCAGCTGGGTCTTCATGGACCACCTGCCGTGGACTGGTCTGCCTCGGCTGCGACCGCCCGACCCGCAGGGCAGCCTCTTCGAGTGACGCTCGCGGAGGAGGCGCGCCACACCGTCACCGACATCCGAGCGGCCCGGCTCGAGCCGCGGGACTGGGACGGCGTCATGGGCGCGCTCGACGATCTTGCTGGCGCCGCGACCGTCGGGGACGAGGCCGCGGCCCGCGCCGCGCTCCTCGTTTTGAGCCGCACCGCGTTTGCAGGCAAGGTCCGCCAGCGGATGCCCGCTGGCGGCAGGGGAGCGCCGGCCGTGGTGCCGACCAAGCAGACCGCCGCGCTGCCGGTCGTCGGCGTCGTGTGCGGCGGGCTGCTCCTCGGCGTCGGATGGCTTCTCGGCGGCGGCCTCGTGCTCGCCGGGTCCGCGGTCTTCGCCGTCTTCGTCCTTGTCATCGCCGTCGCCGGCTCGATGGTCGTACACGACCGCCAGCACCCTGAGGGCACCGTCGACCCCACCGTCATCGCGCCCGCGCAGGTGGTGGCCGCCGCCGATCTCGCGCTCGTCGCGGTCACCGGAGGGATCGGCGCGAGCTAGTGCTTTTGGGTGCCGACCTTGAGGTCCTTGAACGCCGTGGTCGAGTCGATGCCCGGATCCTTCGGGAGGCCGAGGACCCGCTCGCCGACGATGTTGCGCAGCACCTCGTCGGAGCCGCCCGCGATGCGCATGCCAGGCGTGCCGAGGACCATGCCGTTCCACGCGAACGTTCCCCACTCGCCGGTGTCGGCGGTCAGCCGGGGGCCGAGCACCCGTGACACGAACTGCGCGGTGTTGGTCAGGTTGGTCGTGAGCGCCATCTTGGCGATCGACATCTCGGGACCAGGCAGCTGACCGGCCTTGATCTTGTCCATCGCCCGCTGGTTCGTGTACTTCGCGACCTGATAGCCGACGTAGAGCTTCATGAGCTCCTGCCGGTAGACGGGGTGGCTGGCCAGCCCGAAGTGGCGGAGCATCTCCGCGAGCCGGGTGACGTTGGCGAGCCCCATGCCGCCACCGGCCCCGCCGGCACCGATCGACGCGCGCTCGTTCATCAGCGTCGTGAGCGCAACGGTCCAGCCCTGGTTCACGTCGCCGAGGCGGTGGTCGTCGGGCACGCGGACGTCGTTGAAGAAGACCTCGTTGAACGACGCGCCGCCCGTCATCTGGCGCAGCGGTCGCACCTCGACGCCAGGCGCATGCATGTCGACGACGAACCCGGTCAGGCCCTTGTGCTTGGGGAGGTCGGGGTCCGTGCGGCAGATGACCTCGCCGATGTCGCTGTACTGCGCGCCGGAGGTCCAGACCTTCTGGCCGGAGATGACCCACTCCTCACCGTCGCGGACCGCTTTGGTCTGCAGGCTGGCGAGGTCGGACCCGGCGCCGGGCTCGCTGAACAGCTGCGCGCCCACGATCTCACCCCGGTACATCTTGGCGAGGTAGAGCTCCTTCACCTTGTCGGTGGCGTGGGCGAGGATCGTCGGCGCGACCATGCCGAGGCCGATGCCGAAGAAGGTCTGGTTCGGCGTGTCGTACTTCGCCTCGAGCGACGAGTACAGCCGGTCGTAGGCCGCCGGCAGCCCGCGGCCGCCGTACTCGGTCGGACCGAAGATCCAGCCGAGGCCGGCGTCGAAGCGCTTCGCCCGCCACGCCTGCGCGTCCTTCAACGCCAGGCGCTCGACCTCGGGGTCGACCTCCTCGAAGAGCGAGACGTTGTCCTCACCCTCGCCCCAGACGAACTTCTGGTCCTCGACGCGCAGCTTGGCGTTCGCGTCGAGGAACGCGGTGACCTCCTCGCGGAACTCCTCAAGCGTGACGTCGGCCATGGCAGCAGCCCCCTCAGAGCGAAAACTTGACTGTCCGGTCAAGATAGCGCGGCGCTGGCCTGTGGGTGGAGCCGGACCCACCACTGCTTCTGGCTGACATTGCCGTCGCCTGCCGACGCTTATGTCAGCCGAAACGGGACGGTGCGCTCAGCCCAGCAGCACGTCCAGGCTGAGGGTCAGACAGCGGCAGCCGCCGCCCGCCTTGAGGAACTCGCTGACGTCGGCCTCGACCACCTCGAAGCCCCACGCCTCGAGCGCCCGGCCGACGCGCGGCGGTGTGGTCGGCATCACCACCGTCCGGTCGACGACGACAGAGTTGGCGCAGAACGACAGGGCCTCTTCGTCGCTGAGGACGAGCGGCTCAGGTACGAGCGCCTCGATCACCTTGGTGCCGTACGTATCCCAGCCCGCCGGCGCGCAGATGGCGCGCCGATCGTCGAGCGGGCAGAACGTCAGGTCGAGGTGGTACAGCCGGGGGTCGACGAGCTGGACCGGCCGCACCGGCGCGCCCGTCAACCGTGACAGCTCGGTGGCGCCGCGCGCGTCCGACCGGAACGAGTAGCCGCTCACGAGCACGCCGGCGAAGGGCAGCGCGTCACCCGCGCCTTCGTGGTCGACCTCCTCTGGCAGCCGCTCGATGGTCCACCCGTGCTCGGCGAACCAGGTCGCGTCGATCTCGGTCTCCGGCTGGCGTTCGGGGTGGCGGAAGTGGCTGGGGATGAACTGGCCGCCGTTCACGATGCCGGCGTTGGCGGTGAACACGAGGTCGGGGACCGACGCGTGCGGCTCCATCTCGACGACCTCAGCACCCGCGCCCCGCAGGGCGGCGACGAGGCCTTGCCACTGCTCGGTCGCGCGATCGCGGTCGACCGCGACCTCCCGGTGCATCCAGGGGTTGATCTCGTAGAGCACCCCAAAGTGTTGGGGCGGACACATGAGGTACCGGCGGCCCCAGGTCAGCACAAGGCGTCTGCCAGCTCGGCGACGAACGGTCCGACGTCGGTGACGATCCCGAGCGCCTGGTGGCTGCCGCGGTCTGCGAGCTTGGTGACGACCGCTTGGTTGATGTCGACGCAGAACGTCTCCACGCCCGCGGGTAGGCAGTTGCCGACCGCGATCGCGTGCAGCGTCGAGGCAAGCATCAGCGCCACCCCGATACCCGGGACGTGCTCGCGCATCGCGTCGGCAGCAGCGCTCGTGTCGGTGATGACGTCGGGGAGCGGGCCGTCGTCGCGGATCGAGCCGCCCAGCACGAACGGGATGCTCCGGCGCACGCACGAGTGCATCACCCCGCCGGTGACGTAGCCGGCCTCGACGGCTTCGGCGATGGACCCGTGGCGCCTGACCGCGTTGATGACCCTGAGGTGGTTGCTGTGGCCGCCCTCGGTCGGGGTCCCCTCTGCGACCGACACGCCGAGCGACGTGCCGAGCACGTTGCTCTCGATGTCGTGGGTCGCGAAGCCGTTGCCGGCGAACAGCACGTCGATCCACCCGGCGTCGACCAGCCGGGCGATGTCGGGCCCGCCACCGGTGTGGATCACCGCCGGACCGCAGACGGCGAGGATCCGTCGGCCCGCCGCGCGCGCGGCGCGCATCCGATCGACCACCTGCGCGACCAGCAGCGCCTTCGGCTTCTCCGAGGAGACTTCCGAGCTCATGAACTCGAAGGACGACGCGCCCACCGGCTTCGGCGGCACGTGCACGCGAACGCCTTCGCTGCCGACGACCACCTGATCGCCGGCGCGGAGGCGGTGCATCGGAACTGTCCGCACCACCTCGCCCGCGACCACGATGCCGCAGTCCATCTCCGGGTTCTCCACCGCCAGCCACTCGTCACCCACGCGGACGTCCGTCGCCAGGTTGGTCGTGGAGTAGAAGCCCTCGGGTAGGACGCCGTCGCGCTCGGCCGCCACGAGCCTCGCTTCGCCCCACTCGAGGCGGTTCACGCCGTGCACCTGGAGGTCGTCGATCAGGCGGTCAAGCAGCTGGTCGTCATCGGCGGTGATCTCGATCCGCGCTCGGCTGGGGTCGGTCGTCGTCTTGCCGATTTCGAACTCCTCGATGCGGTAGTCGGCGCCGGACTCGAGGATGGCGTCGAGGATCTTGGCGAGCAGCAGTGAGTCAACGATGTGCCCAGCGACTTCGATCGTCTCGGAGGCCATGTCATAGATTGGCATCCCTATGGGCCAGCCGATCACCGTGGTGCGCAAGGCATCCTCGAACCCGGAGGTGCTGCGGTTCGAGATCAACCGCAGCCTCACGGGCATGGGCCACGAGCGGTACAGCTCAGCGCCCGACCCGCTGCTCGACCGGCCAGTGGACGAGCTCGCCCGGCGCATCTTCGAGCACGGCGGCGTGCACGGGGTCCACGTGAACAGCAGCGTCATCACCGTCGACCTGGCGAAGGGGTCGACCGGCGACGGGCTCGACGACGTGATCCGCAGCCTCTTCCTGTTCTACCCACCGGCTCCCGACCCGGCCTGATCGGCGATCCGCGGCCGTGAGCATCCTGCACACGCCGCTGCAGATAGGCGGCAGCACGACGGTCCGCAACCGGCTCTACCGCGCGCCGGTGCTCGAGGGTGCCGGTGACGGTGACGACTGCGCCGAGGTCTACGCGCGCCACTTCACCGACAATGCCCGACATGGCGTCGGCCTCATCATCCAGGGCAACTCCTGCCTCTACGAGGAGGGCCGGACGTCGCCCGGCATGACGCTGGTGAACACGCGCGAGCGGATGCTGCGCCTCGCTCCGATGGTCGACGCGGTGCACGCCGAAGGCGCCGCGATCTGGATCCAGGTCGGCCACGGCGGGCTCTTCGCGATGGAGGCGTGGCACGAACCCTACGCGTCCAACCGTTCGGGCCCGCTGCTCGCGCCGTCGCCGGTGCGCAGCTACCTCAAGCCGGTGTTTCGCCGCGCGCCGGTCCACGCCATGTCGACCGAGGAGGTGCACGACCTCTGCCGCACTTACGGCGACGTTGCGGCGTGGGCGCGCGAGGCCGGTTACGACGGCCTCCAGCTCGCGAGCAGCAACGCCAAGCTCATCGACCAGTTCCTCTCGCCGTTCTACAACCGGCGCGACGACGAGTTCGGCGGCTCTGTCGAGCGCAGGGCCAACCTGCTCAAGGTGATCCGCGAGCGCGTCGCCGAGCGCGCCGGCGCCGACTTCACTTGCACCGTCAAGATCCCGATCGGTGAGAAGGCGCCGCCGTTCCTGCCCCACACGACCTGGGTCGAGGGGATGCGGCTGGCAAGGCTCGCCGAGGAGTACGGCTACGACTCGGTGACCCCGGTCGAGGTCGGGGTGTTCCCGGACACCACATTGAGCCGCGGCGGCATCCCGACCTCGCTGTGGCGCAACAAGGCGATCAAGGGTCGGCTGGCCAAGGCGGCGCCGCGACGCCTCGAGCGCACCGTCCTCATGGCCGGTTACATCGTCGGCGGCAAGCAAGCGCCCTTCCGGCCGGTGTGGAACCGGGCCCGCTTCACCGCGGTGAAGAGCCAGCTCGGCATCGCGATCCTCGCGGTCGGCGGCATCCGCACCGCCGGCGAGGTCGAGGAGATCCTCGAGGGCGAGCAGGCCGACCTCGTCGGCGTCGGGCGCCCGTTCTACGCCGAACCGGACCTCGCTGCCCGCATCCTCGGCGGGCGGCCCGACAGCCCGCTGTGCCAGTACTCGAACCTGTGCGTCCCGGCGCAGATGCTCGGCATGAAGGGCGTCTGCTACAACCCCGAAGTCACGCGCCTGAGGCGCCGCCGCTGATCCGAATGTGGTGCAGAAGCGGTCGTCATGACAACCGCTTCTGCACGGAGTTCGGGTACTCATCCGGCTGATCGCTGCGATCCCGTGGCACCATGGCCCGCAATGGCCGCCAGCGCCTGGCACGCAGTGCTCGACCGCCTCGACGACGCTGCCAAGCTGGCTGACGTCGATCCCGACATCCATCGCATCCTCCGCACACCAGAGCGCGTGCTCGAGGTGGCGGTGCCGATCCGCATGGACGACGGCAGCATCGAGGTCTTCACGGGCTGGCGCGTCCACCACGACACGACGCGCGGTCCTGGCAAGGGCGGCATCCGCTTCCACCCCGACGTCGACGTCGACGAGGTGAAGGCGCTGGCTGCGTCGATGACGTTCAAGACCGCGATCGCCGACCTGCCGTTCGGCGGCGCGAAGGGCGGTGTCCGTTGCGACCCGACGCTTTTCTCCCTCGGCGAGCTCGAGCGGCTGACCCGCCGGTACACCTTCGAGATCTCGCCGCTGCTCGGCCCCGACCGCGACATCCCCGCGCCCGACGTCAACACCGACGGCCGCGTGATGGCGTGGCTCATGGACACGCTGTCGATGACGAGGGGCACGCACATGCCCGCGTCCGTCACCGGCAAGCCGCTCTCGCTCGGGGGAACGCGGGCCCACGCGGGGGCGACCTCCGCTGGCGTGCTCGTGTGCACCCGCGCCGCGTTCACCGAGCTCGGGATCGACCTCGTCGGTCGCCGCGCCGTGCTGCAGGGCTTCGGCAAGGTCGGCGGTCCGCTCGCCTTTCTCCTGCGATCGGCCGGCATGCGGGTGGTCGCGATTTCTGACGCGGGCGGCGCGGTCGCCAACGAGGGTGGTCTCGACGTCGGCGCGCTCGCCGACCACGTCGCCGCGACCGGATCGGTCGTCGGCTTCAACATGGGTGAGCCGATCGCCGCCGATGCGATCTGGGACATCGAGTGCGAGCTGCTCGTGCCCGCGGCGCTGGGTGGTGCCATCGACGAGCACGTCGCCAAGCGCCTGCAGGCGAAGGTCGTCGTCGAGGCGGCGAACGGCCCCACCACACCCGCGGCGCAGGCGGTGCTCGACGACCGCGGCATCGTCGTGGTGCCCGACATCCTCGCCAACGCCGGCGGCGTCACCGCGTCCTACTTCGAGTGGGCGCAGTCGCGGCAGGGCTACCCGTGGGACGAGAGCGTGCTCGCCGACCGCCTCCGCCAGCGCATGGACGACGCGTTCGTCACGGTGTGGGCGCGGGCCGAGGCGCTCGGCGTCGGGATGCGGCGCGCTGCCTTCGTCGTCGCCCTCGAGCGGGTCGCGGAAGCGATCGAGGCGCGGGGACTGTTCCCGTGACCGAGATCCGTTCCCGCTGGCTGATGATCGCCGGCATCGCGCTGGCGGTCATCACCGTGATCGTCGCCATCACGTTCGCCGTGCTCGCGATCCGGTCGCTTCAGTAGCGCTCGGGCCCCGAGGCAATACCTGTCGTTCTCAGCTCTTGAGGCAATGACGTGCGCATGCGACTGCTATTGCCTCGAGTCGAGGCGATCAGTAGGCGAGCAGGTCCGCGCGGACACCAGGGAAGAGCGCGTCGGCGAGAGCGCGCTGGTCGCCGAGCACCACGTCGATGTGCCGACGCTCGAGCTCGCTCGCGGCGTGCGCGCCGAACAGCAACGTCGCGACGTGGTCCGGTGGCACGCCGATGGTCATCGGCGCGCCGGGGTCCTGGATGCCGGCACCGCTGGTGGCGCTGACGACCTCACCGTCCTTGAGCGCGAAGACGACGCTCGATTGGTAGAGCGTGATTGTGAGATCGGCGGTGGTGCCCGCCAGCGGCGAGCGCTCGACCCGCGCCGTCAGCAGCGGGCGCAGCTCGTCGAGCAGGCGCGCCGGATCGGCGACGCGCACGTAGAGCGCCCACTTGCCCTTCTCAAATCTCGGCTCCGACCACCTGGTGAGCGCGGGCGTCACCGCCGTCCGGGGCCGATCCCACATGCGCACGGGCGCGCCTGGTGCCGTCGCCTGGACGTGCGCGACGAGCGCGTCCACGCCGGCCGGGTCGGTTGCCGCGAGCTCGATCAGGACTGTCGAGTCACTGGGCCCGTCCGGGAACGCGGCGCGCCCGGTCGCGCGCCCGCCATCGGGGCCATCAGCGATGAGCAGCCCGGCATCGTCGACCCGCTGGAACCACCGCCAGCGCGCCTCGTCGTGCACCATGCGGACATCGGCGCCGCCGTCGTCCTGCGCGGAGCGGTGCAGCGCGACGACCGCGGCGTGGTCGCCGAGGCGCGCGGGGCGCACCGTCCAACCTGACGGCATCTCGACGCGCTGGTCGGCATCGACGACGTGCACCGGCGGTGCGTCAATCGCGTACTCGTAGCCCAGCTGCCGGTAGAAGTACGGGATGCCCGTCAGGTAGGTGACGAGCCGGCCTGCGTCCTCGCAGCGCCGGTGCGATTCCTCGATGCAGCGACGCACCAGGTCGCGGTTGCGGTGTGCGGGCGCGCTGGCGACGAACTCGATCTGTGCCGCTGGCACGTCGATGCCGCCGACCTCCTAGCGCGCCGGCAGCACCGCGAGCCCGGCGGCGACCTCGTCGCCATCGGCCGCGACGACCCACGCCTCTCGGCCGGCGTCGGCGTCGGCGAACAGCACCTCCACCCACGCGCCGTCCACTCGCCGTTGGCGCTGCGGTTGAGCGCGACGAGCTGCTCGCGGTCGGCCTCGCGGCGAGAGCGGATCGCGTACGCCATCGGGCCATCCTCCCTAAGGTGCGGACGTGACCGCGCCCGATTTCCGCCTGTTCGACGCCGACAACCACTACTACGAGGCGACCGACGCCTTCACCC
>CAYSAC010000069.1:0-13407 GCA_964428815.1 uncultured Acidimicrobiaceae bacterium | reverse complement strand
GCAGAGGGCGTCGAACCGGGCAGCCATAGGCTGCCCACCATGGACGATCGCCTGTACTTCCGCCAACTGCTCGCCGGCCGCGACTTCGCCCGCAACGACCAGATCGCGCGCCAGATGGTCAACTTCGTGTACCTCATCGGCGACCGCGAGACCGGCGAGGCCGTCGCCGTCGACCCCGCCTACGACATCAGGGGTCTGCTCGACATCCTCGGCGAGGACGGCATGCGGCTGACCGGCGCGCTCGCCACCCACTACCACCCCGACCACATCGGCGGCTCGATGATGGGGCACACCATCTCGGGTGTGCGCGAGCTGCTCATGCTCAACCCGGTGCCGATCCACGTGCAGACCGACGAGTCGCCGTGGGTCCAGCGGGTGACCGAGGCATCGGCATCCGACCTCGTCGAGCACACGAGCGGCGACACCGTGATGGTCGGCGACATCCCGATCGAGCTCATCCACACGCCCGGCCACACGCCAGGCAGCCAGTGCTTCCTCGTCGACGGCCGGCTGGTCGCGGGCGACACGTTGTTCCTCGAGGGTTGCGGCCGCACCGATCTGCCGGGCGGCGACCCCGCGGCGCTGTACGAGAGCCTGACGACCAAGCTGGCGAAGGTCCCGGACGACACGATCCTGTTCCCGGGCCACCTCTATTCGGCCGAGCCGTCGGCGACGATGGGCGAGACTCGCCGCTGGAACTACGTGTTCAAGCCGCAGAGCCAGCAGGAGTGGCTCGCGATGTTCGGCCGCTAGATCCGCCTCTCGATCGCGGCGAGGGCCCGCGTCCACAGCTGGGAGGTCGGGTCCAGCACCGAGAAGTGGTCCGCGCCCGCCACCGCGATCAGCTCGACGTCGTCGCCGGCCGCGGACGCGACCTCCGCGTAGTCCTCGCTCTGAGCGATCGGCACCCGGTCGTCGGCGGTCCCGTGCACCAGCACGACGGGCACGCCGATCGGCACCAGCTCCATCGGTGACGCCAGCTCGTAGCGCTCCCCCACCTCGGACGGCTCGCCGCCGAGGAGGTCCTGCGCGGCACCGCCGCCCAAGCGCTCGGCCGCCGCGCCCAGCAGGTCGACCACGCCGGCCAGGGAGACGGCGGCGATCGGCCGGACCGCCGGGTTGGCACCAGGGACGCCGTCGGGGAGGACGTGGCGGCCGCCCACACCGCCAGGTGCCCGCCGGCGGAGTGGCCCGCCGTCACCAGCCTCGACGTGTCGAGTCCAGGCTGGCTGTCGAGCACGTCGATGGCCGCGGCGACATCGTCGAGCGTGCCCGGCCAGCCGCCACCGGGCTCGCCGACACGGCGGTACTCGATGTTGGCGACGGCCACGCCCCGCTCGAGGAACCCGCCGACCATCGGCCGCATCAGGTCCAGGTCGTAGGCGGTCCGCCAGAAGCCACCGTGCACGAGCACGACGACCGGCCACCGCCCTGACCCGTCCGGCCGCGACAGCTCGAGGTGCTGGCTGGGCTCGTTGGCGTACTCGATCCGCTCCACCCCAGGACACGGTAGAACCGCAGTCGTGCTCGACCGCTCCGTGCCGCTCGCCAACCTGCCGACGCCGCTCGACCGGGCCGACCGGCTCGGCGCCGCCCTCGGGCTGGCGCCCGGTCGGTTGGCGATCAAGCGCGACGACGTGGGTGGCCTGGCCGGCGGCGGCAACAAGGTCCGCAAGCTCGAGCACCTCTGCGCCGACGCGCTGGCGCAGGGGTGCGACACGCTCGTCACCGGCGGCGGCCGGCAGAGCAACCACGCCCGCCTCACTGCGGCGGCCGCGAGCCGGCTCGGGCTGCGGTGCACGATCGTGCTGGGGTCGGACGAGCCGGACGCGGCCACGGGCAACGTCGTCCTCGACCACCTGCTCGGGCCCGACATCGTGTGGGCCGGTCCGCTCGAGTACTACGAGCTGGAGGCCGCCATCGAGGCCGAGGCCGCGCGCCTCGTTGGGCAGGGTCGCCGTCCCTACGTGCTTCCGATCGGCGGCGCGTCGACGGTCGGCACGATGGGCTACGTCGTCGCGGCTGACGAGCTGCTCGAGCAGGCACCGGACCTCGCGCTGGTGGTGACCGCTGACGGCTCGGGTGGCACCCACGCCGGTCTCGTCGCCGGGCTCGGTGACCATCGTCTGGTGCTCGGCGTCGATGTCGGCACCCGTCCCGACCTCGACGAGGCGGTGCCGGCGAAGGCGATCGAGGCGGCGGTGATGGCCGGTCGGCGAGAACCGGCGGGAACGGTCGCCGTCGACCACGACCACATCGGCGACGGGTACGGCGCGCCGAGCGACGCCTGCCTCGAGGCGCTGCGGCTCGCGGCCCGGACCGAGGGCGTGATCCTCGACCCCGTGTACAGCGGCAAGGCGATGGCCGCCCTCATCACCGCGGCGCGGGTCGGGCGCCTGCCACCCAACGGGACGGTGGTGTTCCTGCACACCGGCGGCATACCCGCGCTCCTGTCCCCCCGCTACGCGAGCTGGGTGACGAGTGGCTAGCTCGCGCGCTCGCAGTGGAAGGTGCGGCGGTAGCCCATCGGGCTGCGACCGACGTGGCATTGGAAGTGGGTGCGCAGTACCGCCGCCGAGCCGAACCCGCACTGGCTGGCGATGCGCTCGACGGGCTCGTCGGTGGTCTCGAGCAGCCGCATCGCCAGCAGGACGCGCTGGCGCACGAGCCATTGGTGCGGCGTGGCACCGGTGGACGCGCGGAACCGGCGGGCGAAAGTGCGGGGGCTCATGGCCGCCCGCACCGCGAGGGCATCGACCGAGAGCGGCTGGTCGAGGTGCTCGACGGCCCAGCCGAACGTCGCGCCGAACGGGTCGTCGAGCTGGTCTGGCGGCATCGGCGCCTCGACGAACTGGGCCTGGCCGCCGTCGCGGTGCGGCGGCACGACCATGCGCCGGGCAACGGCGTTGGCCACCTCAGCGCCGTGGTCGAGGCGCACGACGTGCAGACACAGATCGACCGCGGCGGCTGTACCGGCCGAGGTGAGGATCGACCCCTCGTCGACGTAGAGCACCGATGGGTCCACGTCGATCTCGGGGAACTGGGCCGCCAGGCGGTCGGCGCACGCCCAGTGCGTCGTGGCGCGCCGCCCGTCGAGCAGCCCGGCGTGGGCGAGCGCGAAGGCGCCGCTGCAGAAGCTGAGCATCCGCGCGCCGCGCTCGTGGGCGGCACGCAGCGCGCCGATCAGCGCCGCCGGCGGCTCGAGGTCGTGGCGCCAAACGGGGACGATGACGGTGTCCGCCTGCGTGAGGTCGTCGAGGCCGTAGGGCGTCCCGATCGTCATGTCGTTGCCGGCCTGCACCGGCGAGCCGTCCACCGCGCAGACCATGAACCGGTACCAGAAGTCGACGAGCTCGAACGGGTTGACGCCGTCGGAGATGACGGTGCCGAGGTGCTGTTGAGCAACGGCAACATCGAGCGGTTGATCAAGACGCCGAGCGGCGTCACGCTGCGCTGGCGCTGCACCTGCGGCGCGACGGGCGAGGCCCGCCACCGCCACCGCCACTAGCGTCACCCGATCCGATCCCTCGCCGGACTCGCCTACGCGCTCTGCTTCGCTGTCGCCGCCGCCCGCTGGGGCATCCCATTCGACCGCGAGCAGGTGCTGCTCTGGCTCGGCGGGGCGCTCGTCGTCGCCGGCTGGGGGCGGCCCCGGCACCGCGTGGCAGCCGTGCTCCGAGACTGGTTGCCGTTCGCGCTCGTGCTCATCGCGTACGACCTCTCGAGGGGCGCGGCCGACGACCTCGGGCTCGGCGTGGCCTGGACGCCCCAGATCGAGGCCGACCGGCTGCTCTTCCTCGGCGAGGTGCCGACCGTCTGGCTGCAACGCCGGCTGCTGGAGCGCGACGTGCAGTGGTGGGAGCTCGGCGTCAGCGCTGTCTACATGTCGCACTTCATCGTCCCGCTGGTCGTGCCCGCGGCGCTCTGGTTGCGGGACCGTGCCCGGTGGCTGGCCTACACCCGCCGGTTCGTGACCCTCAGCTTCCTCGGGGTGCTCACCTTCATCGTCTTCCCGGCCGCGCCGCCGTGGCTGGCCGGTGACCGCGGCTACCTGCCGCCCGTCGAGCGCACGGTCGGGCGAGGGTGGTCGGCGATCGGGCTCGATAGCGCGTCGCGGCTGCTCGAGAAGGGGCAGGCCTCGGTGAACATCGTGGCCGCCGTCCCGTCCCTGCATGCCGGCTACTCGGCGCTGGTCGTCGCCGCGCTGTGGCGCCGCGCCCGGCCGGCTGTTCGGGCCGTGCTGGTCGCCTACCTGCTCGCGATGGCCTTCGCCCTCGTCGTGTCGGGCGAGCACTACGTGGTCGACGTCTTCCTCGGTTGGGCCTACGCGTGGGCCGCGTGCTGGGCCTGGGCGAGGATCGAGCGCCGCCGGGTGTCAAGGACCATTGATGCCGAGGAGCCTCAGGTCATGGCCGGCAGGACGAGCGTGGTCCCGACGTAGAGCAGGTCCGGGTTGCCGGGGTCCGGTAGTGACGACCGGTTGGCATCGATGAGATCGAGCCAGTACGCGCCGATCTCAGCGTCGGTCGGGGCTCGGCCGAGCGAGTCGGTGACGTGGTCCTCGGCCACGGTCCAGAAGCTGCCGCCGGGCGCGAGCGGTTCGCTCACGGCGGCCGCCGATGCGCTCTCGGGCTCGACCGCGGGTGGTAGCGGTGGCTCGGGCTCTGGCGCCCTGACCTGGGTGGTCGTGGTCGCCTCGAGCGTCGTGGTCGTGGCCTCGGCGGGGGACGCGACGACGGCTCCGGTCGTCGAGGACGACGGGGCCGCGGCGGTGCTGACGGTGGTCGCGGCGCTGCCCGGTGGGGCGCGGCCTTCCTCCTCGCCCTCATCGCCGAGGCCGGCGAAGACGATGCCGGCGACGAAGGACAGGAACGCGACGAGCACGGCGACGACGATGATCAACCCGCCTCGACGACCGGCCCGTTCATCAACTTTACTTGATCGAGGGTTCTTCGCGCGCGCCAGCTCGTCGAGCACCGCTGCCTGCTCCTCGGCGAGCGCCTCGGCCTCGAGCGCGCGCTGCTGCCAGGCGTCGCGCTGGGCGGCGACGTCATCCCCGGCCGCCGGCACGTCCGCGACGGGCCGCTCGCCCGCGGCCAGGCGCTGGTAGCCGAGAGACTCGAGGCTGGCGACCGGCAGCGCCCACTCTGTGCCCGTCGGGCCCGGGCGCTTGAACGCGCCAGGGATCTCGCCGCGGCCGAGCCGGCGCCGGAGCGTCTTCGGGCTGACCCGGTAGCGCTGGCCGGCCTGCTCGATGGTGACCAGCTCGTCGCCGGGCGCGCCGCTCGTGCTCATGGCCGAGCCTGGTCAAGGCTGGACACCGGCGCTGGCGTCGTGGTGATCGAGGGCTCCCTGGGCGAGGTGGCCTGGCTGACCAACCTTGCCCGGGGCAGTGAACCGCCCGGTCACCCCGCCTGTCAAGGCCGCGGCGGTAGCTAAGGCGCTAGGCTTCGCGGCATGACCGATGCCGCGCCAGACGTCTCGCTCGACCCGGCGGAGATCGCCCGGCGGGGCCAAGAGGTCCGGATGCGGATCCGCGCCCGGCTCGACGCCCTTCGGACCGAAGCTGCCACCACGCCCGCGCCGGTCCCCGGTGGCCCGCTCGACCCCGCCCTCGTCGAGGCCGTCCGCCGGGCCAACCAGGACCTCATCGCGGAGATCGGCCGGGCGGCGGAGGAGGTGCTCGGCCTGGCCGAGCAGGAGGCATCGCGCCTGCTCGACGAGGCCTCGGCCCGCGCCCCTCAGGGCTGATCGGCGGGGCCCGCGCAGGGATCGTCGGGACCGGTCTGGTCCACGGCGTCACCTTGCTCGAGGCGGAGCCAGCGCACCTGCTCGCCAAGCGCCTGCCCGACGGTGGCGGCGACGTCCGCAGCCCTTGCCGCTGGCGCCGTGCGCGCCCGAACGTCGGGCGCCGGGTGGCGCACGAGCTCGTCGATCAACGTGAGCAACCCGTCCAACCCTCCGGCGGCAGGACCAGGGGTCGCCGCCAGGGCCACCGCCGGACGCCCGCCGAGCAGCCGGTACGCGTAGCGGTCGGTGCAGAGCGCGAGCCGGTCGCCGGGCAGGAGCACCTCGGCCAGGGTGAGGTCGAAGAGGGCGATCAGCCTCAGGTCGACGTCCGCGTCGCCGGCGAAGGTCAGCGGCCGGGTCCCCCACCGCACGATGGCAGCCTCGAGCGCACCCTCCTCGACGAGCCGCTCGAAGGCCTGCTCCAGGAGATCGGGATCGCGCAGCGCCTCGAGGACAGCGGCGCGGAGCGCGCCATCGCGCCCGTCGGCCACGCCGGTGGCCGTCCGAACCCGGGCCGCCCCACGGATCCGGACCAGGACGGCAACGACCGCTACGTGGACACCGCCGGCCTCGGCGCTCGCGGCGCCGATCGGGATGGGGTCGCGGCCGAGCAGCGGCGCGAGCTCGCGACAGGTGGCCGCGGCGACCGCGGTCAGGTCCTGATCAGCCAGCTCGACGTCGATGCCCCTGTTGTAGTGCGCCAGCGAGCGGGTGGAGCATGATGCACGAGGGCCGGAAGGGGACGGTGGTGACGAGCAGCGAGGCCGGCGTCGAGGACGACCGGTTCTGGTCCAACCACCTGGTGGCCGGGCTTGCGATGTACGTCGCCGGGTCGGGCGCCGGGGCGGTGTACCTCCTGGTGACGCCCGACCGTGACCACCGCACCGCCCTGTGGGTCGCCGTGGCCGCCGGCTTCGCCTCCACCGTGCTCGTGGTGCTGTTGCCACGCCGCGCCATCCTCGCCTCGGCGCGCCGCGAGCTGTTCTTCGTCGCGTGGAGCGAGATGACCTGCGTGTTCACCTCGATCGTGGCGCTGATCGACGGCGGTCTCGCCAGCCCCCTGGCCTTCCTCCTCTTCCTGCCCCTGTCGTACGCAGCCCTGGCCTACCCGCCGCCAGCCGTCGCCCTCATCACCGCCACCGCGGTCGTGGCGGCGACGCTCGTGGGGGTCGTGGCAGGCGACGCGGCCGGCCGGATCATCGTCTTCGCCGGCACGCTCCTGATGGCCGGCACGCTTGCGATCTTCGCCGCCCGCCAGCGCCGCGCACAGGCGGCCGGGCTCGTCGACCTGGCGACCCACGACGGGTTGACCGGGTGCCTCAACCACCGCGCCTTCTACGACCGGATGGACATCGAGCTGGTCCGGGCTCGGCGCCTCGGGCGGGACCTCGCGCTGCTGATGATCGACATCGACCGCTTCAAGACCGTCAACGACCGCCACGGCCACCTGACCGGCGACGAGGTCCTTCGCCGGGTTGGCGCCGCACTCCGGGCGGCGACGCGCGAGATCGACGTCGTCGGCCGGGTCGGCGGCGACGAGTTCGCGGCGCTGCTCGTGGAGAGCTCAGCCGAGGCCGCCCGAGCCGTCGCGGCACGCATCGCCGCGCAGGTCGCCACCGCAGACATGCCGGTCGACGCGCAGGTGAGCATCGGGGTCGCGCACGCCGAGGGCGGCGCGACAACGGTCACCGAGCTTGTGAGCGCCGCCGACCGCGCGCTCTACGAGAGCAAGTCCCGGGGCTAGCGACTCGCTCGCGGATGGGTCACCGCATCGGCTCTGATTCGACGCCGAAGCGCTGTTGGTAGGGGGCGGCCCGTTCGCGCAGGGCGTCGGGATCGAGGCCGGTGTCGGCGAACCGGTAGCGGGTGCCGCCACCGCCGCCGTCGCCAGGGTTGCTGGCGAGAAAGGACCGCATGCGCTCCTCGGTCTGGTTGGTGCGCTCCCGGCCGAGGGCGGCGTAGAGCTGCTCGATCGAGGCGAGAGGGTCGGCGACGAACTCGGCGAAGTGGACGTCAACGATCTGGCTGGGCGGGAACGTGCCCCGGTCCCGAGCATCGACGCCGCGATCGAGGCCGACGAAGATGTCCTCGGCGTACTCGGCGGCGGCTTCGGCGATCGAGCTCTCGTCGCTGGCCATCCGCCGCAGGTGAGCGGCGAGGGCGCTGACCGACGCGATGACCTTGAGCGGGTCGCGGTGGGTCTGCACGACGATCGCGTCGGGATACTCGCCGGCGAGGGCATCGAGGTGCCAGAGGTGGGCCGGCGATTTCAGCAGCCACTGCCGGGCCGGGTGCCGGGACTGCAGGTGCTGGAGGTAGCGGCGGTGCCAACGGTAGGCGGGAGCGAGGTCGGCGTCGTGGAGCAGCCACCGGTTGTAGCTCGGCACCCGGTACTGGATCGGGAAGATCATGCTGCGGAAGTCGCCGGCGGTGATGCGTACGCACTCCTGGCCGAGGCGCGCGCCGATCGGGTGGAAGGTCGTGAACCCGGGGATGAGGGAGTCGGCCAGGTCGATGGTGGCCTGCACCTCGCCGATGCGGGGGTCGGTGGCGAAGGTGGCGGTCTCGGGGGGCGGGACGGGACGGTCGACCTCCCACGTCCGCGGCGCCCGCAGGTCCGGGTCCTGGGCGAGGAGGTCGTAGAGGATCGTGGTACCGGTGCGGGGTTGGCCGACGATGACGATCGGTCGTTCGATGAGCCCGTCGGCGACCTCGGGGTGGTCGCGGCGCCAGGCGAGGATGGCGAGGCGGTTCGCGAGGTACGAGACGACCTCGCCGGCGGCGATCTCCACGCCGAGCTCGTGCAGCCGGCCCTCGCATCGCAGCGAGTCGAGCAGGACCTCGAGGCCTTCCTGCCACGTCGGCTCGCCGAGATCGTCCTCGCCGGTGCGAGCGACGGCCTCCTCCACGAGGTTGGCCTGGTCGAAGCGGTCGGCGCCCATCACCGCGCCAGCCCGGACAGCGGCACCACCCGGGTGATGACGGCGGGTGCGTCGGGATTGTCGAGCCAGCGGACGATCACGAAGCCCCGGTGGCGCCCGCCGGTGTCGAGCCAGTTCTCTACCCCCGGGTCGGCCGAGGCGGCGACGATGCGCACCTTCCCGTCCGCGCCGACGACCGCCGCGGCGTTGGTGATCGAGCTGCGGCGCCGGCGGGCGTCGATGCACTCGTGCCAGATGTTTTCGAGCGTGACGCTCCAGTAGCGGGTGTCCGGCGGCTCGAGCTCGACGACGAGAGCCTCGTCCGGCTCCAACCGGAACGTCCCGATCATGTAGAGGTTGTCGGGGGTGGTGTCGGCGGCGCCGAGGTCAGCGGCCTCGGCCGTGGCCAGCTGGTTCGGGGTGTGGAGGAGCTCGGGCTTGATGGTCTGGTGCAGCGTGGTCAGCTTGGCGATGGTCCAGGCCATGCCCGTGAGCTGCTCGGCGAGCGCAGCGTCGGTCGGCGGCACCGGCGGCGCAGCCGGGTCGAGCGGCTCGATGGTGAGCTCGGCGAGGACTTCGTGCGCCCTGTCGGCGATGTACTCGCGGACGACGATCGCGGAGGAGTCCTCGGGCATCGGCACCCACCGGTCGCCTGCGAGCTCCGCGGCGGTGGGTTCGGTGGCCGCGAGGACGAAGGCGAACGTTCCGTCGTGGGCCAGTCGGAGGTCGCGGTCGGAGACGTGGGCCGCCATGCGGCGCGGGGTGAGGCCGACGCCGGCGAGCACCTGGAAGCCGAGGTAGACGCTGGTGCCCCGGCGGCCCCGCACCCGGTAGCGGTGGTGGCCGTCGATCATGGCGAGGAAGTACTCGCCGTCGGGGTTCGGCCCCCCGATGAGCCGAGCTGGCGTGTTCATGCTGAAGAACCAGGGCGCCGCGGTGTCGACGTCGAGCGACAGCTCCGAGCACAGAGCAGTAGCCCGGCCCAGGACCCGAAGGCCCTCCAGGAGCTCGAGCTCGGTCTCGGCGTCGGACTCGATCGACCTGGTGAGGTCGTCGAGCATCTGGCGGACGAGCCGCCAACCCTCGAGCGCGAGAGCTCCCCCTCCGGCCACGGTCATGACCGCCATGTTGCACCGACACTCCGCGCTGAGGCTCGTCGAACCGCCAGCCGCCGTCGGCGCGACAGCGCGAGCGGACCAACCGAACGGTCCATCGAGCCAAGGAGCACCTCCATGCGATCCACCTCCCTGCCGTGGCGCGGCGTCGCCCTTGGCGCAGCACTCGCCCTGTCCGTCGCCGCGTGCGGCGACGACGCCAAGAACGCCACCGTGTCGTTCAGCGGGCCCGCCGACGGCGCCGCCGTCGCGGGCGGGGTCGCGCTCGCCATGACCGCGGACGGCATCACGATCGAGGAGGCCGGAGAGGTCCACGACGGCGCCGGCCACTTCCACGTCATCGCCGACGACGGCTGCGTCGCGCCAGGCGAGGCCCTTGCCCGCGACGCCGACCACGTGCACTTCGGCAAGGGCCAGACCGAAGGGAAGATCTACCTCGAGCCGGGCACCCACGAGCTGTGCCTACAGGCCGGCGACGGGGCCCACGTCGCCCTGGATGCCACCGACACGGTGACCGTGGAGGTCGGCATCGGCGACCGGGACCAGTGGTGCGCCGTCGTCGGCGAGGTCGACGTGCTCTTCGCCGCCACCGACACCGGCGGCGACGAGTTCCCCGTCCGCCAGGTGGGCTACGAGAACATCAGGCGCCTCATCGCCCAGCTCGCCGACGCCACCGACCATGTGGACGCCGAGGCCCGGGTCGACGTCGCCGACGTGCTCGACAACGGCTCGATGATCGCGTCCGCATTCGTGGACGCTGAGGACGAGGACGCCGCTGTCGCCGCGATGGAGGCGGCCTTCGGACCCGAGGGGATCCAGTCCGACACCGCTGGCGCGACCTGGATCCTCGACAACTGCGGGATCGACATCGACGGCTGACCTGGCCAGAGAACCGACGGCGTGCTACGATGTAGCACATGGATCGCATAGGGGTCCGCGAGCTTCGACAGCACGCCAGCCGCTACCTCGAACGCGTGGCTCATGGCGAGAGCCTGGAAGTCACGGATCGAGGACGACCAGTGGCCCGCCTCGTTCCGATCACGACTGACGCCTGGGCCGACAGGATCGCGAGCGGCACGGTCACGCCCGCCGAAGACGTCAGCGATGTCGCCGACGAGATGCCCGGCGACTACGACGTCGACGCATCGGCCGTTCTCGCCGCAATGCGCTCCGACGACCGGTGAAGCTGTATCTGGACTCGTCAGCGCTCGTGAAGCTGGTCAACCAAGAAGCTGAGTCAAGCGCGCTACGGAAGTTCCTTCGGCGCCACCGAACGGACGGCCGGGTGACGAGCGCCCTCGCGCGGGTCGAGGTGGTGCGTGCGGTGTGTGGAGGCGGGCCAGCGGCGATCGCACACGCGAGGAGACAGCTTGCCCGCCTAGACCAAATCAACCTCGAACGCGACCTGCTCGACGACGCGGCAACGCTCGCCCCTGGGTCAGTGCTGCGTTCCCTCGACGCCATCCATCTGGCGTCAGCGCACTCGATCGGCGCCGACTTGCGGGCCATCGTCACCTACGACCAGCGGATGAGCGACGCTGCCGTCGCGGTCGGGCTCGTGGTCGAAGCGCCGGCCTGACCGGCCGGATCTCGATGTCGTCCTGGGCATCGCCTCACCCGCCCCCGCTAACGTGACGACGGTGTCAGAAGCGTGTCCGTTCGACGTCGGCTCCTGGGGGGACAGCCGCTGATGCAGCGCCACGAGGTGTCCTTCGCCGTCGACGCACCGCCGCACCGGGTGTGGCGGCTCCTCCACCCGAAGACCCCGCCCGACGCGACCGTGCCCCGCACCTTCGAGCACCCCGGCGGGAGCATCACGATCCTGCGCGAAGGCGACGAGGACGGCGCCGGTCTCGTGCGCACCTGCACGTTCCCGGTGCCGCGGTGGCTGCTCTCCGGCGGGGTGGCACGCTCGTGGGAGGTCGTGACCGAGGCCCGGCGCAACGAGTTCGCCCGCTACGAGGCTGTCGGCAAGCCCCTGTGGTCAAAGGCCGAGGGCTGGCACACCCTTGCGCCCCTCGACGGTGGCGAGGGCACGCGCCTCACGTTCGTCGAGACCTACCACGCCCACAGCCCTCTCATGCGAGCTCTGTTCGAGGCAAGGGTCCACCGGTTCATCTCGAGGGGCAACACACGGATCTTCGAGACGGTGCTCGGCTACCTCGGCACCGTCACGAGGGAGCGCTAGGGACCCCCGCGGCGAGAATGTCGTCCCGAGTCAGCGGCGGCGGACGCGGCTTGGTCACATCACGCGGACGCTCGGTCGACGCTGCCGCAGCCAGGCGGCTCAGCAGCTCGGGGTCGCCGAACACCTCTTGCGGCGTGAGGAGCAGGCTCATGGTGCGGGCCACGATGACCGCCAGCTCCGGGTCGCCGGACGCCGCGATCCGGCGAAGCGTCGCCAGGTCGAGCCTGGGCGCCCGAGGTGTGTCATCGGGCGAAGCGGCGCGCTCCGGGCGGTCCGCCGCCGGCGTGGCGGCGGCCGCGTCGGTCAGCACCGAGACGTCGAACCACGGCTCGACCCGGTCCGCGCTGGCCGCTTCGTAGGTCGACGCCGCGGCATCCCGGTCCTCCGGGTGGGCCGCCAGCGCGTCGGCCACGAGGATCGCCTGGAGCACGGCCAGCGACGAGCCCCGGCCGTACAGCGGGTTGGTGCACGTGTGGGCATCGCCGATGGCGAAGAACCCGTGGGCGAGCGGAGCTCCAGACGGGTCGCGGAACCGGCGGATGCGGTTGATGAGCCCGCCCATCGTCTGCACCGGTGTGATCGGCGTGCCGCCGCGGCGCACGACCGGCGCCATCTCGCGGAACAAAGGGAGCACCGCCTCGAACCGGTCAGGGTCGAGGAGGTGAGCCCGCAGCTCGCCGTCGTTCGCGTCGACGGCGAGCGTCGCCGAGTAGGTGCCGTTGTCCGCGCCCGCCACCACGAAGCCGAGGCCGGCCCGCCGACCTCCCTGGTAACCCATCGGCGCCTCGGTGCCGGCGGCGCTGCGGTAGAAGCGCGACAGGTAGATCGTCCCGGTCGGATGCTCCTCCTCTGGAACCTCGACGCCATGCTCGGCGAACCAGGCTGGCACGTCGCCCCGTCGGCCGGTGCTCGCCACGACGACATCGGCCCGCAGCTCGGTCCCGTCCTCGAGCCGCACGCCACGCACGTCGAGCGGACCAGTGCCGCCTGCGCCGTCGACGAGCAGCCCGTCCACCGGAACGCCCACCTGGAACCGCACGTGAGCCTCGGCGAGGGCGCACCGCCGGAAGACCCACTCGAGGGTGGTGCGCCGGCAGCTGAGCACCTGCAGGTCCTCGGCGTCGCGGGCGTAGTTCGGGGCGTCGGGTGCGACCGACGGCGGCATGATGCTCACCTCGCCCACACCGGCGTCGACCAGCGCTCGGAGCACGTCGGGGTATCGGTCCCGCAGGATGACCCGGATCAGGGCTGGGAAGCCGTGCGTGTGGCGCACCTGCGGGGCGCCCCGGCGGTCCCACTCGAAGGCGCCCTCGACGTCGTCGGGCATGGGCGTGTTGTCACGCTCGACGACGACGACCTCGCAGCCGGTGCGCGACAACGCCATGGCCGCGGC
>CAYSAC010000068.1:0-13454 GCA_964428815.1 uncultured Acidimicrobiaceae bacterium | reverse complement strand
GCTCAAGCACGCCTACGACGAGGGCATCAAGGCGATCAAGGGCATCGAGTACTGATGGCGGTGTCGACGATTGGGGTGGGTCGGTGATCCTCGGGCCGCGTATCGTCGTCGCCGGCACCCACTCGGGTGTGGGCAAGACGACGGTCGCGACCGGGTTGATGGCGGCGCTGGCCGCGAGCGGACGGCGAGTCGCGTCGGCGAAGGTCGGGCCAGACTTCATCGACCCCGGCTACCACGCGGTCGCGACCGGACGGCCGGGCCGCAACCTCGACAGCTGGATCTGCGGCGCGGGCGCCATCCCCGGCCTCGCGGCTCGGGCCGCGCAGGGTGCCGACCTGCTCGTCGTCGAGGGAGTGATGGGCTTGTTCGACGGGGCGGCCGAGCCCGCACCCAACGGCGCGCTGCCGACTGCTTCGACCGCCGAGGTTGCCGCGCTGCTCGACGCGCCGGTCGTGCTCGTGGTCGACGCCGCGTCGATGAGCGGCTCCGTCGCTGCGCTGGTGCACGGGTTCATGACGCTCGACCAACGGGTCGACCTCGCGGGTGTGATCTTGAACCGCGTCGGCAGCGACGGCCACGAGGTCCTGTTGCGAGAGGCGCTCGCTCCGCTCGGCGTCGCTGTCCTCGGCGTGCTGCGACGCGACGACGCGTTCGCGTGGCGCGATCGCCACCTCGGGCTCGTGCCGGTGGTCGAACGGCGCGCCGAGGTCGTCACCTCCGTTCGTCGCCTGTCGGACGCGGTCGCCGCCGGCTGTGACCTGGAGGCGCTGATGGCGCTGGCGTCATCCGCGCGGCCGCTCACCCTCGAGCCACCGGCGTCACCTTCGACGGCGGCAGGAGCGAGGGTGCGTGTCGCGGTGGCGGCCGGTCCTGCGTTCAGCTTCAGCTACCCCGACAACCTCGAGGCGCTCGAGGCCGCCGGGGCCGAGCTGCTGCCGTTCGATCCGCTCGAGGACGCGTCGCTCCCGGCCGGCGCCGAGGCGCTCGTCGCGGGGGGCGGCTTCCCCGAGGTCTTCGCGGCGGCGTTGGCGGCCAACGAGCCGCTGCTCGCTGACGTCGCGACCCGCGTCGGCGCCGGATTGGTCACCTGGGCCGAGTGCGGGGGGCTGCTCTGGTTGAGCCGCTCGCTGGACGGCCAGAAGCTCGCCGGAGCCATCGAGGCGGACGCGGTGATGACCGACCGACTGTCACTTGGGTATCGCGCGGCGACGACGACGGCCCCGTCCCCGCTCGGTCCTGCGGGCAGCGCGCTCCGGGGCCATGAGTTCCACTACTCCACGATCGAGCCGGCAGGCGTCGGCCTCGACCTCGCCGGTCGCTTCGGTGGAGGACGGGCGGGCTGGCTGGCCGCGCACCTCTTTGCCAGCTATCTGCACCTCCACCTCGGCGCGGCGCCGGAGCTTGCGGAGCGGTTCGTCGCCACTACGGTTCGCGGATGCGCTGGATCCTGTCACTCGTCCTGATCGCCTCGACCGCCGCCGCCTGTGGTGACGAGAAGTCGACCGACCCGCAACCTTGGGAGGACGCGCTGAGCGAGGAGATCCAGTCCGAGGACTCCATCGAGCTCGCGTCGGCCGCGGCGGACTGCGTGGCGGAGGCGACGGTGGCCGCGGTCGGTGTCGATGAGCTCGAGAGCGGGGACGTGACCCCCAGCGAGCTGGCCGCCGCGGAGTCGGTGGCCGATCTCAAGCTCGAGCTCGACGAAGCCAAGGTCGAGAAGGACCTCGCCGCCGACCTCGGCACGTGCCAGCTCGGCGCGCCGTTCGCCGACGTCCTCGCTGGGCAGGAGGGGTTCAACCTCACGCCGGAGTCGTCGACGTGCTTCGCGAACGCGCTGGACGACGACCCCGCCTTCGCCGCCGCGTTCGCCAAGGCCTTCGTGGCTGGCGAGGACGAGGGGCAGGCCGAGATCGAGACGGCGGTCAGTGCTGCGATCGTCGCCTGCCCGCAGATCGTCACCGGGCTCTTCGTGACCGGCATCGAGCAGGAGCTCGGCAAGCCCCTCTCAGAGGAGGCGCTCGCCTGCATCGAACAGGCCATGGCCGCCAGACCGGCTGCGGACCTGCAGGTGATCGTGGAAGGCGGCGCCGCGGCTGAGCAGGTCGGCGAGGAGATCGGGCTGGCGTGCCAGAACGAGATCCTGGCCTCCCAATGAGCGACGCCTTCCCGGCGGCGCCGCGGCAGGACGCGCTGCAGCGACTGCAGTGGTCGATCACCAGGCGCACCGAGACCGACTACCAGGCTGAGTTCTGGACCGCGCTGGGCTGGACGGTGCTGACATGCGGCATCTACGGCTTCTATGTCTTCTACCGGCTGATGTGGCGCTCGGTCGAGCACAACCGGCGCCGGCTCGAGGTGCTCGACTCGGCGGTCGCGCTCGCGTGGGAGCGGGCGGTCGCCCAGGGACGAGGCGACGAGCTGACGCCCCGCTTCCAGCAGGCCGCCGCTCACCTTGGCGTGCTCCGCCACCTCACGACCGAGTTCCGGGACCCGACGCTGTGGACGATCATCAGCATCTTCTCCAGCGGCGTCGGACACATCATCGGCTATGTGTTCATCGACCAGGACCTCGTCCGCCACGACGCCGCCGAGCACGCCGTCGAGCACGAGCTGGCCGCGATCTTCAGCGCGCTCGGCGCGCCGCTGGCCCCACCCGCGGCCCGCCAGCTCAAGCAGGCGCACTCCTATGGCGGCCGCATCGCCGCGCTCCTGCTCACCTGCGGGATCTACGGCCTCTGGTGGCAGTACGACCTGATGGTCGAGGGAAATGCTCACCACCGCGCCAACTGGGCGTCGGAGGACGAGCTCTGGGCGGCCACGGCCGGCCTCGCCGCCGCCTGACTGCCACCCGACCTACCATACGTGGGTGCGCAAGACGACGGTCTACCTCCCCGAGCGGCTGAAGGAGGAGCTGGCCAGGGTCGCCCGCGCCCAGCAGCGCTCGGAGGCGCACCTGATCCGGCTCGCGATCGAGCGGCTCGTCGCGGCCGAGCGCAACCCGCGCCCGGTCGGCGCGGTGAACCGCCAGGCCGACCCGACCGCGGCCGAGGGTGGCGCCAACCCGCTGGGTCCCGCGCTGATCGGCGTGGGCGTCGGTCCCGGTGACCCCGACCTCCTCACCCTGCAGGCCGTCGATGTGCTGCGCGCCGCCGACCGCGTATTCGCGCCGTGCACCTCTCTCGAGGCGGTCGGTCGGGCCGAGTCGATCGTCCGCCAAGGAGTGCCGGGCGTCGCGATGGAGCGCGTGGTGTTCGTCATGGCGAGTGACGGCAGCGCGCGCGATGGCGCGATCAACGAAGCAGCAGCGCGCATCGTCGAGTGCCTCGACGCCGGCGAGCGCGTCGCGTTCGTCACCCTCGGCGACCCGAACATCTACAGCACGTTTGCGTCGGTGGCCGCGCACGTGCGCGAGCACCGCCCGGCCGCGACGATCCTCACCGTCGCGGGGATCATGGCGTTCCAGGACCTCGCGGCGCGCTCGTCGACCGTGCTCGTCGACGGCACGGAGACCTTGACCCTCGTGACAGCGATCGAGGGCACCACCGACGTCGATGCCGCGCTGGACGAGGAGGAGCGCGCCGTCGTCGTCTACAAGGGCGGCCGGCACCTGCCCGCGATCGCAGCCCGCCTCGCCGCCGCCGGCCGGCTCGAGGGCGCCCTCGTCGGCGAGCTCCTCGGCCTGCCCGGCGAGCGGGTGGCGCCGCTGGCGGACGTCTCCGAGCAGCCGGCCACCTACCTCGCAACCGTCATCGTCCCGCCCGCGGGGCGGCTGCGGTGATCTCCTTCGTCGGTGCCGGACCGGGCGCGGCGGATCTCATCACGCTCCGCGGGCGTGACCGCCTCGCCGCCGCTGACGTCGTCATCTGGGCGTCGTCACTCGTCCCCGAGACGCTGCTCGACCACGCCAGGCCAGGCGTCGAGGTCCACGACTCGGCGGGGATGACCCTCGAGGACGTGCTCGCCGTCTACGAGGCGCGCGCTGGGGCCGCGATCGCCCGGCTTCACAGCGGCGATCCCTCGATCTACGGCGCCATCCAGGAGCAGATCGACTGGTGCGTGGCCAACGAGCGCTCCTTCGAGATCGTGCCAGGAGTGTCGTCGCTCGCCGCCGCCGCGGCCGCCGTCGGACGGGAGCTGACGAGCCCGAAGGTCGCGCAGAGCGTCGTGCTCACGAGGCTCGGCGGCCGCACGAGCGCATCGATGCCCCCACTCGAGTCGGTCGCCGCCTTCGCCGCGCACGGTGCGACTCTCGCGGTGTTCCTGAGCGGGGCGCGACCCGCCGAGCTCGAGGCCGAGCTGCTCGGACCGGGCAGCGCCTACAGCGAGGCAACCCCGGCTGCAGTCGTCGTGCGCGCGAGCTGGCCTGACGAGCGCGTGATCCGTACGACCGTCGGCGGGTTGCGCGCCGCCATCGCCGACGCGGGCGCGACGCGGACCGTGCTCGTGCTCGTCGGTCCCGCGCTCGGGGACGCCGCTGCGGAGCGCAGCCACCTCTACGACCCGGCCTACGCACACGCGTTCCGCCGCCGCTCTCGCCGCGGCACCACCGAAGGCCGCCCGGCATGAGTGAGCCCCACGAGCCCGAGCTGTCGCCGGACGTGGCCGCTGCAAAGGGGCTGCGGACGGGGTGGACGACCGGCACGTGCGCGAGCGCGGCAGCCAAGGCCGCGACGGTCGGCCTCGTCTCTGGGTCGCCGCCCTCCCAGGTCGAGGTCGGCTTGCCGAGCGGCGAGCGGGTCTGGTTCACCGTCGAGGCAGAGACGACGAACCGGTGCGTGGTCGTGAAGGACGCCGGTGACGATCCCGACTGCACCCACGGCGCCCGCATGACCGCGGAGGTGACCTGGAGTGATGGCGCCAGCGAGCTGGTGGCCGGCGCTGGCATCGGCACGGTCACGCTGCCCGGACTCGGGCTGGCCGTTGGCGCGCCGGCGATCAACCCGGTGCCCCGCCGGATGATCCTGCGCGCCATCGGCGAGGTGACGGAGCGAACGGTCGTCGCAACGTTCTCTGTGCCGGGCGGTGAGGTCATGGCCATGAAGACCTCGAACGCGCGGCTCGGCATCGTCGGCGGCATCTCGATCCTCGGGACGAGCGGGGTGGTGAAGCCGTACAGCACCGCGAGCTACCGCGCGTCGGTCGTGCAGCAGATCGACGTCGCTGCCGCGCAGCGCGCGCGTCACGTCGTGCTGGCGACCGGCACTCGGTCTGACCGCGCCGCGCAGCGCCTGGTGCCGGAACTGTCGCCCGTGTGTTTCGTCGAGGTCGGTGACTTCACCGGCATCGCGCTCCGCCACGCCGCTGGCCTCGGCATCGCCCGGGTCACCTTCGTCGGGATGGTCGGCAAGATCGCCAAGCTCGCGGCGGGCGTGATGATGACCCACTTCCACCGGTCGCAGGTCGACGGCGACCTCCTGACCGCTATCGCCATCGAGGCGGGTGCGCCGCTCGACGTCGTGGCCGCCGCCACCGAGACCGCGACGGCGCGGCACTTCCTCGAGAGCTGCCTTGGTGCCGGTGCGACCGAGCCGCTGCGCCTCCTCTGCGAGCGGGCCCGCGACGCGTGCGTCTCCTACACCGGTGGTGCGCTGGCAGTCGAGGTCGTGATGGTCGACTTCGACGGCGATGAGGTGCTGGCCCGTGCCTGAGCGGATCGACGTGGTCGGGCTGCTCGGCGGCGAGCCAGTGGGTGCGGATGCGGGCGCCGCGCTGGCGTCGGCCGACCTGGTGGTGGGCGGCCGCGCTCAGCTCGGCGCGCTCGGCGGTGGCCGGCGGACCGTGGCGCTCACTGGCGGCCTCGAGCCTGCGCTCGACGCCATCGCCGCCGAGCCGGGTTGGGTGTGCGTCCTGGCCTCTGGTGATCCCGGGTTCTTCGGCATAGTCCGCGCCCTCGCCGAGCGGTTCGGGCCTGACGCGCTCGTCATCCACCCGGCCCCGTCCTCCGTCGCCCTCGCGTTCGCGCGGGTCGGGCTGCCGTGGGACGACGCGATGGTCATCTCCGCCCACGGCCGGTCGCTGGCCGACGCCGCCCGGTTCGCCGCCGGTCGCCCGAAGGTCGCGGTGCTGACCGCGCCGGATCAGCCGCCGGCCGCGCTTGGCAAGGAGCTGATCGCCCTCGGCGCCGACGTCGGGCGCGTCGTCGTGTGCAGCCGCCTCGCGGAGGACGGCGAGGCGATCACGGAGACCGACCTCGCGGGGCTGGCCGCGGGCGCGTGGGACCACCGGTCGGTCGTGCTGTTGCTCGACGGCTCGTCCGTCGCCGGGAGCGCGGCGCGGCGGTGGGGGGCAGAGGAGACCGCCTTCGACGCGCGCGACGGCATGATCACCAAGGCCGAGGTCCGCGCGGTTGCCATCGCCAAGCTCGATCTGCCTGAGTCCGGCGTGGTCTGGGACGTGGGCGCCGGCAGCGGGAGCGTGGCCATCGAGTGCGCCCGGTCATGCCCCGCGTTGCACGTCGTCGCCGTCGAGCGACGCGCCGATGACTGCGCTCGGATCGCTGCCAACGCGGCCCGCCATGGCACTGCCATCGAGGTCGTGCAGGGTGAGGCGCCGGCGGCCCTCGCGGGCTTGCTTGACCCCGACCGTGCGTTCGTCGGCGGTGGTGGCCTCGATGTGCTCGATTCCGTGCTCGAGCGGCTGCGTCCCGGCGGCCGGGTGGTCGCGACGTACGCCACACTCGATCGCGCCGCCGCCGCCCACGTGCGGCTCGGCGCGCTCGTCGAGCTCCAGGTGAGCCGGGGTCGCGCCCTCGGGCGCGGGGTGGGCCTGGCCGCCGAGAACCCGGTCTTCATCGCGTGGGGACCAGCATGAGGGTGCTCACCGTCTCGGTCACTGCGGCGGGTGCGGTGCTCGCCCAGCGCCTGCCGTACGCGCACGTGCACGGCCGGCTCGGCGCGACCGTCCGCGAACGCTGGGTCGACGTCGATGGCCTCGTGCTGCTGTGCGCGACGGGCGCGGCGGTGCGCGTGATCGCGCCGCTCCTCGAGGACAAGCGCGACGACCCTGCGGTGGTCTGCGTGGACGAGGCCGGGCGCCACGCGGTCGCGCTGTGTGGTGGTCACCTTGGCGGGGCGAACGCCCTCGCGCGCGAGGTCGCTGGCTTGCTCGGCGCGTCGCCCGTCGTCACCACCGCGACCGACGCCGCCGGCATCGTCGCGCTCGACCTGCTGGCTGGCTTCAGTGCCGCGGGCGACATCGCCGGCGTGAGCCGTGCCCTCCTCGACGGCGACCCTGTCGCGGTCGACAACCCGCTCGGCTGGCCCCCTCCACTCGGGCTACGAGCGGGCGACCAGGGCGACGCACGCATCGTGATCACCGACGAGGGGACCGACCACGGCCGTGGTGTCGCGGTCCTGCACCCCGCGTCCCTCGTGGCCGGCATCGGCGCGTCGTCCGGTGCGCCGGTCGACGAGGTCGCGACGCTGCTCGCTCGTGCGCTCGCCGGCGCGGGCCTGGCCCGCGCGTCCGTCGGCGAGATCGCCACTGCCGACATCAAGCGGGACGAGCCTGCAATCGTCGCCCTCGGGCTGCCGGTCCGCACCTTCGACTCGGCGGCGCTTGCCGCAGTGGTAGTACCGAACCCGAGTGACGCTGTGCTCGCCGCGGTGGGCACCGCCAGCGTCGCCGAAGCGGCCGCGCTGCTGGCCGCGGGACGAGGCGCGCAGCTCGTGGTCACCAAGCAGAAGAGCGCGTCCGCCACCGTCGCCATCGCGCGCCGCCGGGGGCCGCGCGGCCATCTGAGCCTCGTCGGCCTCGGTCCTGGCGGGGCCGCTCACCGCACGCCCGCCGCCACCGTGGCAGTTCGCCACGCGGAGGTCGTCATTGGCTACGGGCCCTACCTCGACCAGTGCGCGGAGCTGCTCTCGCCCGCGCAGGAGGTCGTCCGCAGCCCGATCGGCGACGAGGTGGCAAGAGCGCGGCGCGCGGTCGATGCCGCGGTCGCGGGCCACCGCGTCGCTCTGGTCTGCTCAGGGGACAGCGGCGTGTACGCGATGGCGTCGATCGCGTTCGAGGTCGCCGCCGGCGGTGGGCTCGACCCGGCCGCCATCGAGGTCGTGCCCGGCGTGACCGCGGCCCTGGCGGCAGCGGCGCTGCTCGGAGCGCCGCTCGGGCACGACCACGTCAGCATCAGCCTGTCGGACCTGCTCACCCCATGGGAGCAGATCGAGGCGCGGGTGCAGGCCGCGGCCGACGCCGATCTCGTCGTCACCTTCTACAACCCGCGGTCGCGCGGCCGCGACTGGCAGCTGGACACGGCACGCGCCTTGCTGCTCGACCGGCGTCCTTCGACCACACCGGTCGGGATCGTCACCGACGCCGGCCGCCCGGACCAGGTCGTGGAGGTCACGACGCTCGGCGAGCTGGACGTCGAGCGGGTCGGGATGACGACCACGGTGATCGTGGGCGCATCGACGTCCTACGTCGTCGGGGGCCGCATCGTCACGCCGCGGGGGTATGACCCTTGACGGTCACCGTCTCCGGCGACTGCACCGCGTGCGGGCTGTGCCTCGTCACCTGCCCCGAGCACGCGCTGCTGCGCGCTCCCCAGCGCCCGTCGGTGGTCGACGACCTTTGCACAGGCTGCCTGGCCTGCATCGAGGTCTGCCCCCGGGACGCGATCACGGAGGTACGCGGGTGATCCACCCCATCGAGGTCGAGAGCTACCGCATCATGCGCGAGCGCGTGGACCTGTCGCACCTCGAGGATGATGAGCGGGCAGTGGTCGAGCGCGTGATCCATGCCAGCGCGGACATCGAGTACGCCATCGCGACTGTCCTCAGCCCCGGCGCCGCGCGCGCTGGCATCAGCGCGCTGCGCGCCGGTCGGCCCGTCATCTGCGACGTCGAGATGGTCCGCGCCGGCATCACCGGCGCACCAGCCGTGTGCCTGCTCAGCGAGGTGGGTCCCGCAGCCGACGGCGACACGCGCGCTGCGGCGGCGATGCGTCTTGCCGCGGCTCGCCACCCCGGCGCCATCGTCGTCGTCGGGTGCGCGCCCACCGCCCTGTTCGAGCTCATCGCGCTCGCACGCGAAGGCCGCATCGCACCGGCGCTCGTGATTGGCCTGCCGGTCGGCTTCGTCGGCGCCGCAGAGTCGAAGGAGGCGCTGCGCGGCAGCGGCCTCTCCGCCATCTCCAACGTGGGCGAGAAGGGCGGCAGCGCCGTCGCCGCCGCTGCCCTCAACGCGCTCGCCCGCCTCGCTAGTGACATGTCGCCGGATTGACATGGCGGCTCGTCGGCCAGCGACGCCGCCCCTGACTCGACGGATCCGCCCGCCAACTCGACGACATGCCACTAGGAGCTCCGATGTCTGATCCGTCCCTGTTCGTCGTCGCCCACGGCTCCCGCTCCGACGCGGGCGTCGCCGAGGTCTGGCGTTTCCTCACCGTCCTGCGTACCGAAGCACCCGACCACGACGTGGACCTCGGGTTCATCGAGCTCGCGGCGCCCGATCTCGACACCGCGATCGACAAGGCCATTGCCGACGGCGCCATCAACGTGATCGCGGTCCCGCTCGTCCTGCTCGGTGCTGGCCACGCGAAGAACGACGGCCCCGCCGCGCTCGACCGCGCCCGGCACCGGCATCCGCAGGTTCGCTTTCGCTATGCCACGCCGCTCGGCATCCATCCGCTGGTCCTCGAGGTGGCCGAGGAGCGGATCCGCGAGGCGCTCGCCGCCGCCGGCACGGTCGACCCGGCGTCGGTTGGCGTCGTGCTCGTGGGGCGCGGGTCCTCCGATCCGGATGCGAACAGCGACCTGGCGAAGGTGGCGCGCCTCCTGCAGGACTCGCGCGGCCTCGACATCGTCGAACCGGCCTTCATCTCGCTGGCGGCGCCGTCCGTCCCCGCCGCCCTCGATCGCTGCCGCCGGCTCGGCGCCACCACCCTGATCACGATCCCGTACTTCCTGTTCACCGGCATCCTCGTCGAGCGCATCACATCCGAAGCCGGCGCATGGGCCGGGGACCACCCCGACCTGCACGTTGTGCACGGCGGCCACCTCGGGCCCGACCCGCGGATCGCCCGCCTGGTGCTCGAGCGCCACCGGCAGGCCGCCGCCGGCACGACGCAGGCGAGTTGCGACTGCTGCATCTACCGGACCCCGCTCCCCGGCTACGAGGACCGGGTCGGCCTGCCCGTCCGGTCCCACGCCGACCACGGCCACGACCACTGAGCCCTTGCGGTCCGGGGTGGCATCATGACCTGGTGACCGACTGGGAGATCGAGGAGGGCGACTGGCCCCAGGAGGCCCACGAGGCCAACAACGGCAACGTCCTCATCGTCGACGACGACCCCAGCATCCGCGCCATGCTCGGGTTCCTGTTCGACGACGAGGGCTTCACTGTCCTCGAGGCGGCTGACGGAGTCGAAGCCATCGAGGCGCTGCGCGCCGACCCGCCCGCGGTCATGGTGCTCGACCTGATGATGCCCAACGTCGACGGGCTCGGCGTGCTCCGCGCTCGCAACGACGAGCAGCTCGCACCCGACACCCGCATCGTCATCCTCACTGCGAAGACCGATCCAGCAGACGCCGTGTGGTGCTGGGAGCTCGGGGCCGACGAGTACGTGAACAAGCCGGTCGACCCCGACAAGCTCCTGCGAGAGGTGATCCAGCTGCTGCGCCGAAGCCCAGAGGACGTGCGCGCCCGGCGAGAGGTCGGCCTGGCCGAGGCCAAGCGGCTGGACGAGATGGAAGCGGCCTTCACCACCAAGAAGCGGCGCCGGTAGCGGTCGGGCCAAACTGTCGGCCCATGTCGGGCGATTCCACCTCCCTGCGGTTAGCCGCTGACGAACGGGCCGACCTTGCCGTCGTCGCCCTGCTCGTCGAGCTTGCCCGCACGATGGAGGTCGAGCTCCCTGGCGCCGTGGCCGGCGACGACCCGGAGTGCCTCCACCGCTACCGGGTCGCGCTGCGGCGCACCCGATCGCTGTTGCGGGAGAGCAAGGGCGTGCTGCCACCGAAGGCGACCGCCCGCTTCCGAGCCGACTTCAAATCCCTCCAGCAGGTCACCGGCCCTGTCCGCGACCTGGACGTGCTGTTGGCCGACCTCAAGGACCGAGCCGGAGCCCTCCCGCCGCCGGCCGCAGCCGACCTCGATCCCGTGCGAGATCTGCTGCGCCGCAGGCGCCGCCGCGCTGTGCGGAAGATGCGCAGCACCGTGCGATCCCGCGAACACGCCCGGCTCTGGCAGGACTGGCTCGAGGTCCTGAACGCCGTTCCCCAGCTGACGGACGAGGTCGGGCGGCCACGCGCCGCTCGTCCCGTCGGGTCACTCGCGCGCGAACGCATCGCGCACGTCTACGCCCGGATGGTCGAGGAGGGCGAGGCCATCGATGACCGCTCGCCAGGCTCCTCGCTGCACGAGCTGCGGAAGCGGGGCAAGGAGCTCCGCTACCTCCTCGAGCTGTTCGGCCCGCTGCTCCCGTCGTCGGCGGCCAAGCCGGTCGTGCGGGCGCTCAAGGACCTGCAGGACGTGCTCGGCCGGTTCCAGGACATGGAGGTGCAGGCATCCGAGCTCCAAGGCCTGGCCGCGCGGCTCGCCCGGCTCGACCGCGGTGCCGCCGCGCTGATGGCGCTCGGTGCCGTCGTCCACGGCATGCACGCCGACCAGCTCGCGGCGCGCGCCCACTTCGCCAAGCGGTTCCAGCGGTTGGCGTCGACCGAGACGCGCGCGCGGGTCGAGGAGATCGCGGGCTGATGGAGAAGCTCGTCTACGCCCTTTGGCGCGACGCCGCGAATGAGCCCATCGACGTGGCGGCCGCGGTGGACGCCGTCAGCGGGCTTCGCGCGCTCACCGCGTACACCGAGGAGCCGGCGGCGTCGGCCATGCGCTGGGGTGACGATCCGCGCGGGCTGGTGCTCACCGGCCTCGTCACCGCGTGGGTGGATCGGGTCGAGGAGCGACCGTCGCTCGAGCGGGCGCTCGGCGCGACGGGCCTGACGGCTGCTGGCTACGTCGTCGCGGAGTCAGCGCCGCGCGAGGGCGAGCCCGTCGCGCTCGGGCTTGTCACGCTCTTCCGGCGTGCGCCGGGGCTGAGCGACGACGAGCTCTTTGCCATCTGGCACGGGTCGCACACGCCGCTCACCTTCGAGATCCACCCGTTCGACCTCTACCTGCGGAACCTCGTGGCCCGGGTGCTAACACCCGGCGCGCCGCCGTTCGAAGCGATCGTGGAGGAGGGCGTGGCGGAGGACCGCGACCTGCTCGACCTCGGCCGCCTCTACGGCGCCGGCGACGACGCCGGTCTGCTCCAGCACAACATCGAGCGGATCAGCGGCGACGCGAAGCGCTTCATCGACTTCACCACCCTGCAGACGTGCCCGATGCGGCGGACCGTGCTCATCCCGGCGCCGTGGCAGCAACCGGGTGGGGGTTGACGGTTCCGCGCCTTTCCACCCCACGCTGCGGCAGGCGCTCAGCGAGAAGTACCGAGCGGGTGCAGATGAGGTGGAGGCCACGTGGGCATCGCTCGGCGAGGACGAGCGCGACCGGCGACCGGCAGCGGGGGAGTGGACGGCGCGCGAGATCTGCCATCACCTCGCTGACAGCGAGACCACCGCCTACATCCGCCTGTGCCGGCTACGACCAGGACCGGCTCGGCCGAGCTGCTGGACCTGCTCACCGAGGGCGACTGGGCCCGGGCCGGCACCCACACCGAGGACGGTGCGTACTCGGTCGAGCGGTGGCTGCTGAACTACGCCGTCCACCCCACGACCACGCCGCCCAGATGCGCGAGGCCGCCGGCCGCTGACCGACCTACCGTTCTGGCGGTGGAAGCGCGCTGCTTTCCGGCGCGCTTTCACCGCCAGAAGCATCGGTGGGGTCAGTCGAACAGGGCGGTGAGCATGGCGTCGACGTCGGCGACGGTTCCGGTGACCGCGAGCGCGGGCTCGAAGGGGGCGGGTTGCTCGACCACGACCTCGTCCATGTTGGCCACGACGGCGTCGGTGAGGAACCTGGACCGCAGCGCGTAGCCGTGGATGTCGCCGTTGCGGCGCTGGCGGTGGAAGTGGAAGCGCAGCGGCACGTAACACGACAGGTGGTCGCGGGCGCGCGTCATCGCTACGTACAGCAGGCGGCGTTCCTCCTCGATGGCATCGGGGTCGCCCGTCGACATGTCGGACGGCACACTGCCGTCGGCGAGGTGGATGATGTGCACCGCATCCCACTCCTGGCCCTTGGCCGAGTGGATGGTCGACAGCGTCAGGACATCGTCGTCAAGGCGGGGCGGGCCGGCGAGGTCGCCGGTCGCCGCCGGCGGATCGAGGGTCAGCTCGGTGAGGAACCGCTCGAGGGTCGGCGCGATCGCGGCGGCCTCCTGCAGTCTGTCGAGGTCGGCGCGGCGGGCCTTGCCGTTGCGGTGCCGCGCGTCGACCAACGGGTCGAGCCACAGCCGCACGCGCTCGATCTGCGCCGCGGGTCGCGACCGCAGGTCCGCGGCGGCAGCGTCGCTG
>CAYSAC010000067.1:0-13476 GCA_964428815.1 uncultured Acidimicrobiaceae bacterium | reverse complement strand
ATGCCCCGACCCGCACCCGTGATGATCGCGACCCTGCCTTCGAGCGCACCCATGGCCGCACCCTACGGCTTCCGCGTTCTTGCGGGGTTCTACCGCCGGAGGTAGATGTCCACCACGGTGCCGTGCTTGACCTTCGCACCCGCACCCGGTTGGGTCGAGAACGGCTTTCCCCGCGCGGGGCCGAAGACCTCGCCAGCGACGAGCCCGGCCTGCTCGATGGCGGCGATGGCCTCCTCGAGCGAGCGGCCCTCGACGCGCGGCACCTCGACAAGGTCGGGGCCCTTCGAGACCTGCACCTCGACCGACGAGTCGCGCGGCGCCGGCTGGCCGGCCGCGGGCACGGTGCCGATGACCTGGCCGACCGGGACGTCGTCGGAGAACGTGTCCACCTGCGCCGCGCCGAGCTGCACCTCGGCCAGCTTGGCCGCCGCCTGCTCGAACGTCAGACCCACCAGGTCGGACGGAACGATGCGCGGCGTCGGACCCTGGGAGATGGTCAGCCCGACCTCGCTGCCCTTCGGCAGCTCTGACTCGAGCCCGTCGGGCAGCGCCAGCACGAGCCCCGCCGGCTGGTCCTCGCTGAAGACCGGCACCACCGTGGCGACGAGGCCGGCCGCTTCGAGCGCAGCGCGCGCATCTGGCTCGGTCATGCCGACGAGCCCCGCGGGCACCGGCGTCAGCTCGTTGCCGAGCGAGATGGTGAGGACGAGCGTCCCGCCCTTCTTGAGCTGCTCCCCGGCCTTCGGGTCCTGGGCGAGCACGTCCCCGGGTTCGCTGCCGTCGCGCCTGCCTGGGTCCGTCTTGATCTCGAACCCGTACTCGCCGACCGCCGCGGACGCCGCCGCCTCGGTCATGCCGATGAGCCGCGGCACCTCATAGGACGGCACCAGAGCCTGCTGGATCGCGTACGCCGCGGCGCCGCCGAGCGCGAGCGCGAGGAGCACGGCCAGCACGATGGCGGGCCAGCGCCGCCGGGCGCGGGGCGCGCCGTCGTCATCGGTGGCGTCTGCCACATCGATGTCGAAGAGCGCGGTCGCATCGCCGCCGGCCTCTGACGGGCCGACGAGCACCGTGTGGTCTTCAGCCGCGGTGAGGTCGATAGCGCCGACGGGCATCGCACCGGCGAGCGGCAAGGGGTCCGGCCGGTCGAGCTGCTCAGCTGTCGCCATGAGCGCGACGGCCAGCTCGCCCGCGTCGGGGCGGTCGGCTCGATCGGGGCGGCCGGCCCGCTCGAGCGGGCCCCGCAGCGGCCCAAGCGCGGCCGGCACCTCGACCTGCCGGTCGACGCGGGCCATGAGGGTGGCGATCGTGGTGTCGGCGGCGAAGGGCACCTGACCGGTGACCGCCTCGATCAGCGTGAGACCGAGCGAGTACACGTCGCCCCGCCCGTCGACCGGCTCGCCCTTGGCCTGCTCGGGTGATGCGTAGCGCGCGGTGCCGAGCACCGCGCCCGCCGGTTCGGTCCAGGCCGCTTCGGCCAGCGCACGCGCCAAACCGAAGTCGGCGATGCGGAGCCGGCCCTCCTCGCCGAAGAGCAGGTTGGCGGGCTTGATGTCGCGGTGGACGAAGCCGCGACGGTGCGCGTGGTCCAGCGCGCGGGTGGCCTCGAGCCCGACGAGCAGCGCCTGGGCCGGCGTCAGCCGCACACCGTTGTCGAGCATGCCGCGCAGGCTGCCGCCGCCTAGGTACTCCGTGACGATGAACGGGACCTCGTCCTCGCCCCAGTCGAAGACGGCGACGATGTGGGGGTGGCTCAAGGCCGCGGCTGACTGCGCCTCGGCGCGGAAGCGACGTAGGAACGAGTCGTCCTCAGCCAGCGCGGCGTGCAGGACCTTCACCGCGACCCGCCGGCGGAGCCGGACGTCGTCGGCCAGGTACACCTGGGCCGACCCGCCCGTGCCGATCGGCGCGATGAGCCTGTAGCGCCCGCCGAGGACCCGACCGATCTGGTCGGTCATGCGGGACATGGCCACCTGCCGAGGATACTTCCCGCTTCCGAGGGGCCCGCGCACCCGAGGCGGCCGCGATGCTGCTCCGGGCTGGTCCCGCGGCCAGACTGGCGGCTGCGATGCCACCCGCCGACGCTGACATCGAGGCGCCCCGCCTACCCCGGACACTGGCCGTCGCGGTCGCGCTCGTCAGCATCGAGACGCTCGCCGAGGCGGTGTTCATCAGCGGCCGCAGCGAGCTGACCGGGGGCCTCCGGGCGATGCTCATCAGCTGCGTCGGCCTCAAGTGGCTGTTCGCTTGGCGCATCCTGCACCGCAGCGCGGGCGCCGCGCTCGGCCTGCTGATGTTCGAAGCGACGACGATCGTCGCTGCGTTCGGCTCGGTCGAGGAAGGACGGGCGACGCGCGTCGTGGTCGGGGCGACCGCGGCCTCGGTGATCGCGCTCGTCGCTGCATCCCTGCACGCGTTCCCGTCCCCGAGCCTCCCGAAGGCGTGATGAACGAACCCGTCCCCCGCCCCGTGTACAGCACCCGCTACAAGCTCGTCATCGTGGGAGTGCTGACCCTCGCCACGGCTGCGTTCGCGGCCGCGATCATCCGGGCCGACACCGACCCCGACGAGGTCACGCTGTCGGGCGGCGGCGAATTCGTCGAGAGGCTCATCCCCGGTCGTGGTGATGAGATCCAGCGCCAGGAGACGATCGGCATCGACCTCGCGGCCGGTTGGACGGGGGTGCTTGCGGTCGAGACGCCCCCAGACGGACCGGTGCCGATCCCTGAGAGCGAGCTGGACGTAACGCGCGAGCTGAACCTGGTGCAGTACACGCCAGAGGAGGGCAAGGCCGTGCCCGAGCTGCCCGCCGGGAGGAACTGCCTCATCGCGACCGTGTGGCGGCTCGCCGTCGGTCGCGACGGCAGCGCCCGCGAGGTCCGCTGGTGCTTCGAGGTGACGTGACCGCGCTGTTCGAGCCCGCGCCGCTCGGGCCGCTGACCCTGCGGAACCGGTTCATCAAGGCGGCGACGTTCGAGGGCGCCACCCCCGACGGGCTCGTCACCGATCAGCTGATCGAGCACCACCGCCGGGTCGCCGCCGGCGGTGTCGCGATGAGCACCGTCGCGTACCTCGCGGTCGCGCCGGAGGGCCGCACCCACGCCGAGGGCATCCACCTCCGGCCCGAGGCCGCACAAGGACTGAGACGGCTGACCGACGCCATCCACGCGGAGGGCGCGGCGGCCGCGGCCCAGATCGGCCACGCCGGGCCCGTCGCCAACGCGGCGTCGAACAAGGTCGCCTCGATCGCGCCGGGCCGCATGTTCAACCCGCTCGGCATGCGCTTCACACGGGCGGCGACGGAGGCCGGCATCGAGCGCATCACCGCGGACTACGCGCGCGGCGCGGCGCTGTGCGTCGAGTCTGGGTTCGACGCGCTCGAGATCCACCTCGGCCACAGCTACCTGCTCAGCGCGTTCCTCAGTCCCAAGCTCAACCGCCGCGACGACCGCTGGGGCGGGACGCTCGAGAACCGGGCCCGGTTCGCGCGGCAGGTGGTCCGGGCCGTGCGCGACGCCGTCGGCGATCGCGCCGCCGTCACCGCCAAGCTCAACATGGTCGACGGCGTGCGGGGCGGGTTCGGGCTGGAGGAGAGCATCCAAGTGGCGCGCTGGCTGGAGGCCGACGGCGGGCTCGACGCGATCGAGCTCACCGGCGGCAGCTCGCTCGCCAACCCGATGTTCCTCTTCAGGGGCGACGCGCCGGTGCGGGAGTTCGCGGCGACGCTGCCGTGGCACCTCCGGCTCGGCTTCCGGCTGGTCGGCAGCAAGTTCCTCAAGGCCTACCCCTACGAGGAGGCGTACTTCCTGCCGCTCGCCCGCCAGGTGCGCGCCGCGGTCACGCTGCCACTGATCCTCCTCGGCGGCATCAGCCGGCTCGAGACCGCGCAGCTGGCGATGGACGAGGGCTTCGAGTTCGTCGCGATGGCGAGGGCACTGCTGTTCGACCCCGATCTCATCCGCGGATTCCAAGCCGGCACAACCGCGGCGTCTCCGTTCTGGCGGTGGATCCGCGCCGCGGGTGGTCGGTTTCCACCGCCAGAACGGTCATGTGGGGAGTTCGCCGGTCTCCAGCAGCTTGACGAACGCGGCCTCGTCGATGACCGGCACGCCGAGCTCCTCCGCCTTGCTGACCTTCGACGCGCCCGGGCCCTCGCCGGCGACGACGGCAAGCGTCTTCTTCGAGACGCTGCCGGGCGCCTTGCCGCCCCGCGCCTTGATCTCGGCCTCGACGGTGTCGCGGCTGAAGCCCTCGAGCGTGCCAGTGACGACGACCGTCTTGCCCGCGAGCGTCTGAGGGACGTCAATCGCCTCCGGTCCTTCGAGGTTGACGCCGGCCGCCCGCAGCTTCTCGATCAGCGCGCGGTGCGTGGGGTCTGCGAACCACTCGTGGACGGCGCGGGCGATGACGGGACCGACGCCCTCCACGCCCGCGAGGTCGGCCTCGCTGGCAGCCATGATGCGGTCGAGGTGCCCGAGGTGGCGGGCCAGCAGCTCGCTGCCGGCGTAGCCAAGGTGGCGGATGTTGAGCCCGACGAGCAGGTTCGGCAACGGCCGTTGCTTGGAGGCCTCGATCGCATCCGCGAGGTTGCCCACCGACACCTCGCCGTAGCCCTCGAGCGCTCTGATGCGATCGAGGTCGAGCGTGTAGATGTCGGCGATGTCGTGCAGCAGACCGAGCTCGAGGAACTGGCGGACGCGCTGTTCGCCGAAGCTCTCGATGTCCATCGCGCCGCGCGACGCGAAGTGCTCGATGCTGCCGTGCAGCTGGTACGGGCACTCCGGGTGCACGCAGCGCGTGTCGCTCTCGCCCTCAGGGCGAACGAGCAAGCTGGCGATCGGACAGGGGCAGGTCCGCGGGAACTCCCACTCGGGCAGCCCGGCGGGGCGGTCCGCGAGCACCGGACCGATGACCTCGGGGATGACGTCACCGGCCCGGCGCACGATCACGGTGTCACCGGGGCGCACGTCCTTGGCCCGGACCTGGTCCTCGTTGTGCAACGTGGCCTGGCTCACGTTGGCGCCGCCGACGAACACCGGCTCCAGCTGGGCGAACGGCGTCGCCCGGCCCGTTCGCCCGATCGACACCTGGATGGCTTTGAGCTTGGTGGTGCGCTCCTCCGGCGGGAACTTGTACGCGATCGCCCAGCGAGGCGCCTTGCTCGTCGAACCGAGGTCGGCGCGCCGAGCGAGGTCGTCCACCTTCACGACGACACCGTCGATCTCGTAGTCGAGGTTGTGGCGGTGCTGCTGCCAGTCCATGCAGTAGCGGTGCACCTCGGCCAGCGAGCCGAGCACGCGGATGTTGGGGTTGACGGGCAGCCTGAGCCCTGCGAGGAACTCGAGCGTCTCCTGGTGTCGCTTGAACGGTGGCCCGCCCTCGATCTCGCCGAGCTGGTAGCACCACATCGACAGCTCGCGGCTCGCCGTGATGGAGGGGTCCTTCTGGCGCAGCGAGCCGGCTGCCGAGTTGCGGGGGTTGATGAACACGCGGTCGCCGAGCTCGAGCTGGCGGGCGTTGAGCGCGTCGAAGGCGGCGCTCGACATGTAGACCTCGCCCCGCACCTCGAGCACCTCCGGCGCGCCCGCAAGGAGCCGCGCTGGAACGGCAGCGATCGTCGCGACGTTGGCGGTGACGTCCTCGCCGACCCGACCATCACCACGCGTCGCCGCCTGGACGAGGCGGCCCCGCTCGTAGCGGATCGAGATGGCGACGCCGTCGATCTTCAGCTCGCACACGAAGCCGACGTCGACTGGGCCGTCGCCCTCGCCCAGCCGCCGCTGCAAGCGCTCGCCCCACGAGACCAGCTCGGCCTCGGTGAACGCGTTGTCGAGCGACATCATCGGCACGCGGTGCACGACTGGTGCGAACGCCTCGTTGCGCCGCCCAGCGACCCGCTGCGTCGGTGAGTCGGGCGTGATCAGCTCGGGGAAGTCGGCCTCGATCTGGCGCAGGTCCTTGACCAGCTCGTCGTAGTCGGCGTCGCTGATCTCCGGGTCGTCGAGCCCGTGGTAGCGCTGGTTGTGGTGCTCGATCTGCGCGCGCAGCGACTCGGCCCGCGCCGCGAGCTCATCGGTCGCAGAAGGGCCAGTGGACTTGGGGCTCACGAGGGGAAGGTATCGCTCCCGCGTGACGGCTTCTGTCGGCTCAGGCGCCGACGGTGAGGCGCATGCCGAGCGTCTGCGTCTCCAGCCGGCGCGCGACCTGGTTGGTCAGCGTCACCACCTGCTCGGCTTGCGGCAGGCCGTGGAGCGCGAGCCCGCACGCCGGCGTGATGAGCGCCTGCTCCCGCAGCCGGACCGGGTCGCAGCCGGCCTGCACGAGCTCGCACCAGAGGGCGGAGAGCCGGCGCCACAGCCGGTCGGCGCTCGTACCGATCGGACCGTCGGTGGGCACCGCGCCCCACGCGATCCAGCCGCCGCGCTCGAGGAACGCGCCAAGGGCGCCGGCGTGCTCCTCTGCGCCGGCGTCGACGGGCAGCGACAGGATCTGCGGCCCGGACTGCAGCACCGCCCGCCAGTCGGCGGGGCCGCAGCAGTGGAGGCCCGTGGTCGCGTGCGGTTCGAGGGCCGCGAGCGCGCTGGAGACGAGATCGATCGTGTGGTCCGGCGAGAGCGGGAACCCGCTCTGCATCGCGCCGACGAGACCGGGCTCGTCCAGGAAGACGACGAGCGGTGCGAGCGGCGCCACGTCATCGACGGCAGCGAGCACGGCGCGGGCACGGGCACGGACGGCGGCGCCGGCGACCTCGAAGGCGCGGTCGGCAGGAAGGCCCACGCCGTGGAGCGCGAGGCCGAGGGTGACCGGTCCGGTGAGCTGCAGCTTGATCGCACCCGTGCGACCGGCGACCGCGCCGAGGAACGCGCGCAGCGCGACGAACGGCTCACCGGCAATGCCCATGTTCGTGAGCGGGGAGCGGACGTCGACCGCGCCCTCGTCGACCTCGAGCGAGCCGTCGGAGAGCACCGTCACACCGGCGATGCCAAAGGCGGCCTGCGCGATCATCCGCTCACATCCCGACCGGTTCGGCAGCGATGGCGCAGCTGGCAGGCGGGGCTGGCGCTCGAGCACGAACTCGGCCGCAGCGCGCGGGTCGGTGTGGGGCAGGCTACCGACACCAGTGGCCACGCCGAAGGGGAGATCGATCCGTCTCATCGGCTCACTTGGATGAACCCGCTTCGGCGTGGTCGCCACGGTCCCCCCGTGGGTTGCTGGACCTACAGGAATAGCGACGTCCGACCGCTATGGGCAAATCTGCCTCGGCATGTCGAGCGCTGTCTGGACCACCAGGGTTGGGTGGATCGCGCTGCCACTCGTCGCAGGGCCGAGCTTCGCTGACGCGCTCGCGGCGCGCAGCAGACCTGTGCAGCTCGTCGGTTCGGTGGGGATGTGGCTGCTCTGGGCGGTGGTGCTCGTCGCCGTGCTCGTGCCGCGCACGGTGAGCCTCACGGTGGTTCGCATCGCGACACCGGCTGCAGTTGCTGCGAGCCTGTGGGCCGCGACGCGCGGTGACGCGAACGCCGGCGACGCGGTCGCTGTCGCTGTCGCGGCGGTCGCGCTGGTCGCCAGCCTGCACCCGTTGACGGGCGATGCGTTCGTGAACGGCTCGAGCTACGGCGACGAGCGACGCATGCCGCTCCGCGTGCCCGGCGCGCTGCTCCTCGGGCCGATCGCCGTCGCCGAGATCGCAACCGTCACCGGCGTGGTGGCCGGACCTCTGCTGCTTGCGGCGCGGATGTGGGTTGCTGGCGCGTTGGCGCTTGCCATCGGCGTGCCGGTCGCGGCCATCACCGCGCGCGCGCTGCACGGGCTGGCGCGGCGCTGGATCGTGTTCGTCCCCGCGGGCGTTGTCGTGCACGACTCGTCGGGCCTGGTCGACCCGATCCTCCTGCCTCGGCGCATGGTGCGCCGCTTCGGGCCGGCGCCCGCCGGGACCGACGCGCTCGACCTCACCCAGCGATCGCTCGGGCTCGCGCTCGAGATCGAGGCGAACGAACCGGTGGACCTCCTCCTGACCCGGCCGGGCCGCCGCGCGGCCGAGGCCATGGCGGTCTCGAAGCTGCTGGTCAGCCCGACCCGCCCGGGTGCGGCGCTCGCGGAGGCGGCGCGCCGCCGGCTGCCGGTCAGCTGACCGCGACGCCTCCACCGACGACCTGATCGCCCTCGTAGAGCACGACGCTCTGGCCCGGCGCGATGCGGCGGACCGGACGTGCGAAGCGGACGGTGGACCCGGCGACCGTCGCCGGCCTCGCGTCGCCGTGAGCGCTGCACTGCACTCGCACGCGGCCCTGCACCGGTCCCGCGGCCCACACCATTCGCTCGAGCTCGACCTCGTCGCGCAGCAGGTCGGCCTCAGTGCCGACGGTGACGCGCCGCGCCGCGACGTCGACATCGACCGCGTAGCGCGGCACGCTCATGCCGCTGATCCCGAGCCCGTGGCGCTGACCGATCGTCACCAGCTCGACCGCGTCGACCGCGCCGACGGTCGCACCGCCGGTGTCGACGACCTCGGCAGGATGCAATGGCACGCGCTGCGCGACGAACCGGCCCCGTCCGCCGGTCGAGGTGATGAAGCACACGTCCTGGCTGTCCGGCTTGGCCGCCGTGCGCAGCCCAAGGCGGGTTGCGTTGGCGCGGACCTCAGCCTTGGTGAGGTCACCGACCGGCAGCGACGTGCGCGCCAGCTCGCGCTGGCCGAGAACGTAGAGGACGTACGACTGGTCCTTCGCCGCATCCGCGCCGCGCGCCAGCCGCCGGGTGCCGTCAGGCAGCTTGGCGATGCGGGCGTGGTGACCGGTCGCAACCTGGTCGAAGCCGAGCGCGTCGGCCCGGCGGAGCAGGCGGTCGAACTTGAGGTGCCGGTTGCACTCGATGCAGGGGTTGGGCGTGCGCCCGGCGGCGTGGTCGGCGAGGTACGGCGCGACCACGTGGGCGTCGAAGTCGTCGCCGAAGTTGAAGACGTGGTGGTCGATGCCGAGCTGCTGCGCGACGCGGCGCGCGTCGTCGACATCGGAGACCGAGCAGCACCCCGTGTCCGACTCCCCACCCCACAGCTTGAGGGTGACACCGGTGACCGCGTGGCCCTGCTCGACGAGGAGCGCGGCGGCGACCGATGAGTCGACGCCACCCGACATCGCGACGAGGACCTCAGCCATGGGCTCGCAGGTGCTCGACCGCGCTCGGGATGACCGCGAGCGCGAGGTCGACGTCGGCTTCGACGGTGGGCGGTCCGAGGGATAGCCGCAGCGATCCCCGCGCGAGGTCGCGCCCGATCCCCATCGCCGCGAGCACGTGGGACGGGTCCTGCGCGCCGCTCGCGCATGACGAGGCCGCCGATGCCAGCACGCCATCGCGCTCGAGGAGGAACAGGAGCGCCTCGCTCTCGACCCCCGCGATGCACACGTGCGCGTTGCCCGCGATCTTGCAGCGCCGATCGCCGCTCTCGACCGTGCCAGGGATGGCAGCCAGCAGTCCGTCGACGAGCCGGTCCCGCAGCGCGGCCACCCGCTCGACGGTGGTGGCGCGCTCCTGCACGGTGAGCCTGACGGCCTCGGCGAAAGCGGCGATGCCCGCCACGTCGTGGGTCCCGCTGCGGCGCTCGTGCTCCTGACCGCCGCCGAGCAGCAGCGGCTCCAACTCGACTCCCGCGCGCGCGACGAGCGCGCCGACGCCCTTGGGTCCACCGATCTTGTGGGCGCTCACTGAGATCAGCTCCGTCTGGCTTGCCGCTTCTGCGACATCGATCCACGGCATTGCCTGCACGGCATCGGTGTGCAACACCGCCTTGGGTGCGCGCTCGGCGACGACGCCGCGGATGGCTGCGAGCGACTGGATGGTGCCGACCTCGTTGTTCGCCAGCATCACCGAGACGATCGTGACGGATTCGTTCAGCGCGGTCGCGAGCGCGTCCAGGTCGACTAGGCCGCGCCCGTCCACCGCGACAGTGCGACCACCGAGGTGCTCGACGGGGTGGAGCACGGCGTGGTGCTCGATCGCGGAGCAGACCGCGGTGCCGCCGGCGCGCCGCTGGACGCCGAAGATCGCGAGGTTGTCGGCCTCGGTACCGCTGCCGGTGAAGATGACCTCGGCCGGCCGGCAGCCGAGCCCGTCGGCGACGATGTCGCGGGCCTCGTCGACCGCCAGGCGGGCGTCCCTCGCCAGCGCGTGCGCGCCGGACGGGTTGCCGAAGCGGTCCCGCAGGAACGGCAGCATCGCCTCGACCGCCTCGGGCCGCATCGGCGTGGTCGCCGCGTGGTCGAGGTAGGCGGTCACGACACCAGGCTAGGGCTGGTGCGTCAGGTGCTGTTCGGAACTCCCGGTCAGCTCAGTCGTCACCGTCATCGTCGTCCCCGAACGGATCCCCGGCCCGATAGCCGGTGATGCTCCCGCCGACGCGACCAGCACGTAGACCCCAGCCGCCAGATCGATGCGCTGGGCCAACGACGGCGCGGGTCCCTCGAAGTCACCGCCGAAGCCCAATCCGACCGGCCCCACGACCTGCTGAGTGCGCACAGCGGTCCACGCCCAAGCGACCATCCCGATGGAGCCGACAACGATGAGAGCGGCGCCGGCCATCCTGGCGATGATCGAGCTGCGCTCAACGCGCGGCAGTTCAACTCAGCGATCTCTTGTTCAGTGATCGGCTCCGACACTGACCCAGGATGCCTCAGTCGAGCTCGGCCAGCACCTCGCCGATGATCTTCGTCGTCTCGTGAGCGGGGAGCGGGTCCCCGCCTTCCGCCTCTGCAACCTCAGCGGCAAACGCTTCGACTGAGTGAACACCGCCGACGAGAACGTGACGCAACGCTTCGCCGCTGGCTTCGGGATCGTCGAGCGCCTCCACCGCTGGCCCGACCTCATGATCGGGCGAGGTCGCGACGGCGTGCACGAGGGTCATCGCTTCCTGCCGGCCGGTTGCTGTCGACACGGCCGGTTCGCGATCGGGGTTCTGCTGAAGGTCCCACTCGGCGAGCGCCTCGTCATACCCACCTTCGCCAGGACGGAGCACCCGGGTCGTGGGCGCCGCCTCGGCCTGCGTCTCCTCGCCATCGGCGGACGCATCCGCGCCGTCATCGGTCTCGTGCACACGTTCCGGCTGCACGGGAACGACAAGGCTGCCATCGGCGTTGCGGACGATCTCCATGGGGCGGTCTCCTTGGCTAGGCGACGCCTGCACGACGCCGAAACCCATCTCTACCCATGTATGACTCGGCGCCACGCCTACGCTCCCTCCGTGACCATGCCGCAGCGGATCGTCCTGGTCGTGGCGCTCGGACTCGCGGCAATCGTCGCAGCCAGCGCTACCAACACGCTGTTGATCGACCCGACGGACACCGGATGGTTCGCGTACGCACCGAACACCGGAGCGACCTTCAGCCCGACATCGAACGACGGAACGATCTACCGAGCCAGGGCAACGAGCCTGGTGAGACCTGCTTGCAGTTCGAGATGGAAGGCCTGTTCGAATCCGTACAGGGGGTTCCGGCGGAGCTCGCCGACGAGCTCGAGAGCGTCGACCGTTCTGCGTGCACCAAGGCGCGCTCGTCGTCCGTTGCGAGATCGAGGGTGAACGGTCCGAGGTCGACCACGTCGTCGACTACGACCACGGCGGCCTGACCATCCAAGCCAACGGCGACCTCAAATGTCCCTTCCACCACCGCTGGCGCCACCGACACGGGCACCCACCGCCGGACGACTGATGGCAGGAAGTGTTGGAAGTCTGTCATTGCGGCCATCGCCGGCGTGGCGGATGATCGGTTGGTGAGCAGCCCGCGGTCCGTCGTCATCGTCACCTTCGACGGCCTGCAGGCGCTCGACGTGGTCGGGCCACTCGAGGTCTTCAGCGCGGCCACCGAGGTGCTGGCGCGCACTCGCGACCGCCGCCGCGGCTACGCCGTGCGCGTCGTCGCGCCCGGCGGGCAGCCCGTCCGGTCGACGAGCGGGCTCCAACTGGCGCTGGACGGCGCACTCGATGCGCAGCCACGCGCTCGCGTCGACACGCTCCTCGTGGCCGGCGGCTCGGGCGTCGACGAAGCCGTCAAGGACGCAGAGGTCGTCGCCGACGTCGCCTCGCTGGCGCGGCGAGCTCGCCGTGTGACGTCGGTCTGCAGCGGCGCGTTCCTGCTCGCGGAGGCCGGGCTGCTCGACGGGCGGCGCGTCACGACGCACTGGGCGCGCTGCACCGAGCTGGCGGCGCGCTACCCGGCGATCGACGTAGATCCCGATCCGATCTACGTACGCGACGGCGACGTGTGGACGTCGGCCGGCGTGACCGCGGGCATGGACCTCGCGCTGGCGCTGGTCGAGGACGACCTCGGGCGCGAGGTCGCGCTGATCGTCGCTCGCTGGCTCGTGCTCTTCCTCAAGCGCCCCGGCAGCCAGGCCCAGTTCAGCGCTCACCTCGCCGCCCAGCTGACCGACCGCGACCCGTTGCGCGACCTCCAGCACTGGATCATCGACCACCCCGACGACGACCTGCGGGTGAGCACGCTCGCGGCGCGCGCGGCTATGAGCCCGCGGCACTTCGCGCGCACTTTTCGAGAGGCGACCGGGCAGACGCCGGCCAGTTTTGTCGAGCGGGTGCGGATCGACACCGCCCGCCGACGCCTCGAGGAGTCGAGCGAGCCGATCGAGGCCGTCGCCCACACGTGCGGGTTCGGGACGGCCGAGACCATGCGCCGCACGTTCACCCGAGTGCTCGGAACGACACCGACCGAGTACCGCCGTCACCACAGACCAGAGGAGACCTGATGGACATCGCGATCGTCCTGTTCGACCGCTTCACCGCGCTGGACGCGGTGGCGCCCTACGAGGTGCTCAGCCGCCTACCGGGGGCCAAGGTGACGTTCGTGGCCGACGCCGCCCGGCCGATCACCACCGACACCGGCAGCCTGACGGTCATGGCGACCGCGGGCTACGGCGAGCTACCTGCGCCAGAGATCATCGTCGTGCCGGGTGGGCCGGGGCAGTCCGACCACATGGCCGACGCGCCCATGCTCGACTGGCTCCGCGCCGCTGACGCGACGAGCACCTGGACGACCTCGGTGTGCACAGGCTCGCTGCTCCTGGCGGCTGCGGGCTTGCTGGCAGGCAAGCGGGCGACGAGTCACTGGATGGCGCTCGACGAGCTCGCCGCGCTCGGCGCGACGCCGACCGGTGAGCGGGTGGTGATCGACGGCAAGGTCGTGACCGCCGCCGGCGTCTCGGCTGGCATCGACATGGCCCTCACGCTCGCCGCCAAGATCGCTGGCGACGAGGTCGCCCAGGCCATCCAGCTCGGCATCGAGTACGACCCGAAGCCACCCTTCGACGCCGGCTCACCGGAGAAGGCACCGAAGCAGGTCGTCGACTTCCTGCGAGCCCAGAGCCGCTTCGTCCTCGAGGGTCGTTAGGCCGGCGGCGCGAAGTCGCCCGGCGGCGGGGGTGTCGGTGCCGAGGTCGGCGGCGGCGGCGGTGCTGACGGCGGTGGCGGCGGCG
>CAYSAC010000066.1:0-13524 GCA_964428815.1 uncultured Acidimicrobiaceae bacterium | reverse complement strand
GGGGATCCGCGGCATCGAGCTCGACCTGCACTGGGTGCCCCACCCGACCGGCACCGAGGAGACCGGCGGCAAGGCCGTCGTGCTCTGCCATGGGCGCTCCGAGGGCGTTGGGCCGCTGACGATCCACCTCGGCTGCTCCGTGGACCGGGTGTTCGCCGAGGGGCTCGCGGAGATCCGCAGCTTCCTCGACGCGCCGGGCAACGAGGACGAGGTCGTGCTCCTCTACCTCGAGAACCAGATGGAAGGTGACCCGATCGCGCACGAGCAGGCAGGGGCGATCCTCGAGGCCGAGCTCGGCGACCTCGTCGCCCGACCTCCGGCTGCTGACGATTGCGTCGAGATGCCGCTCGACCGCAGTCGAGCCAACCTGCGCGGCGAGGGGCACCGGGTGCTCATCGTCGGCAACTGCGGTCCAGGGGCGTGGGACGACTGGGTGCACGAGCGCGGACCGGACTGGGACGAGGGCGGCGACGGCAGCGGCTACCCGAAGTTCCCCGCGTGCATCCAAGCGGAGCGGGACGCGCGCCAGTACGACGAGAAGTGGATCCGCGTCTACGAGGACAGCACATGGCTGTCGGCGATGGTCGGTGGCCCGACCCCGCCCGTGACACCGGAGGAGACCCGCTCGATGGTCCAGTGCGGCGTCGACATGATCGGCTTCGACCGGCTCGAGCCGACCGATGGCCGGTTGGAGGCGCTCGTCTGGAGCTGGGCCACCGACGAGCCGGTCGATGACCCCGCCAAGCGCTGCGTGGCGTGGGGCGAGGACGCTCGCTTCCGGGCCGAGGACTGCGCAGCGGAGCGGGGCTACGCGTGCCGCACGCCGGCGGGGGACTGGGTCGTGCCGCCCGAGCGAGGTCCGTGGAGCAACGGGTTCGCGGCATGCGAGGGCGTTGGCGCGCGCTACGCGGTGCCGCCGACCGGATGGCAGAACGAGCGGCTGCGCGCCGCCGCGGGCGCACCCACCAAGCTGTGGCTGGACTACCAGTCGATCGAGGCGCAGGGCGCGTGGATGGTCGCCGCCCGCTCGGCTCCGGTGGCGGCGCGCGCCGCCGCCCCGGGAGCGCTCCCGGCGACAGGCACGGCAGAGGCCGTGGCGCCAGCGATGGTGCTCGCGCTCGCGGGCGTGGCTGGCCTCGTGCTCAGGGCCCGCGCATGACGAACTCCAGCTGACGGAGCACGACCGACGCCGGTGCCAGCGCCGCGGCTCGACTGCGCGCGCCGACGAGGAGGCGGCTCTCTGGCCTTGCCCCGTAGGTCGCGCCGCGAGCGACGAGGGTGACCATGCCCGCACGCCACCGGCGCCGCCGCTCGTAGGAGCGCAGCGCGATGGGCACGTCTGCGCCGCTCGCGAGCTCGTCGGCGAGCACCCACGCATCGAGGATCGCCTGGCAGGCGCCCTGGCCCAGGTCCGGGGTCATCGGGTGGGCCGCATCACCGAGGAGCGCGACGCGGCCGGCCGCCCAACGCCGCCGGGGCCAGAGGTCGTCGATGACGTCGCGCCAGAGGTGGCTCTCGTCGGTCGCGGCGATCAGCTCGGGGATCGGGTGGTGCCAGCTGCCGAACCGGTCGGCGATCTCGTCCATGCCTCCACCCGACCGGAACCTACGGGCCGCCGCGAACCACGTCGCCCGGCCCCCGCCGATCGGGAGCATCCCGAAGCGGCCACCCCGGCCCCAGCTCTCACCGGTGAACTGGTTCCAGTCGGCACCCGGTGGCTCGACGACCGTCCCCCGCCAGCCCACGGCGTGGCAGTCGTGCAGGTCACCGCCGCCGAACACGAGGCGCCGCACAGCCGAACGCCGGCCGTCGGCACCGATCGCGGCGGCGGCTTCGATGGCAGAGTCGTCGGCGAACCGGATCGTCACCCCGTCGCCGTGCTGGACGACGTCCGTGCACTCGGCGCCGGTGCGCACGACGACCGCCGGCAAGGACCGCACCAGGAGCGCCTGCAGCTCGCCGCGGTGCACCCCGATGGTGGGCTCCCCCAAGCGCGCCGCGAACTCCTCGGCTGAGTAGCGCACGAGGTAGCGACCGTCGGACCGTCGCAGCCCGGCGAATTTCCACGGGCTCGACAGCGCACGCACATCGTCGCCGATGCCGAGGCGGTCGTACACGTGCAGCGGTGCCGGCCAGACGCCCAGGCCAGCACCGATCTCGTGCAGCTCGGGCGCTCGCTCATGGACCTCGCAAGCGATGCCCCGATGCGTCAGCGCGAGCGCGGCGGTCAACCCGCCGATGCCCCCGCCGATCACCGCCACGACGCCGTCCACGTCGCTCAGCCTGCGCCGCGGCGACCGCAGGCGTCGATGGGGGTAACCCCAAGGCGGGACAGGTGCCAGCACCCGTCGCGCCCGCGTCTACCGTCAGCGCTGATGTCGAGGCTGCTCGCCGGGCCGCAGGACCTCGAGAGCGACCTGGATGCCGGGTGCGAGCCCTGTGCCGTCCGGTGCTGCTCGGGGGTGCACGATCAGGGCGCGGCGGAGGTCGGCGTCGGTGCGCTGCCCGTCGAGCAGCTCCTGCGCGGCCCGCTCGAGCGCATCGCCGCGCAGCACCAGCCGAATGTGGTCAAGAAGTTGGGCCCAGGAGCCCATCTTCTTCGGTGAGTTCGGTTGTGCTCACGCCGTCGGGGCTCGGACGGCGACGACCACGACGTCGCGGCGCTTCTCGAACCCGAGGTGTTCGTACAGACGGATGGCGCTGGTGTTGTCTGCCACCGCGTGCAGCATCGCCAGCGCGCCCTCGTCCCTGATCTGCGAGACGAGCGCGCGCACCAGCGCGCTCGCGATCCCGGTGCCCCGCAGCTGTGGCTCGGTGCAGACGCCGCTGATCTCGACGTGACCGTCGAGCCGCATCCGCCCGCCGGCCATCGCGACGAGCGCGCCGACGCGCCGCACGCCCAGGTAGGTGCCGAGCTCGAGCGTGCGGACGAGGAACGGGCCGGGGTGGGTGCGGTCGACGAGGGCGAGCATGTCCGGTACGTCATCTGCGGTGAGCGCGATCGCATCGCCGGGGTCGCCGGCCTCCACACCGGCGTCGACCATCTGGACCGTCGCCACTGACACCAGCTCCTGCCACCCGGCCGGCGCGTCCACCGCGTCGCGGAAGAGCAGCGCCACGCCACCCGGTCCGACCAGCTCGGCGAGATCGGCCCACGCGGCCTCGTCCGGCTCGTCGGCCAGCGCCGCGAACAGCGCGACCTCCGGGTCGTACCGGGCGGCCAAGCCGCGGTGCTCGGCTACCGTTCGCTGCGGACCGGTGAGGGCATGCCACACCGGGTTGTCGAGCGGGTGCACCGGCCGATCCTGGCACCCGCCCGCGGGAGGATGAAGCCATGGCTGCACAGCTGGACGACGCCGCGATCACCGAGCACATCAAACGCGTCCAAGAGGACGGCTTCACCGTCGTCGAGGACGCTGCTGATCCCGAGCTCACCGCGTCGTTGCGCGACCGCCTCCGGGGGCTGGCTGACGAGCTGGGCGTGCAGCCGAAGGGCACCGCGGCGGAGGGCATCGCCACCAAGCGCATGTACAACCTGCTGGCCAAGGATCCGTCGCTCGCGGACATGCCGTTGCACCCCAACGTGCTACCCATCGTCGAGGGGCTCCTCGACCGCGGCTGCCTGCTGTCCGGCATGACCGCGATCGACATCGGTCCCGGCGAGGTCGCCCAACCCATGCACGGCGACGACATCGTGATGTCCGGCCACCTCGAGCGACCGCACGCGCCGATGATGGTGACGAGCATGTGGGCGCTCACCGACTTCACCAACGCCAACGGCGGCACGCGCTACGTGCCTGGCTCCCACCTGTGGGCGACCACACCGGCATCGAAGGACGCGCCCGCTCATGTCGACGAGCGCTCTTTGGAGATGAAGGCCGGCAGCGTGATGGTCTTCCACGGAAGCCTCTGGCACGGCGGCGGCCCGAACACGACGGATGATGAGTGGCGGCTCGGGGTGAACGTCCAGTACTGCCCCGGCTTCGTGCGCCAGCAGCAGAACCCCTACCTCGGCATCCCCGCCGACATCGCCGACGAGCTGCCCGACCGCATGCTCGAGCTGCTCGGCTACCGGCTCTACAAGGGGATCATGGGCCACATCGACGGTCGCAGCCCCGGCGAGGTCGTGTTCGGCGACCGCATGGCGGAGACGGCGTACCGCGACGCCGAGCAGCGCCGAGCCGCCCGCGCCGACGCGTGATCGACGACCCGAAGCACCGCACCTTCCCGCATCTCGCCCACTGGGGCGCGTTCGAGGTGACGGTCGAGGGGGACCGGATCACCGCAGTCGCCGGCCATCGCGACGACCCAAGCCCGTCACCGCTGCTCGAGAACTTCGTGGACGGCATCCGCCACCCCGCGCGCGTCGCCCGCCCGTCGGTGCGGCGCGGTTGGCTCGAACGCGGCCCCGGCCCCGACGATCGCCGCGGCGCTGACGACTTCGTGGAGGTGAGCTGGTCCGAAGCTCTCGACCTCGTGGCCGGCGAGCTGCAGCGGGTGCGGGTGGACCACGGCAACGACGCGATCTTCGGCGGGTCGTACGGCTGGGCCAGCGCGGGGCGGTTCCACCACGCGCAGAGCCAGCTCCACCGGTTCTTGAACTGCATCGGTGGCTACACGTACTCGGTCAACAGCTACTCCCTCGGTGCGTCGGAGGTGCTGCTACCCCACGTCGTCGGCGGCGCCAACGAGGTGCTGCGCCGGGCCACGACGTGGAAGGCGATCCTCGATCACACCGACCTCGTCGTCGCGTTCGGTGGCATGAACATCAAGAACGCGTACGTCAGCCCCGGCGGCGTCACCCGCCACACGCTGCGCACCAACCTCGCTGCCGCGGCCGAACGAGGCCTGGCGTTCGAGCTGTTCAGCCCGCTGCGCAGCGACCTCCCGGACGGGCTCGGCGCGCGCTGGCACCCCGTGGTCCCCGGCGCGGACACCGCGGTCATGCTCGGCCTCGCCCACGTCCTCGTCACCGAGGGGCTGCACGACACCGCGTTCCTCGAGCGCTGCACGGTGGGGGCGGACCGGCTCATCGCCTACGTGCTGGGTGAGAGCGACGGCGTTGCGAAGACACCTGACTGGGCGTCGGCCATCTCAGGCGTACCAGCCGAGGACCTGCGCGCGCTCGCCCGGCGCATGGCCGCGCAGCGCACGCTCGTCACCGTCAGCTGGGCGCTCCAGCGCACCGAGCACGGCGAGCAACCGGTGTGGATGGGCATCGCGCTCGCGGCTCTGCTCGGTCAGATCGGCCAGCCCGGCGGCGGGTTCGGCCACGGCTACGGCTCGATGGCGGATGTCGGTGCGCCGACCGTGCCCTACTCGCTCCCGGTGTTCGAGCAAGGCCGCAACCCGGTCACGACCTACATCCCGGTCGCCCAGATCACCGAGCTGCTCCTGAACCCCGGCGGCACGCTCGACTACGACGGCAAAGTCCTCCCGCTGCCCGACATCCGCCTCGTGTACTGGGCCGGCGGCAACCCGTTCCACCACCACCAGGACCTCAACCGGCTGCGCACCGCGTTCGGGCGACCGGACACGATCGTCGTACACGAGCCGTACTGGACCGCGACTGCCCGTCATGCCGACATCGTGCTGCCGACGACCACGAGCCTCGAGCGCGACGACGTCGGCGGCGGCCGCAACGACGGCTACGTCATCGCCATGCCCCGCGCCATCGAGCCTGTGGGGGAGGCCCGCGACGACTACGAGGCGTTCGCCGAGCTGGCCAAGCGACTCGACGCGTGGGACGACTTCACCGAAGGGCGCACCGCGCGCGACTGGGTCGAGCACATCTACGACCTCTTCCGGGAGAAGGTCGCGGCACGCGATGTCGAGGTGCCGGCTTTCGAGGACTTCTGGGCCGCGGGTGAGGCCCGTCTGCCGATGAAGTCCGACGACCACACGCTGTTCGACCGCTTCGTCGCCGACCCCGTCGACCGCAAGCTCAACACGCCCTCCGGTCGCATCGAGCTGTTCTCCTCGACCATCGACGGCTTCGGCTACGACGACTGCCCTGGCCATCCCACGTGGCTCGAGCCTGACGAGTGGCTCGGCTCGCCGCGCGCTGAGGCGTTCCCCCTCCACCTCATCGCCAACCAGCCCGCTGCCCGGCTGCACGGCCAGCTCGACGGCGGGCGCTTCAGCCAGGCCTCGAAGGTCGCCGGTCGCGAGCCGATCCGCATCCACCCGACCGATGCGGCGGCGCGCGGCATCACCGATGGCGACGTCGTGCGGGTGTTCAACGATCGCGGCGCCTGCCTCGCCGGCGCGGTCATCAGCGACGACGTGCGGCCGTCGGTGGTGCAGCTGTCGACCGGAGCGTGGTTCGATCCGCTCGACCCTGCGCTCCCGAGCTCACCGTGCGTGCACGGCAACCCCAACGTCGTGACCCGTGACCGGGGGACGTCCCGCCTCGCGCAGGGCTCGACCGGTCAGCACTGCCTCGTCGAGGTCGAGCGGTTCGACGGCGAGCCACCGCCCGTCAAAGCCCACCAGCCCCCGAGGTTCGTCGAGCGCCGCTGAGGCGAGCAAGGATCTGCCCGTGCCCGACACCCCTTGGCAAGGCGATGCGTCCTCACTCGTCGACGCGTTCCGTGCCGGCGAGCGCTCACCGGTCGAGGAGCTCGATGCCACCCTCGCCGCGATCGACGGGTCGGACCTGAACTGCTTCTCCCACGTCGACCCCGCGCGCGCCCGCGCCGCGGCGACGGCGGCGGACGTTTCGTTGCCGTTCGGAGGCGTCCCCACCGCGATAAAGGAGCTCGAACCGGTGGCCGGGTGGCCGTGGACCGAGGCATCGCTCGTGTTCAAGGACCGGGTCGCGATCCACACCTCGCACCACGTCGAACGGCTCGTCGAGCGCGGCGGCGTCGTGCCCGTCGGGAAGACGACGGCCAGCGAGTTCGGCGGCCTCAACGTCAGCATCTCGAAGATCAACGGCGTCACCCACAACCCCTGGCGCCACGGCCGGACCGTTGGCGGGTCGTCGGGCGGCTCGGCTGCCGCAGTCGCCGGGGGACTGGTCTCCCTCGCGACGGGCGGCGATGGTGGGGGGTCGATCCGCATCCCTGCGGGCTACACGGGCTTGCTCGGCATGAAGGGCACCTTCGGGCGCATACCGCGCAGCCCGCACGCGTACATGCGCCCCAACACGGTGGTCGTCGGCAACCTGTCCCGGTCTGTTCGCGACGCCGCCCGGTACTACGACGTGTGCGCGGGCTTGCACCCCTACGACCCGACGAGCCTGCCATCGCCCGGAGGCTGGGAGGCGGGGTTGGGCTCGCACGACCTGCGGGGCAAGAAGGTCGCCGTCGTGCCCGCGCTCGGTGGCGTCACACTCGAGCCCGGCGTCGAGGACCGGGTCCGCGCCGAGGCCGAGGCCCTCATCGCCGACGCCGGCCTGGTCGTGGTCGACCTGCGCGTCGAGCCGCCGAACCTCGCGGCCCAGTGGATGATGGGGAACCTCGCGACGCTCCTCGCCGACCTCGGCTCGCGCTGGCCCGGCTGCGCGCGCGATCTCACCGATGAGGTCGCGGTGGGCCTGCGCCTGTCGCAGACGCTCTACAACCTCAACCTCGCGGCCGCGGCCGAGGAGCTGCGCATCCAGGCCAACGAGGAGATGGCGCGAGCGTTCGAGCAGGTCGACTTCATCATCGCCACGACGAACCCTGGTCCCGCGTTCGCCGCCGACGCGACCACCAGCAGCACCGAAGAGAGCTTCATCGACTGGGCGATGCAGAACGACATCGCCCGCCAAGCGTTCCGGGGCGTGCTCTTCGCAGTGCGGGTGCTCAGCGCGCTGGTGCCAAAGCTCCCTGCCGCGGTGCTCGGCGAGGCCAGCAAGCGGTTCCCAGACCTCGTGAACATGGGTGCGCTCACGATCATCTCCAACATCTACGGCAACCCCGCGGCGTCGATCCCGGCGGGCACCGTCGACGGTTTGCCGATCGGCATGCAGGTCCTCGGCCGCCACCACGAGGACGCGCTCCTCTTCGACGTCGCGCTCACCGTCGAGCGCGAGCGCCCGTGGCCGATGGTCGCGCCCAGCGTGTCCGCGCCCGTGTCCGCCACATGACGACCCCCAAGCTGCTGTGATGCTCGAGCTGGTGATCCTCTGCCAGATCGAACCCCGAGGAGCGCGTCCACACCCAGCCGCCACAAAGCCACACCCGCAGCCCGTGTCAAGAACCCGGAGCACCTCTCTAGCCCAGCCCTTCGAGTGGAAGTACGACGCCAAGACCAAGGAAGCCGCATGACCGACACCCCTGTTACTTCCGCGCGGTCGCACTAGTGCAGCCGCGCGGAAGTTTCGTGCATGTATCGCCGAGTCGGGCGCGCTCCCCCGAGCGGCCGACGTAGCCGCCGGGATCCGACAGCAGCGCCAGCGCGCTGGGCAGTCGGGGAGCGGCGGTTGCTCGCGTCCAGCTTCCGAAGGAGCGAGGACACGTGCGACTCGACGGGTGCGCTCCGACAGGTAGAGGCGACCCGCCACCTCGGCGTTGGTCAGTCGCTCGGCGAGGGCGGCGAGGACCTCCCGCTGGCGCCGGCTCACGCCCCGCGCGGCGAGTGCGGAATGCTGATCCTGCGCTCGCTCCGGGCCTTCCACCGGTGGCATCTTCGTACCGCGAGCCAGATTCCGTGTTGAGCACGGATGTCCGGCTTGTCCCTTTCGTGTAAGTTTGGACGCGACTCCCGCGCGGGCGGGTGGCAATGGGCACGATCGGGAGGCGGACAGTGGGCGGTTCAATCGCACGGACGACGCGGACGCGGACGCGTCGGGTGGTGGTGGCGGCGGTCGGCGATCGTCGGAGACCGTCCGGGGGAGGCCGCATGTTCAAGCGCTCGGCGACTCGTGGTCGCGTGTCCCTGTTCCGCCGTGCAAGCGTCGTCGTGGCGTTCGTGCTCGCCGTCGGCGCCTTGCCGACGCCCGCCGCGGCGGACACCGTCGACGTACCACCGTGGACGTGCGCGGGTACGGCGTTGACGACCGCGGAGATCGACGGTTTCGTCGCTCTCTGGGCGCCCCGCCTGCAGGATCAGGCGTTCCTCGACGAGTACCTCGCACAGCAGGAGTTCCCGCAGGACATCCTCGACGAGGGCTACCACGGGCTGCCCGAGGTCGACAAGCAATGCCTCATCTCGGCGCTGCACACCCAGCTGATCGCGGACGTGCCCGGCTTCGGGAACGGCCTCGCCACCGACGTGGTGCAGGCATTCGTCTACATGTGGATCTTCGACAAGAGCTTCTCCGAGGCGATCGCCGCGGAGCAGGACGGCGCGGGCCTGCCGACACCGCCGAACGTGGAAGCGCCGCTCGGCGCGCTCGACATCTTGCTCAACAGCCTGAAGGTGCCGAACGTCAGCGACCTGCCCTTGTCGGTCATCCCGCCCTCGCTGCAGCCTCCGGCCCTCGTCAGCCAGACGGCCGACCAGCTGCTGGGGGCGCTCAACCCTGGCCTGCTGCCACCCCTCTTCACGGACCCGGGCGGCTTCATCAACATCCCCCCGCTTCCGTTCCCCCCCTTGCCGACGGTCACCCCGCCGGTCATCGACCTCGAGGCGCTGATCCTCACCGGTCGCAGCGTGGTCGACTCGGCCACCTACCGAGTGTGCAACGAGAGCCCGTTCACGCCTGGGCTTGACGCGCAGTGCTCGGCCGACGTCCCCCTCGGCACGCCGGTGCCCCGAAGCGTCGACGGCGACCTCATCTCCGACGTCGTCGCCACCCTCACGCCGTTGGCCGACGCGGAGTTCCCGGGTGGCGTCACCTTCCAGTGGAACGTCCGCAAGCTCAAGTCGGGGAAGGTGCCGACCCATGTGTTCGCCATCTTCGAGCCCCCGAACGCGTTCCGGCAGATGAAGGTCGGTTTCGCGTCGAAGGACACGCTGGCGGTGAACTCGACGGCCAAGTTCACCGTCAAGGACATCCCGCGGGCGGTGAACGGTGACGTCGACCTGCGCATGACCCTCACCAACCAGCAGCCCGGCGCCAGCCTGGCCACCACGTTCGGCACCGCGCAGCTGATCTACAGCGAGAACCCCGATGGCGGTGCCGAGCCGTTCGACCCGATCGGCGCTGGTCTCGTCATGGCCCCGGTGCCGGCCTCGTTCGTCACCGACGCCCGAATCAACACCTCGGTCGCGACGAAGGATCAATACACCGTCAACGTCCAGTCCTCGGTGCCGACCCTGCTCTACCTCCCGATCAACACCTACAACACCCTGGCGGGGAGCCAGAAGCAGTTCTACGGTCTGGTCGACAAGCTGCCGACCACGACGAACATCGACATCCTCGACGAGGGCGGAAAGATCACTGCCAACTACAACGCCTCTGCGCCGATCAACACGTTCGGTGTGGCGAGCCGGGACTACCCGTCGCGCCCCGACAAGACGACCTTCGAGGAGACGCTGGTCACGGTCAAGGGCGTCCCGACCCAGATCAGCGCCGTCGTCACCCCGCCGCTACAGGTGGACCTGACGATGTCGGCGCCGGTCACCTCGGCCGAGGCCCAAGTGCGCACGGTCGTGAGCAACGTGGTGCAGCAACGCTTCGCCGGTCAGGCACAGATGGTGCCGAGCGAGATCCACCTGCTCGGCACCGTGGACGCGGCGGGCGACAACGTGACTGCGGACGTCACGTACCGGGCCAACGCTAACCTGGGGAAGTTGGCGTTCCAGATGTTCGACCGGGCCAAGAACAACGCCACGCTCGAGACGACGATCGAATCGGTGCCGCCGTTCATCAAGGCGCTCGTCGACAAGCAGGCCAACGACACGACGATCGACTTCGACGCCAGGTCGGCGTCCGACGCCGCCCCCGGCTCGGCCGGTGTGGGTCCGATCGTGGCCAGGTACGCAGCCAACGCTGCCTTCCTGACCAACACGCCGGCCGACGACCACCTGGTGCTCAGCGAGACCGGGTCGACACTCCAGGCCGAGCTGAAGTACACGGGCCTGACCCGGGCTCGCTTCGTCAACAACGACGACGTGAGCGCGGCCGACAACGACACCATCCAGGCGCTCATCGGCAACACGCAGCAACGGCTGTTCCTGATCCAGGCCGACATGCAGAACGTCAAGCTCGACGCCCGGATCGACAAGGTGCCCCAGACCATGCAGCTCGACTATGAGCGCCTGAACGACGCCCACCTAATCGACTACCAGGCGTCCTCGGGCATCACCAGTGTGCAGGCGTCGGCCCTGCGCAAGTCCACCGGTGAGTTCCTGAACGCCAAGGTCGAAGGCGTCCCGGCAACCCTCCAGCTGACCGCCGACCTGCCCAACAAGTCGGTCGTGTACTCAGCCTCCAGCGCGGTGACGAAGGTGGAGGCAGCCGCCCGCACGCTCAAGGACGGCCGGACGCTCGACACCACCGCGACCGTGATAGGCGTCCCGACCAACTGGGACCTGTCCTACAACCCGGACAACGCCCGGTTCCGGGCCGGCACCGACGCCGTCCCCATGAGCATCGGGTCGATCAAGGGCACCTTCACCAACCACGGCGCCGCGATCGTCCCCGAGTCGGGCCAGCACGCCGTGCTCACCCTCAACCAGGCCGGCGACCTCGATGCCAGCCTGGCCATCAACCAGTTGGGCAGCTTCTCCTACACCAAGGCGGCCAACGGCTTCACCGCCTCGGCCACCGCCGGCGACGGCGGCCCGTTCCACGCCCTCGCGGACGTGACGTCGAACGGCAAGGTGATCAAGGCCGACGTGGTGCTCAGCGCCCTGCCCAAGCCGATCACCATCACCCAGGACGGGGAGCGCCTCTCCTACACTGGCGATGGCCTGTACGACCTCACCGCCGACGTCGAGATCCGTCCCGTCGGCGGTGCCGCGGCCGAGAGCCCGCCGACCGTGCGGGGGCTCGCTCTGCGGGACGGTCCGAACGGGGCGCTCAGGCTGAAGGCGTTCATGCAGGGCGCGCCGACCTCGCTCGACGCCGACATGAGCACGACGTCCTTCAGCTTCGGCGGCTACCGCCCGCCGGCGGCTGACCCCACGCTCAACGCCGACATCGTGCTCGACAACGGGGCGTCGCCGCTCAGCACCAAGGTGCGCCTCGAGGCCATCCCGGCCGGTGGCTACGGCATGGGCTTCGGGCCCATCGTCATCGGCGACGAGGGCCCGGACAAGAAGGGTATCCACGCCAACACCACTGCCACCCTGGCCGGTGCCGGCCCCCTCACAGTCGATCTGAACACCGGAGCGGGCAGCGAGCGCAAGACGGCCCAGATCGTCCTGTCGAAGGTGCCCACCTTCGTCGACATCGACGGGGTCATCGAGCCGGAGACCTTTACCTTCACCGGTGGCCTCGGGGAGGTCATCGAGAGCCTGAAGGCCTTCTACAAGGAGGGCTCGGCCGCCAACTGGCAGGTCGTGGCCGAGCTGACCGACATCCCGACGTCCTTCAGCTTCCTGCAGGAGGGCCTGACCAGTCCCGACGTGGTCGATCCGTGCGCCGAGGTGGAGAAGAAGTACCCGATACCGAGGGTGGTGTACACGGCCAGCTCCGACGACCTCGACATCAACGTGGGCACCGATCCCTCCCTGTTCGGCGGGGGCATCGCCATCGCCATCAAGGCCGGGATCACGAACCTGGGTCGCATCACGACGTTCACCTTCGACGGCTCAAAGCTCATCATCGAGTCCACGCCCGACACCGACGAGATCGAGGTGCATGTGGGCGGCGAGCTCCGCATCGTGAAGGACTTCGACGAGCCAGACCCCTGCGAGTCCCCTGGCGACGACGCCATCTCGGTGTCGGTCACCGGTGACCTCGACCTGCGCCTGCCGATCGAAGATCTCAAGCTCAAGATCGTCGGACTGAAGAGCATGGTCGTCACGCCGGGCATCTCCACCGGCTTCGAGGGTGACTTCACCAGCTTCGAGTTCGGCTGGGACCGGGTGGGCCTCGACCTCACCCTCAACCTGGGACTCGAGATCTGCGTGGACCTCGGCATCGAGGGCTGCGTCGACATCCCGATCGTCGCCATCGACGAGCTCATGCTCGACATCAACATCCTGTTCCACACCTTCCGCCAGGTGCAGGACGTGTGGACGGGGATCCCGACGCCTATACCGTGCGACATCAGCCTCACCGACGTCGACTTCTACCACCTCGACCTCGAGATCCTGCCCGACCCCGAGGCGAAGACGTGGAACGGCGTCAGCCTCGGCAACCCGGTGAACGCAGGTGGGGCATGGGTCGTGACCCCCGACCCGTTCGACCTCTTCCCCGACGTGGTCGTCGAGGTGGTGACGGCTCTGTTCACGAGCCCGTTCGACAGCGGCTTCGACCCGGAGGTCAACTGCCGGTAGCGATTACCGAGCCCCGGATGTGGCGCCGGCCGACGACCAGAGCGGTCGGCGCCGCTGAGGGGAGCCGAAGCGGTCTCTGGCTGGCAACCATCCTGTCGGCGTTCAAGTAGTCCACCGTCTCGGCAAAGGCGAGCGTTCGGCGTGGTCAGTTGAGCAAGAATTCGATGTTGTTGCCGAAGAGACCGTGCTGTTCGGCGGGGTCGC
>CAYSAC010000065.1:0-13562 GCA_964428815.1 uncultured Acidimicrobiaceae bacterium | reverse complement strand
CCTTGTCGACATCGACGCGCCAGATCGCCCGCACGCATCCGTCGACGAGGACGGCGCCCTTGGCGGGACCGACCGGTCCGCTCGAAGCCCCGCCGTCCGCGCCGAAGAACCGGCTGCGGTCGGCATGGGACAGCAGCACGTTGTGCCGGTGTCTCGGGATCCGGCCGGATGCCGTCGGGCAGATCGAACAGCTCGCGGCCCTTGGGATCGGTGAAGGTCCGCAGCCGGGGCCGAACCCGCTCGACCACGTCCTTCAAGCCCGTGATGCGCGACCAAGCGGTGAGATCGGCCACGGTCGCCGGGCCGAACGCGGCGAGGTAGCGCATCGCTGCCTCGTCCATCGGCGCATCGGTTCGCAGCGGGCGCCTGCACGAGGGGAAGGATGCAGCGGCAGGCATAGGCGAGCGCGGCGGCGTGGAGTTCGGGGAACCGGTTGGTCAGCTCGGCACGGAGCTGTGGCCCCGACAACGGGGTGGCGGCCAAGAGGGGCCGTGCGAACGCCATCACTGGCTGGAGGTCGACGCCGACGAGCTCGGGAGCGTACTCGCTGTGCCGGGCGATCTCGATGTCCATCACCGGCTGGGTGAGGGGCCGCAAGAACAGCGCGTCGTCCGCCGTCACCAGGTGGATCGTGCCCCGCATGACGACGATGCGGACCAGCGCGCGCTCCTCCAGCACGGGGCCGACCTCGTGAGGGTCGAAGGGGTCTAGGCGAGGTCTAGTGCAGCCCCGCGGAAGTTCCGTGCACGTATCGCCGAGTCGGGGTCGTCGCTGCCAAGGACGCAGGACGACGCGCCTGTCTTGCCCAACCGCTAGGACGAGGACGCAGGCAGCGGCGACATCCGGCCGGCGAGACATGGGCGAGACTTCTGCGGGGTTGCACTAAACGCGACCACAGGGCCAGATAGGGGTCGAGTGGGTTCTGCGCTTGTAGCCCGACAAGGTGTTCGCTGGCCGCGACGGGGGCTGCGACCGCTCGAGCAGCATCTGGCGCGCGAGGGTCGCCCGGTTGAGGTCACGGTCGGAGAGGACGTCGACCGCCATCCCCGGATCCTCGCGCGAGCTCTAGCGTTGCCCTGCCATGTCCGCTCCGACAGTGCACCGCGCGTTCGGGCTCACCCTGCGCGCGCACTTCGCCCTCCCGGAGCTGCCACTCATCGACGAAGCCGGCCCAGTCGACTTCGACCTCCGGATGATGTCCGCGGGCGAGGTGCGGTCGGCCTTCAGCGGCTCCGTCGAGCCGCCGATCGCAGCGGACGGTCTCGAGGGGGACGGGTGCCGGTTCCGGACGGAGCGGGGCAGAGACGGTGACTACCGCATCACGGCGGACGAGCGACTCGAGCTCCACCTCGACCCGAGAACACGGCTCCTCGTGGTCGCGCCGCACGCCCTCGACCACCCCGCATGGCGACGGTTCCTCTTGGACACCGGGCTCGGGACGGCGGCGCTCGCGTGGGGATTCGAAGCGCTGCACGCGTCCGCGTTCGAACGAGGCGACGCGGTCGTCGCGATCCTGGCCGCGCAGGGTGGTGGCAAGTCGACCTTGCTCTGCGAGGCGCTGCGTCGGGGCCACCGCCTGTTCTGCGACGACGTGCTTTGCCTGTCGCGGTCCGGCGACGAGATCCTCGCCCACCCGGGGCCACCGCTGATGAACGTCACCCCGATGCTGCCGGACGGCGGGCGGGCGGAGGACGTCGGCGCGGTCCTCGCGAACATGGGCGAGGAGCTGTGGGTGATGGTCGATCACCACGCGGTCGAGCCGCGACCCTTGAGCGCGGTCGTGCTCCTCGATCGGGGGGACCACCCTTCGATCGACGTCGGGCGTCTTCCGATCAACCCGATGCCGCTGCTGGTGAACGCGTTGAAGAGCAGGCGTGAAGCCGTTCGCCAGGCGAGCCGCTTCGCTCTGTTCGCTGACCTCGCCGCGCAGGTGCCTCTGCTCAGTCTCCGCGCTCCGCGCGACGCACGAGCAAGGCAGGTCCTCGACGCGCTGGAACGAGTGCTCGACGCTGACCAGCGGTGACGGAGCGCAGTCCCTACGATGTGCTGACGACGCTCCAGGGAGGAACCGGTGGCCGACGAGCAGAAGCTGTCTCGAGACGCGCTCGCGGGTGCGCGCATCAACGTGCCCGAGAACGTCGTGTTCCGGTCCTTCGAGGAGGAGACGATTCTTCTCAACCTGACGAGCGGCAACTACCACGGCCTGAACCGGACGGGCGGTCGCATGCTCGAGCTGCTGCGGGAGACGGGGTCGTTCACGCACACTGCTGAGGCCGTCGCGTCAGAGTTCGACCAACCCCTGGACGAGGTCGCGAGCGACCTCACCGAGCTGTGCAACGCGCTCGTGGGGCGTGGCCTCGTTGAGCTCGATGCCGGCGCTCAGACCTGAGGGCCGCGCGGGCCGCGCCTTCGGGCTCGACATCCGCTCGGACTTCCCGTGCATCGGCCTTCCCCACGGCGGTCCCGGGGACGAGGTCGTGCTCCTCGAACGGGTGCCCCGTTCGAGGCTGACGAACCGGATGCCACGCGGTGCCGCACGGCTGTGGGAGCTGCGAGCCCCGAACGGCCGCCGAGTCGTCCGCATCGACGCCGATCCCGAGGTCGGTTACTTCCTCAGTGCGGTCGGCTACGGCAACTTCCTCATCGACCCTCAGGGTGCCTCGGTCGAATGTGCTCCAGTGCACACGAGCCCCGCGAGGTGGCAGCGCTACCTCGTCGGCCAGGTCCTGCCCTTTGTCGCGCTCGTCCGGGGTCACGAAGTGTTCCATGCGAGCGTGATGGCCATCGGTGGCCGTGCGGTTGCGTGCATCGGCCGGTCCCGCGCGGGCAAGAGCACGCTCGCCGCGGCCATGGCCCTGCGCGGTGCGGCGTACGTCGCCGATGACGTTCTCGTCGTGCGTCCCGACCGCGCGACCCCCAGCGGACAGCTGCTCGCGCAGCCGGGGTTCGGACTCATGAGCGTCCGGCGCGAGGCCATCGAGCTGCTGGGTTCGGCCGAGCTCGATGGGCTCGGCCCACAGGTCGCGGGGGACGACGACGCGGTGCGGTTCGGCGTCGACGTCGTGCGGGAGGCGGTCCCGGTCCACGCGGTGTGCTTCATCGAACGGACCGAGCAGCCGGTCGAGCAGATCCTCACATCGATGTCACCGGTCGATCCGAGGTTGCTGCTCGCGGGCAGCTTCAACTTCATCGTGCGGGATCCGGCCCGGCTGATCCGCCAGCTGGACGTCTGCGCGACCCTCGCCCGGACGGCCCGGATCCTCCGCATCACGATCGGGCCCGGCGTCCACCCCTGCACGGTCGCGGCGGCCGTCGAGGAGTCGATCGCGGCGACCGCTGCCAGGACGGGTGGGTAGCCGTGCGTGCGTTCCTCGCGGTGCATGACCCGCGCCACGCCGACGACGTCGAGCTGGCAGGCCGGGTCGAACACGCGCTGGACGGCGATCGAGCGATCCGGACGCTGCAGCGCAGGTCGCTGACGCTCGGCTGGATCGGAGACGGCGAGCCGTCGCTCGAGCCCTTCTGCTTCCTCGACGGGGTGCTCTACGGCGACGATGGCGACCGACCGGAGGTCCGGCTCGCAGCCGCCCATCGGCGCGAGGGAGAGGCGATGCTCGGTCGCCTGCGCGGTGACTTCGCGCTCCTCTTCTACGACGCCTCCCGCGACGACGGACTGGTTGCCAGAGACCACCTCGGCGGACGTGGCGTGTACTGGCACCACGCCGGCACCCGGACGATCGTCGCCTCCGAGGTCCGGTACGTGCTCGCCCTGCTGGCGTCGCGACCCCCCGTCGACGACGTGACGATGGCGCACTGGCTCGGGTTGAGCGGCGTCCCGACGGCGCGCACGTTCCATGCCGGCATCAACCGGCTGGAGAACGCCCACGCGCTCCACTTCGGGCGTGGGCAACCCCGCCCCAAGAGGTACTGGACGCCCGTGTACCGACGGCCCATCGAGCGGTCCAGGGCCGAGCTCGTCGCCGGACTGCGCGCTGCGCTGGAGGAGGCGGTTTGCCGGCGGTCCCGCCCCGGAGAGCAGACCGCGCTGCTGCTCAGCGGCGGGCTGGACTCTTCCACCGTGGCCGCGCTCGCGAGCCAGCTGGACGCCGACCGCCGACCGGCGCGCGCGTACTCGGCGACCTTCCCCGACCACCCAACGGTCGACGAGGGGACGCTGATCGATGGCCTCTGCACCAGCTTCGGCCTGGCCGGCACGCGGGCCGAGGTGCGCGCGGGCAGCGTCGTCGGGGGTGCGATCGAGTACATCGACCACTGGCAGCTCCCGCCACCCTCGCCCAACCTGTTCTTCTGGTTTCCGCTGCTCCGTCGAGCAGCGGCCGACGGGACGAGCGTGCTCCTCGACGGCGAGGGCGGTGACGAGCTCTTCGGGCTTTCGCCCTACCTGCTCGCCGATCGGATCATGCGAGGTCAGGTGAGGGCCGCGGCCGACCTCGTCCGTCGGATGCCGGGCAGTCGACCGGACCTCCCCCGCTCCGCGGTGTGGCCGTTCATGCGAGAGTTCGGCTTCAAGGGGGTGGTGCCTCGCGGGCTCCACCGCGCGCGCCGCGGGCGCAACACCTTGATAACGCCGGAGTGGCTGCTCCCGGCAACCCGAGCGGTGTACGTCGACAACGACGTGGCCGCCGACTGGAAGCAGCTCCCCGGGCCTCGATGGTGGGCGTACCTCGTCGACGTGGTCACTCGGGGCATGGGCGCCGCCATGTGCCACGATCACGTCCGCCGCCGGGCAGCGGTCGTGGGGATCGACGCTCGCCACCCACTCGTCGACGTCGACGTCGTCGAGTACGTGCTCGGCCTTCCACCGGAAGCCGCATTCGACACGCGCCACAGCCGCCCGCTCGTCCGGGAGGCGATGGCCGGCCTCCTACCGGACTCCGTGAGGCTCCGGGCCGGCAAGAGCAGCTTCGACGAGATCTTCCACTACTCCCTCGGCGGTGCCGACCTCGCGGTCGTCCGCGAGCTCTTGCGCCCCGGGGAGGCCGAGGTCGAGTCCTATGTCGACTTGAGCGTCGTGGCCGCCACGCTGCTCGTCGGGCCCCCGGCGGGGCAGCGCACCGCCTGGGCGAACGCGCTCTGGCGCTTGGTCACCGCCGAGTGCTGGCTCCGGTCGGCAGCCGGGCGGCCGGTGCGAACCGAACATTTCGGGCAATCGGCAATCCTCATCCGTTCCGGCCCCGTAGAGGAACTGTGACTTCTCACGGCGAACTACTCTTTGTAGGGTCGCCCGTCGGAGAGTGACTACGCTGCCTTGGGCAGTTGGGGAGGGCACATGAATCACCAGTACGAGAGGCCGGTTGTCACCGATTACGGGTCGGTGGTCGACCTCACACGGGCGACCGGTTTCATCGCCGAGGAGGATGGCGGCAGCAAGCTGCTCATCCACCACCTTGTCTCGAATCCGACGATCCCGTGAGCGGCGACGAGGGTCATGACGTGGGTGACTACGTCGCGCCCGAGTTGACGGACTACGGGTCGCTCGGTGCACTGACCCTCGCGTCCGGGTTATTCGGAACCGAGGACGGCGCCAGCAAGCTGGTTCCCTTCCACCACGTCCCGACTCCCAGCGCCCCCACCGGCCCCTAGCCGAGGGCGCTGGAAACTCCTCAGCAGAGGCCGAGTGGCCTCGGCGTGTACGCAGGGAACACGGCCGCGAGGTCGGTCGCGCCGTGGCGGCGGGCGAGCACCTCACCGAGTACATCCCTGAAGTCCGTCGGACCTCCCCGCCGCTCGAGAGCTGCTGGGGCCAGGCGCCCTGGTCGGTGACTTCGTGGACCTGGACGTCGTCGCCGAGCGCCTGCTCACGGGTCCGCCGCCGGGCACGCGGACCTGTGGTCCGACGATCTGGCGCCTGATCACGGCGGAGTGCTGGCTGCGGACCGACACCAAGGTGGTTCGCTCGCACCAGCCCGGGTCAGAGCAATTTCCCCGGCCGAGGAGGGTATCGGCACCTCCATGGAGAACTTAGGATCTGAGAGTCAGAAAGTCGCGCTCGCGGAAGGCAGGGAAGATGGAACAGGACCCATACGACAAGCCCGTCGTCGTCGACTACGGCACGCTCGTGGAGATCACAAAGGCCTCGGGCTTCAATACGACAGAGGATGGCGCCAACAAGAACCACTTCGGGAGCTCGCCAGCCGGCCCGTAGTTGCGCACGTCAGGCCCGTGTACGCGATCCACCCCGACACCCGGGTGACGCGGGCCACCTCGCGCTTCGGCTAGGAGCGTCTCGAAACGTCGCTCAGCCACAGATGCCGAGCGACCGTGGCGTGTACCCGGGGAACACCCCACCAAGGTCGGCCGCTCCATGCCGCCGGGCCAAGACCTCGCTGAGGACATCGCGGAAGTCGGTTGTCACCCGCAGGTCGCCGTCGTCGAGGTCGTCGTCGGTCAGACCCGGCCACTGCCCGTAGACACGTCCGCCGCGGACACCCTCACCGATGACGAACGCGACGCCGGCGCGCCCGTGGTCGGTGCCGAGCGCTCCGTTCTCCGCGACCCTCCGGCCGAACTCCGACATGACCACGATCGTCACACGGCGACGGTGGTCGGCGATCTCGCGGTAGAAGCCCACGAGACCGGTGCTGAGCCGTTCGAAGGTCGTTCGGAGTGAGCCGCTCTTCGCGGTGCCGTTGCCGGTGTGGCTGTCCCAGCCGTAGAGGTCGACCAGGGCGGCCTCCAAACCCACCTGTCGCTGTACGAGCCGGGCCACCTGGTGGAGCTGGTGATGCCACTGGTCGTCGGCTCGGTACCCGAGCCCCGTCGGCGCTGGGCTGCCGAGATCGGCATCGCGCAGGATGTCGCTCATGCCGAGGGCGCCCCTCGCGATCTCGTCCTGAGCAGTGCCCGCGTGGAGCCGTGCCAGGATCGGACGGACCTGCGTGGCGCGCGCGTCGCCCTGCCACAGGTCGGTTCCGTAGAGCTCCGCTCCGCTGACGACGCGCCGCGCTCCAGCGAGCACGATCGGCTGGCGGGGCGACAGCGCGGCGCCGCGCAGGGCCCCACCACCACCGCGAACGGCGAGGTGGCGGGCGAGCCAGCCATCCTGGATCCCGCCGGCGCGCTCGAGGACGTCCTGCTGCACGAAGTGGCTGCGTGAGGGGTTCGGCGTGCCGATCGCGTGGACGATCGCCAGGTCGCCCTGCCGGTACAGGTCGGCCAGCGGGCCTAATCCGGGGTGCAACCCGAACCGGCTGTCGAGGGGGATGACCTCACCATCGCCGACGGCGGTGCGCGGACGGCGGTCGTGGTACCCCGCGTCGCCCACGGGGATCACCGCGCTCAGCCCGTCGAGGCCGCCGCGCAGCATGACGAACACGATTGTGTCGCCGCTGGTCGCTCCGGCCGCGAACGCGTACCTGGGAGCCAGCGCCGCACCGGCCGCGCAGGCGGTTGCGGCTGCGGCCGCGCCACCGAGGAAGGTGCGACGGGTCAGTGATGCGCTCACCGCACCTGCACCTCCGGGCCGGAGAGGCACAGCGCAAGGGCCTCCGAGCGGACCGAGCCATCGGCGGGGACACGTCCATCCGCGGCCACGCCCAGGTGGTCGAGGATCGCGGGCACGTACACCTCGGCACGGGCGCCGGGGAGGACGCGATCGAGCACGCCCTGCAGCGCCTCGGCGGCGGGCCGGTCTGCGACCGGGCCGAAGATGCCGTCGAGGTCGACTTCGATGCCAGGGACGCCGACGAGCAGGAGGTGGCGCACGGTGTTCCAGCGCGACAGCACGAAGCCCTCGGTCAGCCACGCATCCGCGTTGTCGGGGAAGCCGGCTGGCGACGGCGGCTCGTACGGGCGCTGCCCCAGGCGAAGCAGCCACCAGTCGATCTCCTGGGCGGCCTTGCTCGTCTCGCTGGTGTCGATGCGGGCACCGCAGGCGCGGAGCGTCGTTGCCGCCAGCTCGAAGCCGCGGCGCGCCTTGAGCCCGTAGGACGCCCAGAACGCGTCGTGCGCCACAATCGTGCGGATCATCGCCGGGATGGACGTGCCGCCGTTCAGGTAGGTGCTCGCCACCGCGTCAACGAGCGCCGTGGGCGGGTCGTCGGCGACGAACCGGTGGCAGAGCCGCAGTGCGACGTTCCTCGCCGTCGCGGGGTGCGCAGCGAGGTGGTCGAGCAGGGCCTCGCCGTCGCCGACCCCCCCTTGCCCCTCCGACCGCCAGCCGGCGACCTCGACCGGACCGGCTCGGTGCACCGCCTGGTCGAACCAGAAGCGGTGGGAGCGGTCGAAGGTCCACCCGCTGAAGACCTGGGCCGCGTTCTTGACGTCGGCCTCGGTGTAGGTGGCGGCCCCGATGGTGTGGATCTCGAGCAGTTCCCTCGCGTAGTTCTCGTTGGGCCCGGCTGCGGTGTTGAAGTGGTTGTCGAGCGACCGGAGCATCGCGGGGCTGTGCGCGGTGGCGTGCAGCAGGTCGCGGAAGGTGCCGAGCGCGTGGCGGCGCAGGACCTCGCGATCGTGGACCACGCGTTCGTGCGACCCCTCGACGCTGGCCACGACGATGGCGAGGTGGTCTGACCACGTGTCGACCATCACCTCCAGCAGCTGCCGGCGGGAGAGCACGGCGCGGAGGATGGCTGCGTGGCGGAGCTGCGCGAGCCCGCGGTACGGCGTCGGCTTGCCCTTCAGCAGGCCGCGGTTCGCCTCGGCCTCCTCGATCTCCGACGCGGACCGACCGAGCAGGTCGAGACCACCGATCGCGGCGTCGGCCTCGGCGTCGGCGATGCTCCCCGGCGAGAGCTGGCGGTCGAGCCACGCCGCTGGACCCGCCGACCCGACCTCGGCGAGCAGGGCCGGTGTCGGGCCGAGGCTGAACCGGCGCGCGACGTGCAGCGTCCGCTCGGCCTCTGTCAGCGGTCGGGTGCTGGACGAGGCGCCGGGCGCGGTGGCGCTGATCGATGCGCCCTGCTGAGCCGGCGCCGAGGTTCCGCCGGCGGGTACCTCACCCACCGTCGTCGAGCTCGTGCCCCCGAGGTGCCGCTCGTCTACTGCGTGGTCGGTGCCGGCGGGAGCGCCGCCCTTCAGTAAGGCCGCAGCCGTCCCCGCGGCGAGGACGCTGACGGCCGCTCCTCCTACCAGGGCGTCACGGCGTCCGAGGAGCGGGCCGCGAGGGGGCGTCTCGTCCTCGCTCTTTGCCACTGCGCCCTCCGGACCCTCTGGGACTGCCGACCTCGGGATGGTTTTCGACGCGCCCGCCAGCCAGACCTCTCGCGGCGTGGACGTTGGCCGGTCAGAGATCGACGAAGCGTGAGAAGTCCTCCGCCAGCGGGGGGAGCAGGGGCTGACCGCCGGCCTCCACCCAGGCGTGGGCGGCGAAGCTGGTGCCCGGCTTGACCCCGATCACCAGCGTCGATGGCGTCCCCCGCCTGGCGAGCATGCCGGTCAGCACGAGCGACTGCATGAGGCACCGTGAGTCAGCGGGCAGCGCGCGGAGCGTCCTCGCCACCGCTCGACCTAGCCGCAGGCCCGCTGTGAGCTCGATCGGTTGCCGTGCGGGACCGTCGAGCGGTGCCCGAAGGCGAGCGAGCGAGGTCGGGAGATCGACGCCACGGGTGACCCGACGGACGTGCAGGTAGGTCCACGACACCTCGGCGGCGAGCCGCGCCTTGCCCGCTGGAGCGAGCCGATCCTGTTGGTCCACGACGGCTCGATGTTAGGGATGCATCGCGCGGTCGCGATCGGCGATGACGGGAAGGTCGGCCTTGCGCCAGCGGCGCCAACGCCGCACGCCGAGCGCGAGGACGAGCACGAGCTGCTGCGGCGCCCGCCACATGCCCATGCGGGTCACCTCACCGACAAACAGCTGTACGCGGCGCGCCCTGTCGTCGCACAACGCGTAGCGCAGCCGGTGGGCTTCGCCCATGCTCGCCTCGGTGAGCGGCCAGCGCTCCTCGAGCAACACCGAGAGAGCGGCTCGGCGGTAGCGGCTCTCCGGCAGGGCAAGTAGCTCGATGGGGACGTCGGCTCCCAGCCGCTCGGCGTGACGCAGCGCGATCGCGAGCACCGTGTTGCAGCTGGAGCGCTCGGCGAGGCTGGCAACCCGGTCCCAGTCCAGCCCGGTGCTCGCCGCCTCGATGAGCACCGCGAAGTCGACGGACCAGATGAGTCGCTGGAACTGGTGGAACGGCTTGCCTGCGTGTCCCGCGAGCGCGACCAGCTCGTCCTCCGGTGCCACGCCGAAGGCTTGGGTGCCCATGCAGTCGATCGGTTGGCGCCGGTCCCAGAGCTCGCTGTAGCTGAGCTGGTTGGACTGGTCTCGCCACGAGTCGAGCCCACGGTGCAGCTCGAGCGCGAGGTGAGGGACCCTCGGGTGGAACAAGACGGTGTCGTGGTGGTGGCCCTCGCGTTCGAAGCGCGTCCAGCCGGCGGCGAGGAGTACCGCGAGCGCAGCCTCGTGTTGGCGCGCGGGGAGGAGCACATCGAGGTCGTCCATCGGGCGCAGGCCGGGCGACGGGTAGCGCTGCGCGACCGCGGGCCCTTTGAAGATGACCGGTTCAAGGCCTGCCGCGGTGAGCGGCTCGACGGCGGCCGCGACTGCGAAGGGGAGAAGCAGCTCGGCTTGCATGCGCCGCATGTCGAAGTCGGCGCGGAGCACTTCGCCAGCGGTGCCCAGCGAGTCGAGCCGGTCAGCGGCGTCGAGGGCACGCCACAGTAGGGGGCCGGTCCGCTGGTCGAACGCGACCCGACCGGCGTGCTCGCCGTCCGCTCCCGAGTCCACCGCGCCTCGGACCGCTGCAGGGTCCGGCGACGGCCGGCAGGCCGTCCACAGCAGACGCGCTGTGGCTTCTACGCTGTCGCTCTTAGCGTCGATCACCGCCACCCCCGTGCACGCGAAACCTAGCGGCTTGGCCCGGCCCTGCCATCGCCTCACCTAGAACTAGAGTTGCCGCCGGTGAGCGACAGCCCTGGCCGTGGCCTCAAGGCGCTGGTGGTCGACGACGACCCATCGGTGCAGAACCTCGTTCGCCTCGTCCTCGAGTTCGACGGCTGGGACGTGCGCACCGCGGGCGACGGCGACGAGGCGCTCACCGTCGCCGAAGAGTACCGGCCCAACGGGATCGTCCTCGACGTGATGATGCCGGGCAAGGACGGCTTCGCCGTGCTGAGCGAGCTGCGGCAGACGGCGCACGGGCGAGAGGCGGCGATAGTGCTGCTCACCGCCAAGACCCAACCCGCCGACATGTACCGCGGCTCGAAGCTGGGCGCCGACCTCTACATGACCAAGCCGTTCGAACCCGACGACCTGTCGCAGAAGCTGGCGTTCCATACGCTGCGCCGCAACCCGAAGGCCCGGTCAAAGCCCGCCGAGCGGCGCCCCCGTCCCGCCCGCAGGGCTCGTTAACGGGTCTGCTTCTCGACCTCGGCGAGGAGGCCGAGGAGGTCGTCGGCGTGCTCCTCCTCGACCGCGAGGATCTCCTCCATCAGCCGGCGGGTCGTGATGTCGTCGTCGCCCAGCCAGCGCGCTATCTCCGAGTAGGACTCGATCGCGATGCGCTCGGCGACGAGGTCCTCCTTGATCATGTCGAGGAGGTTCTCGCCCTCCTTGTACTCCGCGTGGCTGCGCGTCGTGAGGCCCTCGGGGTTGAAGTTCGGCTCGCCTCGCAGCTGGGTGATCCGCAGCGCGATCTGGTCGGCGTGACCCATCTCCTCGTTGGCGTGCTGGAGGAACTCGGCCGCGACCGCTCCAGCGTTCAGGCCCTCGGCCATGTAGTAGTGGCGCTTGTAACGGAGGACGCAGACCAGCTCGGTGGCGAGCGCCTCGTTCAGCACCGAGATCACCTTCTCGCGGTCAGCGCCGTAGGCGGAGGTGATCGGCCCCTCCTCGATGGTCGCCCGAGCGCGCTGGCGGAGGGTCTTGATGTCGGTGAGGAAGTCGCTCATGGCGAGCAAACTACCCTCGGCCGATCGGTTGTAGACCCGCGGAGGCTGACACATGGCAGGTTGGGGCGATGACCCGGCGCTCGAGCAGCTGCGCGCCCTCATCTACGAGCAGGGGTGGGTGCCGGTCGACGTGAAGGTGTCGCGCGAGAAGGACGTCGTCACCGTGGAGAAGGACGGCGAGCGGCAGTCCATCGAGTCGGACCACATCGCGTTCCACCGCTTCGTCGAGGGCGTCAAGGAGGAGTTCAACCTCTAGCGCTAGTCGTCCAGCTCGACCGTCTTGGCCGGCATGCCGTCGCGCAGCAGATCCGTCAGCAGCCGCGCGAGCGAGCGCGGGGCGAAGAGCGCCCGGCTTGCGGCGACCTCCACGACGGTCCACCAGCGGACCTCGGCGACGCCTTCGGCCGCGAGCTGCGCGGTGGACAGGTGTGGTGCGGGCTCGAAGGCATCGGTGCGCACGAGGTGCACGCGATCGACCTGGCCATCCCACGATCCGTCGAGGAACGGCAGGAGCCGGCGACGCCGCCAGATGCACGGGCCGATCTGCGCGCCGACCAACCCGACCTCCTCGGCGAGCTCGCGGTGGAGCGCTTGCTCGTGGGACTCGCCGTCCTCCACGCCGCCGCCCGGGAGGATCCACACGGTTCCGATCGGCGGCTCGAACCTCGCCAACAGCACCCGATCCTCGGGGTCGAGCACGAGCGCGCGCACGGCCTGTCGGATCCGGGGCTCGGTCATGTCGCGAACCTACAAACCTGCTGCGGGTGCGGTTGGGGCCACCGGATAGGGTCGACCGCAATGGCCGATCAGGCGACGTTCGCCGAGCAGGCGATGGAGCACATGAGCTCGCTGTACACGGCCGCGCTCCGCATGACGCGCAACCCGGCCGACGCAGAGGACCTCGTCCAAGAGACCTACCTCAAGGCCTACCGCGGGTTCGGCGGGTTCGAGCAGGGCACCAACCTCAAAGCCTGGCTCTACCGGATCCTCACGAACACCTACATCAACATCTACCGCGCCAAGAAGCGACGCCCCGACGAGACCGACCTCGAGGAGGTCGAGGACCTCTACCTCTACCGCAGGCTCGGTGGTCTCGAGGCCGCGCAAGCCGGACGCAGCGCCGAGGACGTCCTCATGGACCACTTCACCGAGGGCGAGATCAAGGACGCGATCGAGGACCTCCCCGAGCAGTTCCGCATCGCCGTCCTCCTTGCCGACGTCGAGGGCTTCTCCTACAAGGAGATCGCCGACATCCTCGACATCCCGATCGGTACGGTGATGTCCCGTCTCCACCGAGGAAGAAAAGGTCTGGAGAAGCGGTTGTACGACTTCGCAGTGGACAGGGGGCTCACGGAACGAGCCCCAGCCACCTGAAGCATCGGAAGCGACATGGCCGGACGAGATTGCGACGACGCTCTGCACCAGGTGTACGACCTGCTGTCAGGTGAGCTAGACGACGAGAAGCGCGCACACATCAGCCAGCACCTCGACGACTGTCCGCCGTGCGGCGAGACCTACGACTTCTACGCGGAGCTGCGCACCGTCGTGCAGCAGAAGTGCCGCGACACCGCACCGCCCGAGCTGCTGGCCAAGATCCAGGCCGCGCTCGACGCGGACCCCTCCGACGCCTGACAGCGCCTTAGCTCACCAGCGCCTTAGCTCACCAG
>CAYSAC010000064.1:0-13594 GCA_964428815.1 uncultured Acidimicrobiaceae bacterium | reverse complement strand
CGCTCGCGGGCCGGTCACCCCGGGTGCGCGAGCTCGCCGGCGGGGATCACGAGGCGGTGCGGGGCGAGCATGTCGTCGCCGCCGCGCGCGAAGACGACCCGGGCGCGCTCGAGGTCATCGACGCCTACGCGTGGTGGGTCGCGGTCGGGCTCGCGAACCTCGCCAACGTGCTCGACCCTGCCGTGCTCGTCCTCGGGGGCGGGGTGGTCGGCGGCGCCGACCTGCTGCTGCCGCCGACCCGGTCCGCCTTCGCTTCGCTGGTGCTCGCCAGCGCGCACCGGCCCGAGACGCCGATCGTCGCGGCAGAGCTCGGCGAACGGGCCGGAGCGATCGGGGCTGCGCTATTGGCTTGAACCTCTTTCCGGCAAGCGCGAAAGTTCTACTCCGGCTGTGATGCGGCGCGGACGCGGCAGGCCTCGATCTCGTTCATCGCCGCGGCCGCGCCCTCCCAGCCTCGGGTGGTCGAGTGCTTGTCCGGCTCGAGCATCTTGTACGCGTCGAAGAAGTGCTCGATCTCACCCGCGAGGAACTCGGGGAGGTGCTCCATGTCCGTGACGCTCTCCCAGCGCGGATCGCCCGCTGGGACGCACAGGATCTTGGCGTCCGGTCCCTTGTCGTCCTCCATCCAGAAGACACCGATGGGTCGAGCCGACACCCAGCACCCCGGGAACGTCGGATCATCCAGCAGCACGAGCGCGTCGAGCGGGTCGCCGTCCTCGGACAGCGTGTCCGGGATGAAGCCGTAGTCGGCCGGATAGACCATCGCCGTGAACAGCCGCCGGTCGAGGCGGATCACGTGCTGGTCGTGGTCGTACTCGTACTTGTTGCGGCTGCCGCGCGGGATCTCGATGAAGACGTCGATCTCGTTCACCGACGCATCTTCGCCCACGCAGCAGACTGTTCGCCGTGGACGTTGTGACGCCTTCGGAGCGCGTGCTCGCGATCGACGTCTTCCGCGGGCTCCTCATGGTGGGGCTGGCGGTGCTCATCTTCACCCCGTGGACCGGATGGCGGGGCCACGTCGCCTGGTGGGGCCTGCGTCCGTCGGACGCCTTCTTCCCCACGTTCCTCCTCATCGCCGGCGCGGGGCTCGCCCTGCAGACCCAGCGGCGCTACCCGTGGCCGCGGCTCGTCCGCCGGTTCGTGTCGCTCATCGTGATCGGTTTGCTCGTCAACGCCGTGCTCGGTGCCGGACTCGATCTCGCATCGCTGCGGATCGCCGGCGTGCTCCAGCGCATCGCGCTCGTCGGTCTCGCCGGAGCGATCGTCACCGCGGCGCTGCGCCGGCGGTGGTGGGCGGTCCTGCTCGCGGCACTCGGCCTGACGCTGCTGTGGGGAGCGGCGCTGCGGTACGAGGCCCGCGACTGCCCTGAGGAGATCCCGACGGAGCAGGGCTGCGGCACGTTACTCAGGGTCGACACGCGCCTCTTCGGTGACGCGCACGTCTACCGTCAGGCGACCTTCGGTCACGACCCGGAGGGCGTGGCGTCCACGCTCGGCGCGACGGCCACGTTCCTCGTCGGCTTCGGTGCCATCGCCTTGCTGCTCGAGCTTCGGGACCGACCGATCGCGCACCAGGCCGGTGCGCTTGCGGCGGTCGGGGTGGGTGCGCTGCTCACGTGGCCGGTGATGCGCGCGTTCATGCCCGTCGGCAAGCGCATCTGGAGCCCGGCCTACATCGTCCTCAACGCCGGTGTCGGGTTGCTGGTGCTCGCCGCCCTCGTGCTGGTGCTCGACGCTCCGCGCGGTCGCAGCGCCCGGTCCGTCGCCGACGCGGTCGCGTGGCCAGTGGTCGCGGTCGGACAGAACGCGCTGCTCGCGTGGGTGACGCTGTTCTTCATCGATCACGCGCTGTCGGTGACGCGATCAGGCGAGGTGTCGTTGGGCGAGGACCTCCTCGCCACGCACGGCCATGGCGGCTACCTGGCGTTGCTGCTCGGCGGCTGGACCGCCGTGTGGATCGTGATGCGCCTCGCCGGCTGGCGCGTCCGCTTGTAGCGCTAGCTGCAGCCGCCGTCGGGGGACGGCCGGTCCTTGATCGTCGGGTCGACGACCTCGATGTGGACGTGGGGCCACGCGGGGTCGGCGCTACGGGCCTCGTCGACCTGCGACTCGAACGGCAGCTGCCTGGGGTTCCTGCCGATCACGGTCTCGCCGGCGACGACCCGCTCGCCCTTCGCGACGCGCAGCCCTTCGAAGTGGAGCATCTTGACCTCCCAGCCCGGGTGACTGTCGGGTTCGATGACCACGAAGTTGTCGCGGTGCTCGCAGTAGAGGATGTACTGGCCGGCACGCTTCACGGTGCCGGTCACCGGCGAACGCAGCTCGATCATCGGGTCGGCTACCACATCGACGGCCGTGCGCGAGCCGGTCTCGCGGTCGCGCGTCTCGAGCGTGAGCGGGAACACCGCGGTCGGCATCGGGTCGAGCTGCTGCGCGCCGTCGTGGTTGGACTGGTGGAAGCCGACGTGCTCGATGCGGGCCGAGGGATGGTGGAGCATGACCCCGCCCACCGTGGCGAATGGGGTCCATGCCTGCTCGGTGACGCGCCGTGGCGGCGGTGCCGGTGGCAGGGTTGTCGTCGTCGTGGGCGGCACCGTCGTCGTCGTTGGGGTGGCAGTCGTCGAGGAGATCGACAGGTGGTCCGGCGCGGCGACGGTGGGGGAGTCCTCGCCGCTGGCGACGGTCGAGCACCCGGCGATCGCCAGCGCTGCGACCAACAGCAGCGACCGCCTCATCCCGACGAGGGTACAAGCGCACCAATCGGTTCCGGTCTCGCGAGGGCACGGCACTAGCCTCGTGCGATGGAGTTCCGCCGGATCACCTCCCTCCCGCCGTACGTGTTCACGATCATCGACGGGCTGAAGGTGGAGGCACGGCGCGCTGGGGTCGACGTGATCGACCTCGGCTTCGGCAACCCCGACATCCCGTCGCCCGGTATCGCGGTGGAGAAGCTGGCGGAGGCCGCCCACAACTCCCGCAACCACCGGTACTCGGCCAGTCGCGGCATCCCCAAGCTGCGCCAGGCGGTGGCCGACCTGTACCTGCGCCGGTTCGGCGTGACCCTCGATCCCGACACCGAGGTGATCGCCACCATCGGCGCCAAGGAGGGCTACTCGCACCTGATGTGGGTCCTGCTCCAGCCCGGTGACGCTGCGCTCGTGCCGTCGCCGTCGTACCCGATCCACATCTGGGGGCCGCTGTTCGCCGGCGCCGACGTGCGCGAGATCCCGATGAGCACGGACGGCGATTTCCTCGAACGGGTGAAGGAGGCCTACGAGTACTCCTGGCCCAAGCCCCGCGTCATCGTCGTGTCGTTCCCGCACAACCCGACGACGGCATGCGTCGACCTCGACTTCTTCCAGCACCTCGTTGACTTCGCTCGCGACAAGGAGATCGTTGTCGTGCACGACAACGCCTACGCCGAGCTCGGCTTCGACGGTTTCGAGCCGCCGTCGATCCTCCAGGCCGAGGGCGCCAAGGAGTGCGCGGTCGAGCTGTACTCGATGACGAAGTCGTTCTCGATGGCCGGATGGCGCATGGCCTTCCTCGTCGGCAACGCGGAGGTCGTGCAGGCGCTGGCCAAGCTCAAGTCGTACCTCGACTACGGCACCTTCCAGCCGATCCAGATCGCGGCGACGGTCACCCTCAACGAGGCCCAGTCCTTCCCGAAGGAGGTGCTGGAGATCTACCAGAGCCGGCGTGACACCCTCTGCGAGGGCCTCGACCGCATCGGCTGGCACATCCCGCGGCCCAAGGGCTCGATGTTCGCGTGGGCGCCCATCCCCGAGCCGTACCGCGATCTGGGGTCGGTCGAGTTCGCCAGCTTCCTCGTGCGCGAGGCCCACGTCGCCACGTCGCCAGGGGTCGGCTTCGGGCCTGGCGGCGACGGCCACGTGCGCTTCGCGCTCATCGAGAACGAGCAGCGCATCACCCAGGCCATGCGCCAGCTCAAGAAGGCGCTCCCGAAGCTCGGCTGAGCGGGTGTCGTCAGCCGTCCACCTTGCGGGCGAGGGCGGGAGGGTGGGGGCATTTGAGGGTCGATTCGGCACTCGTATGCCCCGAACCTCAGACCGCACGCTCAGTCGAGCAACGCGAGCGTCTGCTCGGTGATCCTGCGCAGGTCGTCGAACCGGCCCAGCCACGGATCGGCGGGCGGTACTGTTTGACCTCGTGGCGGACAGAGACGACGAGGAGTCGTCGGACGGCGCGCTGCCGTTCGATGCGTCGCTCCTCGATCCGAGCAGCGGCCCCTTCGCCGAACCGTTCTTCCTGGCCACCGTCAGCTGGCGACTGATCGCCTGTCGGCGGGTGCTGCGACCACTGGCCCTCAGCGCCGCTCGGGCGGCGTTCGCCACCGCCCGCGAGTGGCCCCAGGACCGCATCGAGGTTGCCCCGACCATCCTCTGAGTTGGGGCCTCTGCATATGCCGGGTCGACCTCCCCACAGGGTGCACGTCGTCGGGTCGATCAACCGTGACGTGGTCGTGCGCGTCGACCGCCATGCCCGGCCCGGCGAGACCGTCGCCGCGTCGAGCCTGGTGCGCCTCCCCGGAGGAAAGGGACTGAACCAGGCGGTGGCGGCGGCGCGGGCGGGCGCGTCGGTGTCCTTCGTCGGCGCGGTCGGCCGCGATCTCGACGGCGAGGACCTGGTCGGCGTGCTCGTGGCCGCCGGTGTCGATGTCGTGGGCGTCGCTGTGGTCGACGCACCCACGGGCACCGCGCTGGTCGCCGTCGACGCCAACGGTGAGAACGCCATCGTGGTGGCCGCCGGCGCCAACCACCGAGTCGACCCCGCCGCCGCGGCCGCACTCCTGGTGGGGCCCGGCGATGTGGTCGTCGCCCAGCTCGAAGTGCCGCACGGGGTCGTGTCGGCCGCGATGCGCGCGGCGCGGGCCGCGGGCGGCCTTGCGGTGCTCAATGCGGCCCCCGCCCGGCCGCTGCCCGACGAGCTGCTGGCGATGGTCGACATCGCCGTGGTCAACGAGACCGAGCTCGAGGCGCTCGGCGGCATGGCGACGCTGCTCTCGCGGCTCGGTCCCCACGGTCGCGTCGTCGCTACGCTCGGGGCCGCCGGCGCGCTCGTAGCTGACGGTGCCGGCGAGGTCACCATCGAGGGTCGGCGCGTCGAGGTCATCGACACCACTGGCGCGGGTGACTGCTTCGTCGGCGTCGTTGCCGCGGGGCTGGCGGCGGGTAGCTCGCTGGTGGACGCAGCCCGTGTGGCGAACGCGGCAGCCTCGCTCGCCGTGCAGCGCGATGGCGCGGCCGTGTCGATGCCGACGGCGGCCGAGATCGCCGCGCTCGTCGCGTAGGGGTGCCGCGCCCGGGTCAGCGCGGTCGACCTCAGTGGTCAGGTGCCCCAGGTGATGGTGGCCGAGACCGTCGTCGGTGCGCGTCGCGACTCGCCCGCGTAGGTGACGACCACCGTCGCCTGCTTGCCGTGCGAGATCACGGTGAGCACGCCGGCTGCGATGCCGGTGGCGTCGGTGACGAGCGACACGGATGACTTGCCTGGGATGGTGAAGGTAACGGTGCGGCCGGCGAGGGGCACGCCGTCGCGCTCCGTGAGCCGTGCCCCGACGACCACAACCGTGCCGCTCGCGTGCGTCGGTCCGGTGTAGGTCAGCGCGGTCGGTTCGGGCACGACGGTGACCGGCGCGTTGGCTGACGACGGCGAGTAGCGCTGATCGCCGGCGAACGACGCCGTGGCGATCGCCGGACCCGGGTCGAGGTCGACCGCCACCGTCGCGCACGCCGCGCCACCGGCGCCGGTCTGTGCGATCACCGACAGCGATCCGAGCGAGAGCCGTACCTCGCGACCGGCGAGGGGACCCTCCGGCGAGGTGAGGAGTGCGCAGAGCTCGGTGGAGTCGGTGGCATGCACGACCGGTTCGACGTCGAGCACCAGCGACGAGGGCACGCGCTCGACGTAGACGGGCGAGGTGAGGCCCGCGACCACGAGCTGGTTGCGGCAGTAGCTCGTCGCCACCGGCGTGCCGGTGAACAGGTCGCAGGCCGGGTCGAGCTCGGCCGGCGCCGTGAGCACCTGAAGCGAGGCGCGGACCCAGCCCTCGGCGTCGGGTGCGTCGAAGGTGACCGCTGCACCCGGTGCCAGCGGCGTGCCATCGACGATGGTCTCGCCGTTCGCTCGCACCTGCACGAGCCCGACCGCTGATGCGCTGGCCGACCGCACCCGCATCGGTGTGCCCGGGGGCACCGAGTCGCCGACCATCGCCTCGTACACGCCGTTGCCGTCGGCATCGCCCTCGAGGAGCAGTGGCGCGCCGCCCTCGAGCGGCGGCAGCATCGACACCGATGTGCGGCCCTCTCGCAGTGCGCGGAGCACACCCGCCTCCGACCGGTCGTTCGCGAAGACCCACGTGGTCGGGTTGCCGACGCCCTGGACCGCGTTGGTCGAGAGCCAGTGGGTGTCACTGCCGCCTGTAGCGCCGACGTGGTAGCCGGCATCGAGGAAGCACTCCCAGAACCGCTCGCTATCGTCGTTGCTGTTGCCGGCAGGCGCAGGCGGCTGGAGCTGGTGGCCGATGTTCCACACCTCGATCGTGTCAGGCACGACCTGGGTGCCGTAGCCCCAGTCGAGCCGCGAGAGCTCCTCGGCGGAGCAGGACGCGAGCGGCTCGGTCACCCCGTCGGCTGGGTGGTTGATCTGGAAGACGCCGCCGTCGGCCCGCAGCGCGGCGGCCAAGGATGAGATGGCGGCGGCACCGTCGCCGTGCGGGTAGAGCGTGCGGGCACCGAGCATCTGCGCGTGACCCGACAGCGAGTTCTCATAGCCCGGAATGGGCAGCACGCCGTGCGCGCCGAAACCCGGGTCGGTGACCGACCGAACATCGCTGTGGTCGGTGACGGCCAGGTAGTCGAGCCCTCGCACCGCGGCTTCGGTGAAGCGCTCGTCGACATCGCCGGACAGCGTGTAGAAGTTGTAGTCCCCGTTCTCCACGTCGGCGGCGGGCGAGTTCTCGTCGTCGGGGCCGCAGTACGCGTCGTGCGAGTAGCACGTGTGCACGTGGAGGTCGCCGGCGAGCCACTCACCAGCCACGCCGACGCCGCCGGTGGCGGCCACCCACACCGGGCTCGAGTAGGCCACGGGCTCGCCGTCGGCGCGCCGGACACGCAGGAAGTACCAGGGCTCCTCGGCGGACGCGGGCCAGCCGAGGGCGAGGTCGGTGCTGCTCGACGACGCCACGACGCGGTTGCCGGAGGTGACCAGCTCGAGGGTCAGGTTCGGCTGGTTGACGCTGGCCTCGAACAGCAGCGCGGAGCCCGGCGACCGCGTCAGGCGTGAGCCCATGGGGGCGCCGTCGACGGTGAAGTCGAGCCGGAGACCGTCGTTGGTTCGCACGGCATAGAAGCGCCGGGCGAGCATGGCGGCGCGCAGCGACGCGGGCGAACGGTCGGGGGCGATGATCACCGTCTTGGGCCACACCGGCCCACCCCAGTTGTCGGCATCGGCGCCCTCGGCGTCGTCCTGGCGGTGACCGAGGTCTTCGGCGCCGACGGCACCCAGGTGCCATCCCTTGTCGAGGGCGTGCGCGTACCAACCTTCCGCGGGACCGCGACTGCCGAAGTCCTCGTCATCGTTGAAGACCTCGACGCCGACCATCCGGTCGTCGGCTGCCGCCTCGTAGGTGAAGTCGTTCCAGTTCTGCGTCGGGTCCTGATCGACGAGCTGCTTCGCACCCGGATGGTTGAACGTGGCGATGCCGTCGGCTCCACCGCCCAGCTCGGGGCGGCGGCCGAACCACTCGTAGAACGTGTTCATCGCCAGGTAGCCGCCGTCAGCCTTGGCGTTGGTGTCGTTCTCCGAGAAGTACACGTTGATGTGGCCGAACCGGTCGCTCGTCCACTCGAACCCGCGGAAGGCCGTGAACCCGGCGTCGCTTACGTTGCGCGCCTGGGTGAGGGTGGCGTCCCACTTCTGGGCAGAGTCGGTGGGCTGGTCGTCGTCGCCGGGCGCGCACTCGATGGTCAGCGCCGGGTCGAGGCAGCCGTCGTTCACCGTGAGCGGGACGTCGGCGGTGTCGGAGTGCTCGCCCGAGCCGAGGAAGTCGAGCCCGTAGCTCTGGGCCGACCGGAAGTAGTCCTCGGGTCGGGTGCCGACCCAGCCGTCGGAGTAGCCGCTGTGCTCGTGCAGCGCGCCCACGAGGTGCTCGAGGCCACCGCCCGTGCCCGGTGCCGGACGCGGCGCGGGCGCCTCGCTCGGCCCCGTCCAACCAGGCGGGGTGGCTTCGGTGTGGGGACCGGCCCAGTCGGGCAGCGGGGCGACCGCGGGAGGGTCTACCTGCTCGTGGTAGCGCAGCATCCAGTAGGGGAGGAGGAAGTCGACGCCGGGCTCACGGTTGTTGGGCGAAGGCGGCTGTGATGTGCGCAGCTCGTACGGGCTGCGCTGCCAGAGGAAGTCGTGCTGTTTGACGCGCTCGGCGACGGGCAGCGGCACCTCGGAGCGCACCTCGACGGGCTCGCCGTCGACGGTCTTCTGGTAGTCCTCGACGTCGTAGCTCGGCTGGGTGACCCCGACCGGTCCGCTCGTGGTGTCGAGGTACCAGCGCGCTTCGTTCTTGGGCACGCAGCTGATCTGGTCGCCCGTGGGCGCGGTGCCGGCCGGCGCGCAGCGCTCGGGCGTGGAGCGGACGATGCCGTCGTCGCCGTTGTCTCGGTAGGTCACCCACTCGCGGAGGTGCTGCGTCGCGAGGTCATGGCGCCACGACTCGCCGGTCATCGTCCAGGTGAGCGTCTCGAAGTGGGCGTTGAGGTCATCGCGGGTCGTCTCGTCGATGACGGCGAAGTAGGCCTTCTCGGCTTCCACCTCGCTCGGGTCCGGCGCGAAGCGGGCGATGTCGTACTGGGTGACGTGGGCGAGGTTGAAGACGTAGTAGCTGTTGTGGGGTGACTGGACCGCGAGCAGGTTTTCGACGGTCTGCCCGGTCGACTGGCCCGCCCACTCCTCGGCCCAGATGGCGTCGAACTGAGCCTGCTCGGCTGCCGTGCCGGCGACTTGCGCGGCGTAGCGGGCGGCCACGGCCATGTGCAGCCGGGCCGAGGGCACGTTGACGAACAGCGGGAACACGAAGTTCTCGCTGCCCTCCGTCTCGACGGTGGTGTGCGGGCGCACGACCGACCAGCCATGCCGGACGAGGTAGTCGGTCATGATCATGAGGTCGCCCGCGATCTGGCGCGCGAGCACGGGATCCTCGGGTCCGACGAGCTCGAGGGTGGCGAGCAGGCCGAACACGACGCCCGCGTACTGGTCGCGGCTCGTGCCGTCCTCGCAGAACCAGTTCTGGCCGTCGTCCCACGGGATCGGGCCGAAGATCATTCGGTGGCGGGTCGCCGGGTCCTGCTGTTGGAACGGGAACCCCTCGGGGAAGCAGTTGCGGAACAGAGCGCCGGGCTCGCCGGTGGTGACCCCGCAGGATCCGTGGCCGAGCGTCGGCAGGGTGGATGTGCTGCAGGTCTGGGCCGGGTTCCAGCTCTTCGAGATCCAGATGTTGCGGTGCAACGCCGTGGTGACCGCGTCGACACGGGCGCGAGCCTTCGCCAGCTCGGTGACATCGCCCGAGGCCTTCGCGACCGCGTAGCGATGGGCCTGGCTGGCGAGGTAGTGGCCCGTCCAGATCCCTGAGTCACCGGTGCCGAAGATGCCCACCACGTCACCCGGCCTCTGCTCCGCGGTGGCGAACGCAGTACCGGCGATCTGGCCATACCAGAGGTGGTCGTCGATGAGCGCGTCGAGCTCCGCGGCCTCGGCCACGAGCGCGACATCGCCCGTGACGCGCTCCGGCTGTCCTGTCGCCTCGGCGCGGCCGGGCGAGGGCAGGCCGAGCGACAACGTGACGGCGACTGCGACGAATCCCGCGAGAGCGCGAGTGCGGCCTCGAACGTGCATGGAACAGCCCCCCAGTGGTGTGTCCAGCCCAGCGATCTAGAATGCATAGAGTACATACAAATAGGCGTTCCGGTCGTATCGCCCGACAGCACAACCCGGGCGGCGTGCTCGGCAGGGAGGCCCACCCCCCCTCTGTGTCCGTGAAGCGTGAGACACCTTCGCATCCCCAATCTGAGGGTTCACGCCCGCGGAGACCGAGGCGGAGGGCTACGTCGGACTGGTCGGTGGACTTGCTCTCTGCTCATTGCCGCGCTCGTCGCGGTCTACGCGGCGCGCACAGACAGGTCATCGGCCGGGCGGCTGACGGGATGGACGGGGCTCGTGATCGCCGTCGGGTTCACCGCGTACCACGCGGTGGATCAGCGTGGCGCTCGCTGTCGCCGCTGGGGTGTGGGGCGCTTGGGTCGGACTCGGAAGGCGCGAGGCTGCGATGCTGACCTGATGGAGCGCCACGGCTGGCCGTCGAGGCTGGCCGCGGTGGCGATCATCGCCGGCGGCGCGCTGCGGTTCGAGCAGTACCTGTCGCGGCGCAGCCTGTGGCTCGACGAGGCGCTGCTCGCCAACAACATCGTCGACCGAGGCTTCGGCGGGCTGCTCGATCCGCTCAGCGGGGACCAGGGCGCGCCGGTGTTGTTCCTCTGGCTCGAGCGGGCCGCGGTCCTGGTGGGCGGCAACAACGAGTACGCGCTGCGCGTGCTGCCGCTCGTCGCCGGCGTCACGCTGCTCCCTATCGTGTACGCGCTCGGCCGTCGGGTGAGCTCACCGATCGCCGGCGCGGCGGCGACTGTGCTCGTCGCGCTGTCTCCTGCGATGGTGCGGTACTCGACCGAGGTGAAGCAGTACGCGGTGGATGCCACGCTCGTGACCCTCACCATGCTGCTGGCGGTGGCGAGCCTCGAGCGGCGGCGCGCACTGGCGCCCCTCGCCGTTGCCGGTGCGATCGGCGTCTGGATGTCGCACCCGGCGGCCTTGGCACTCGCGGGCATCGGACCGGTGCTGCTCGTGACCGCGCTGCAGCGTCGCGACTGGCGGGCGGTCCGCATGCTCGGGCTGATCGGCGTGGTGTGGGGTCTGAGCATCGCCGGCGCGTACGTCGTCTCGTTGCGGGACCTTCGCAGCAGCGACGTGCTGTCGGTCTACTGGCAGGCCGGCTTCCCACCACGACCGGCGTCGCTCGACGGCTGGGCCACGTGGATGTGGCGTGCGGGGGAGGGCTTCCTGGACGACCCGGGGCGCTTCTTCGCCGGCGGACTCGTCACCGTGCTGGTGGTGGCGGGCGGCTACCGCGTTGCCCACGGTGCGGACGGCGTGGCGAAGCTGGCGATCGTGGTCGCGCCATTTGCGGTCGCCGTCGCGGCTGCGCTCGCGCATGCCTACCCGTTCCGCGGGCGGCTCGTGCTGTTCGTGGTCCCCGCGGTGCTGGTCCTCGCGGGGAGCGCGATCAGCAGCGGCCGTCTCGCCAGCCTCGGTGTCGTCGGGCTCGTCGTCGTGACCGGCCCGTGGTGGCCGAACGCGGCCAGGGTCGCGCGGACACCGCCAGAGCTGGTCGAGAGCAGGCCGGTGTTCGAGCACGTGGCTGCCAATCTCGAACCGGGCGACGTCGTCATAGTCCACGACCTCGCCGCGGTGCCAGCCCACTTCTACGGACCGATCGTCGGGCTGCGCGCCGACGTGCGGACCATGTGGCTTCCCGACGTCGACTGCAGCGCGCCACCCGCGCCGCACCGCCCCCTCGAGACCGTCATGGGGACCAGGGCCTGGCTCGTGTTCGCCTACACGCTCAGCAGCCGGCCACGCGACGAGGTCGACCTCGTGCGCGCGGAGATGGACCGCATCGCGCAGCGGGTGGCGACGTTCGACAAGGCCGATGCCTCCGCCACGCTTTACACGCTCGACCTGCGGCCAGACGAGCGCGCCGTGCCATCCGAGCTCGGGTGCCTGGTGATCAAGCCGATCAGTCCCGCGGGATCTCGGGGCCGATGAGGCCGCGCACGATGCCGGCGATCTCACCCGCCTCGGCGTGACGTCCGAGTGACGCCTTGGAGAAGATCAGCGCACCGTCGAGGGTCACCTCGAAGCGTCCCTTCGACGATGGCACCAGCTCGATGTTCTCGATGATCGGGGCCCAGCCCGACAACAGCTCGTCCGTCAGACCGACGGCTCTGGGGACGTAGTTTCAGGGGACGCAGAACTCGATCGAGAAGCGGTGGCGGGGGTCGAGCATCGTCACCTCCTCGCGCTAGCTGGCGCGGCGGACCTTGCCAGTGCCGCCGAGGAGACCCTCCAAGCAGAACGCGACCGCGGCGTCGGCGACCTCGTCGGCCGAGTCGCCCCGCTCGTGGATGAACGTGCGGGCGAGGTGACCGGTCACGCCGACCATCGCGTGGGCGAGGATCAGCGGATCGCCATCGCGGATGCGACCCTCGGCGATGCCCTCCTTGATGTGGCGAGCGACGTCTTCGACCGCGATCTCCTGGCCGCGGCGCAGCGCCGGCCCGAAGGTCTCCTCGGTCGCCGCGAACTGGATGATCTTGTTGAGGTCGCGGTGTTCCTCCGACCACTGCATCGACGCGCGGAGCCCGAGCTCGATGCGGCGGACAGGGTCGTCCTCGCCGGCGATCGCCTGCTGCTGCTTGCGGCGCAGATCGGTCTGGGCGTCGCCGAGGATCGCCAGCAGCAGCGCCTCCTTGGACTCGAAGTACCAGTAGAAGACGCCCTTGCCGACGCCGAGCCCCTGCACGATCTCCGCGACCGACGTCGGGTGGTAGCCGTTCTCGGCGAAGCGCTTTGCGGCGAACGCCATGAGCTGGTCGCGCCGCTCTTTGCCTCGCTGGGTCAGCCGTCGGTCCACGGGGCGAACGGTATGCAGACTTGACTGGTCGGTCAAGAACCCGCGGTCGCGGACGTTGACCTAGCCGTCGACGGCGCGAAACGCCGCGTTCACACAGCGCCCGTACCGTTCCTCGGCATGGAGACCTTCGTCGTGCGCATCTGGCTGCCCGACCGCCCCGGCGCGCTGGGCCAGGTCGCCAGCCGCATCGGGGCGGTCGGTGGATCGGTCGTCGGCATTGACATCCTCGAGCGCGGCGGTGGCCGGGCCATCGACGAGCTCGCCGTCGAGCTGCCTGATGCCGAGCTCGTCGAGCTGCTCGTCGCCGAGGTCTGCCAGGTCGACGGCGTGGACGTAGAGGAGGTCCGGCCCATCGCGGACGCGCTGCACGACCCACGGCTCGACGCGCTCGAGACCGCGGCGATCCTCGTCGGCGCCACCGCGAAGGACGAACTCGTCGACGCGGTCGTGCTGCACGCGCGGCGCGCGGTGGGCGCGGCGTGGGCCGCGGTGGTGGAGCTGGACGACTGCACGGTCATCGCCGAGGAGGGGCCGGTGCCGCCGGCTCCGTGGCTGGTCGCGTTCGTCGCCGGCAGCCGGTCGTCGGCCAAGCTCGCCGACGGTCTGAGCGGGCCCGACGACGTCGTCTGGTCGCCGCTGCCGTCCGCGGGGTTGGCTCTTGTCCTCGGCCGTGATGGCGTCGCCTACCGCGCACGCGAGCGACGGCAGGTGGCCGCGCTGGCGCGCATCGTCGACACCCGGCTGCGCGAGATCGTCCGCGGCACGCACCCGAGCATGCGGCGGTGAACGGGGTCAGCCGGATGCGCTGGGCTCCCAGTGGCGCGACCGCTCCAC
>CAYSAC010000063.1:0-13702 GCA_964428815.1 uncultured Acidimicrobiaceae bacterium | reverse complement strand
CGGCGTGGTGCTCGGCCGGGCTGCGGTGGCCCTTGCGCTTCCACTCGCCGGTGTCGGCGATGCGCTTGGCCAGCATCATCTCCATGACCGCTGCGGAGTTCTTCAGAGCGTTGATCTCGCCGAGTGCCTGCTCGGCTTCGTAGAGCGTGAGCGAGCCGGGCTCGAGGCGGCGTGCGACGTCGACCGTCTGGCAACGCAACGCCTGTAGCTCGCGGACACCGACCACGACACCATCCCGACAGGGAGAGGTTCGACCTGGAGGGTGCCGCTCGACGACGGCTCCGAAGTCATCACGCTATCAAGTTCGAACTGGTGTTCGCAACCGAGATAGAGAAAATTGCGCTGGCCGTCAGAGCGGGAGCAGCGGAGGGAGTCGCCGGCTCGTAAGGAGGTCGTGCCCGAGATCGGCGGTGAGCGAGCGGGCGGACCCGACGAGCTCGTCGAGCACGAGGACGCGCCTTATATAGAGGTGCAGCGGATGCTCGGTCGTGAAGCCGATGCCGGCCAGGACCTGCTGGCAGTGACGGGCGGCCGTTCGCGCCCCGCGCCCGGCGAGGGCCTTGCCCATCGCCGCCGTCTGCGGCGAGCGGTCGAGCCAGGCCGCGCCGAGGACGGCATCGGCCGTCTCGATGGCGACGAGCGTCTCGGCCAGCCGGTGCCGGATGGCCTGGAAGGTGCTGATCGGCCGCCCGAACTGGATCCGCTCGAGCGCGTGCTCGCGGGCGAGCTCGAGCATCTTCCGCGACGCGCCGACGAGCTCGTGGCCGACAGCGAGCTGTGCGAGCGCGATCGCTTGGCTCCATGCCGTGACTGGCTCCGGCTCGGCGGAGATGCGGACGGTGCCGGTCACCTCGATGAGGCCGAACCGCGGATCGAGCCCCTGGACCGGCCGGAGCGCGAGCTCGGCGGTGGGGACGACGACGGCGACGTCCTTGCTCTCGTGCGCAGCGACGACGAGGGCGGTCTCTTGGTCCGCGAGCCGAGCCGTGGCGAGACCGTCGACTCGGAGGTGCTCGCCGGCGAGCTCGCCGGGCGGCGCCCACCCGCCGAGCGCGGGGAGGACGACGCCGGTCGGCTCCAGCCCGAGCCCGTGGAGCACCACGTGGTCGAGGGCGGCGGACGTGGCGTTGGCGGAGCCCTGCAGCTCGAAGAGCATCGAGATCGCGGCGCGCGGGTCGATCGTGAGCGCGTCGTGCCAGCCCAGCACCTCGACGGCCGTGTCGAGCGCCGCGCCTGTGTGGCGCGAGGTCGCGTTCCGAAGGCTGCGCTCGAACAGCTCGAGGTCGGCGGCGTCCATCAGCCGTCGCTCCCGAGGTCGAGCAGCCGGCGGGCGATGATGTTGCGCTGGATCTCCGCGCTGCCGCCGTAGATGGTCGCCGCCCGTGAGTAGAGGAACTCCGAGCGCCACCGCTCGCTGGTCGGGTCGTCACCGATCGTCACCGACCCGGCCAGACCCTCGTCGACCAGGTCGAACACCGCCTGCTCCGCGGTGGCGACCAGCACCTTGTCGATCGAGGTCTCCGGGCCGAGGCGCTCGCCGCGCGCAAGGCGGTGCTGCGTCGCCCGGGAGCGGGCGCGGAACGCGTACAGCAGCTGAGTCACCTCGCCGACGCGCACCGGGTCGAGGGCACCGTCGGGCGCGGTGTCGAGCAGCTGTTGCAGGCGCCGGTGGAGGAAGGCGGCGCGGTGCCACAGTGCCGTGCTCCGCTCGAAGGGGAGCAGGTCCATTGCCACCGCCCAGCCCTGGCCCTCGTCGCCAAGGGTCCGGTCGAACGGCACGGCGACATCGTCGAAGAAGACCTCGCAGAACTCCGGTGCGCCGTGCATCGTCTCGATCGGCCGCACACCGACGCCGGGGGAGTCCATGTCGACGAAGAGCGCGGTGATGCCCTTGTGGGCCGATTCGGGGGAGCCGGTGCGGGTCAGGAGGACGCAGCGCTGGGCGAGCTGGGCGAGGCTCGTCCAGACCTTCTGGCCCGTGACTCGCCAGCCGTCGTCGGTGCGCACGGCGCGGCACGAGAGCGACGCCAGGTTGCTCCCCGTCCCCGGTTCCGAGAACCCCTGGCACCACGTCTCATCCCCGCGCAGCAGCCGCGGCACCATCGTCGCCGCCAGCTCCGGTGGGGCGTAGTCGATCATCGTCGGCGCGAGGACCTCGGTCATGGAGTAGATGCCGGGCTCGACCAGGTCGCGTGCGGTGAGCGCCTCCCCGAGGTACGCCCGCAGGAGCGTCGAGCCCCCGAGGCCACCGACCCGCTCGGGCCATCCCCACCGCATCCAGCCGGCGTCGTAGGTGAGCCGCTTGACCTTGGCCAGGTGCGCCATCTGCTCGTCGAGCGTCCCGAGCCCCGTGTGGTCGGCGGCCAGCTCGTGGGCGTGCTCGTCGAGCCAGCCATCGAGCGCGGTCCGGAACTCGTCGAGCTCCATCAAGCGGAGGGTACGGGCCGCGTCGGGTCGTGCGCCCGTCCGCTGTCGCGTGCGCCGCTCTTGCGGAGGAACGTCATCGCACGGGTGCGCAGCCGCCAACCGTCTGGCATGCGGCGGTAGGTGTCGGTGTACCAACCGATCCGCATGTCGTGCGTCTTCTGGTCGACGAAGCACAGCGGCTGCTGGCCGGTGCCGGAGTCGCCGTCGAGCTCCAGGACGGGCAACCCGACCATGAACAGCCCCTTCGGTGCAGCGGCCACCAGCGTCGGGAAGTCAGCGAGCGCGTACGTGTCGCCGAACGCGCTGTAGGTGCCGTCCGGCGTGAACATCTCCATGACCGCTTCGACGTCGTCCGTGGTCATGCCGACGGCGTAGCGGGCCAGCAGCTGCTGGAGCTCGAGGACGTCCTCGATCGGGAGCTGGCCCATCGCGTTCGATCCTCCTACTCGTAGATGACGTGCACGGACGGGCCCGTGGGCACGGCTTGACAGGTGAGCACCCAGCCGTCGGCGAGCTCGTCCGGCGTCAGCGCGTTGTTGGTGCGCATCGTGGCCTCGCCGACCACGAGCTTCGCCATGCAGGTCGCGCAGCTACCGGCCTCGCAGGAGGAGGGCGGCGACAAGCCAAGCTCGCGCGCGACCTGCAGGATCGTGGTTCCGGCCCGGTGCTCGATGGTGCCGACCTTGCCGTTGATCTCGACGGTGACTTCGGTGGTCGACGCCTCGTCGGCGGCCGGCGCGGGGGCCGGTGCGTCATCCGGCCTGGTGAACCGCTCGATGTGGATCCGGCGAGCGTCGACCTGGTGGTCGAGCAGCGTGCGCTCAACGACGTCCATGAACGGTCCGGGACCGCAGATGTAGCACTCGGGATCAGCGGCGGCCTCGAGGAACGAGCGCACGGACTCGGGTCGGACGTAGCCGTCGTCGACGTCGAGGTGGTGCACGATCGTCAGGCGGTCGGGATGCTGCGCCTCGAGTGCGTCGAGATCTGCCGCGAAGATGACCGACTCGCGATCGCGGTTGGCGTAGAGCAGGTGCACCCGTCGGGTCGTCGTGGCGAGCGCGGTCTTGAGGATCGAGAAGATCGGGGTGATCCCGCTGCCGCCGCCGAACGCGAGGATGTCGGCATCGCCGTCACCGAGGCGGAAGAGGCCCGCCGGCGGCTCCGTCTCGAGCACGTCGCCAGGTGCGAGTGCATCGTTCATCCAGTTGGACACGACCCCGCCGGGCACGCGCTTCACCGTCATCTGCATCTCGGCGTCGACCTCGGGCGAGGACGACATCGAGTAGCACCGCTGGTGCTCCTGGCCCTCGAGCGAGACGCGGAACGTGCAGAACTGGCCGGCGTCGTAGCGGAAGGCGTATCCCAGCTCCTCTGGCACGTCGAGCACGATCGAGCTGGTGTCGGCTGTTTCGCGCACCACTCGCTGGACCCGCAGCGGGTGGAACGCCCGGTTGCGGCCGCCATGCGCGGGTCGCGCCGCGGGCACCGGGATCGCCATGTGGGAAACGATAATCAGGTTCTCCTGGATTGTAAACGCCACTGGCACGAAGAACGCCGACCGTGCCATAGTGCACGGGTCGAAGGAGGAGTGTGGGGGAGCGGAGCAACGCCGTGGCCGAGCGGTGGCGTCTGCGGTCGGTGCCGGAGCACCTGGCGCAGCGCTATCGAGCCGAGGGTTGGTGGGATGACGCCACGCTCGGGCAGCTGGTCGCGCACGGGCTCGGAACGAGGGCCGGCAGCGGGTTCGACGTCCGGTCGAAGGTGCGCCCGTGGCACGGGACCTTCGGCGACGTGGACCGTGCCGCTCGCGCGCTCGCCGGTCGGCTGCGTGCCGATGGGGTCGGCCCGGGGGACGTCGTCGTCCTCCAGTTGCCGAACTGGGTGGAGGCCGGCATCGCGTTCTGGGCCGCCGCCTACCTCGGGGCTGTCGTGGTCCCGATCGTGCACTTCTACGGGGCCAAGGAGGTCGACTACATCCTCCGGGCGACGGCACCCGACGTCGTGGTCACCGCCGACCGCTTCGGTCACGCCGACTACCTCGGCGTGTACGAGTCGCTCCTTGCTGCCCATCCGGGCGCGCGGTGGCTGGTGGTCGGCGAGACCCCGGCCGCCGACCTGCCGCACGCGGCCACGCCGTTCGCGTCGATGCTCGACGGCGACCCCCTCGACCACCCGCTGGCGGTGGACCCGGACTCGCCGGCGCTGGTCGCCTTCACCTCTGGCACGACCCGCGATCCCAAGGGTGTCGTCCACTCCCACCGCACCATCGGGTTCGAGACCCGCCAGCTCGACTACTTCTTCCCGAAGGGCGGCCCGCCGCAGATCACCGGCGCGCCGGTCGGTCACTTCATCGGGATGCTCAACGCCTTCCTCGTGCCGCTGCTCCGCGAGCGCCCCGTGAACCTCGTCGACGTCTGGGACCCGGGCGAGATCGTGCGGCTGATGCGGGAGGAGGGCCTGGGCGTCGGCGGCGGGGCGACGTACTTCCTGGCGAGCCTCCTCGACCACCCCGACTTCGGCGACGACCTCTTGCCGCTGATGCCGTACGCCGGGCTCGGCGGGTCTGCGGTTCCGGTCGCCGTCACCCCGCGGGCGACGAAGCTGGGCATCAAGGTGTTCCGCTCGTACGGCAGCACCGAGCACCCCTCGATCACAAGCTGCCTCATCGACGATCCAGAGGTGAAGCGGCTCACCACCGACGGTCACGCGCTGCCGGGCGTCGAGATCCGCCTGGAGCCTGACGGCGAGATCCTGAGCCGCGGACCGGATTGCTGCCTCGGCTACACCGACCCGGCGCTGACCGCCACGGTCTTCGACGACGACGGCTGGTACCGGACCGGTGACGTTGGCGTCCTCGACGACGAGGGCTACCTCACGATCACCGACCGCATCTCCGACATCATCATCCGCGGCGGCGAGAACATCAGTGCCGCCGAGATCGAGGAGCTCGTCGCCGGCATGGACGCCGTCGCCGAGGTGTGCGTCGTCGCCGCGCCCGACGAGCGGCTGGGCGAGCACGCCGCCGCCGTGATGCGAGTGCGCGACGGTGCGGCGGTGCCGACGCTCGACGACGTGCGGCAGCACCTCACCGGGTGCGGGTTGGCGAAGCAGAAGTGGCCCGAGTCGATCCACGTGGTCGCGGACCTCCCGCGGACGCCGTCCGGCAAGGTCCAGAAGTTCCGTCTCCGCCAGCAGCTGCGCGAGGGCCAGCTCGGTGGAGCCGGCTGACGGCGATGTCCCATCCAAGGAGAACGGCATGACGGTGATCACCACCAACAAGCTCAGCCAGACCGTGGGCGCGGAGGTCGTCGGTGTCGATCACGATCGGCTGCTCAACGACGAGGCGCTTCCCGCGTGGACGCTGGACGAGCTCGAAGCGCACGGCGCCCTCGTCTTCCGCGACCTGCACATCGACGACGCCACCCAGATCGCGTTCAGCAGGAGGCTCGGGCGGGTGGAGGTGTTCGGCAAGGGCGAGAACCCCGAGATCTTCCGTGTCACACTCGACCCGGCGAAGAACCGTGCGGCTGCGTACCTGCGCGGCACCTTCGACTGGCACATCGACGGCATGACCGAGGACATCCCCATCATGGCGACGCTGCTGAGCGCGCACGCGGTCGCCGACTCGGGTGGTGAGACCGAGTTCGCCAGCACCTACACCGCCTACGACGACCTCACCGACGACGAGAAGGCGCGCTTCGAATCTGTCAAGGTGGTCCACACGCTCGAGGCCACGCAGCGGCTGGTGAACAACGATCCCACGCCGGAGGATCTGGCGATGTGGCGGCAGCGACCGGCCAAGGAGCACCCCTTGGTCTGGACGCATCGCTCTGGACGGCGCTCGCTCGTGCTGGGTGCCACGACGGATCGCGTCGTGGGCATGGAACCGGACGAGAGCCGTGCGTTCCTCGCTGGCCTGTTGGCGCGGGCGACGCGGTCCGAGCTCGTTTATCGCCACGAGTGGTCGGTGGGTGACATGGTCATCTGGGACAACCGCGGAGTGCTGCACCGGGCGTGCCACTACGAACCGACATCGCCGCGCGACATGCACCGCACGACGCTCCACGGAGACGAGTCCGTCCAATGACCGCTGATCGGGTTGCCATCGTCACCGGCGGTGCATCCGGGATCGGCCTCGCCATCTGCGAGCGCCTCGCCGTCGACGGCCATCCGATCGCGATCTTCGACCGCGACGGTGAGGCCGCGGCGACCGCGGCCGCCAAGATCGAGGCCGCCGGCGGTACAGCTCTCGCCGTGCCGGTCGACGTCACCGACCGCTCGCAGATCGACGCCGGCGTGGCCGAGGTGCGCGACCGGCTCGGGAGTCCGACAGTCCTCGTGAACAACGCAGGGATCGACTGCTTCCAGCCGTTCCTGTCCATCAGCGTCGAGACGTGGAGCCGCGTCCTCGACGTGAACCTGACCGGCACCTTCCACTGCTGCCAGGCGGTCGTGCCCGACATGATCGAGGCCGGCTGGGGACGCATCGTGAACATCTCCTCGTCGAGCGCCCAGGGCGGCCAGCAGCTCATGACCCCTTACGTCGCGTCGAAGGCGGGGATGATCGGCCTCACCAAGGCGTTGGCGCTCGAGCTCGGCCCGCAGGGGATCACCGTCAACACCATCCCGCCCGGGTTCATCGACACGCCGATGCTCCGGGCGGCGGAGGCGAAGGGACTGCTCGGCAAGGGCGTCGAGCACCACGAGGCGCAGACCCCGGTGCGCCGGGTCGGCCGGCCGGAGGACATCGCGGCGATGTGCGCGTTCCTCGTGCGCGACGAGGCCAGCTACATCACGGGCCAGGTCTTGGGGGTCAACGGTGGCCGGAACACCTGAGGGGCCGCGGCTGTCGCCGTTGCCGCCGGCGGAGTGGCCTGCAGAGATGCGCGAGGCGTTGGCCGCGCTGCGCGTGCCGAACGCGCGCCACCCGTTCCCTCCCAGGGACGACAAGCGGCCGAAGGCGCTCAACGCGCTGGGCACGTTGGCCCGGCACCCGGAGCTGGCGCGCGCCTTCAACACGTTCAACGGCCACGTCCTGTTCGCCACGACGCTGTCGCCGCGCCAGCGCGAGCTGCTGGTGCTGCGCGTCGCCGCGGTGCGGCGGTGCGACTACGAGTGGGAGCAGCACGTCGTTCTTGCGGGCGATGCCGGCCTGTCCGCCGACGACATCGCGCGCGCCGCCGAGGGTCCGGACGCGCCAGGTTGGTCGCCGCTCGATCGTGCCATGGTCGCCGCCGTCGACGAGCTCCTGCACGACGCCAAGGTCGCCGACCCGACGTGGCAGGCGCTGGCGGGCGAGCTCGACGATCAGCAGCTCATGGACGTCGTCTTCACCGTGGGCGCCTACGACCTCCTCGCCATGGCCTTTCGCTCCTTTGGCGTGGAATTGGACGCCGATCTCATGACGCGGAAATGACCTTCTCGTTCTAGGAGATCCCTGCTACCATCCTGGTGACGACCGGACCGGAGGAACAGACCGACATGCCCCATTTCACCAAGCCCGCAGAGGGCAGCTGGACCGAGCACTTCGGGCTCGACACCGCTCCGCGCAGCTACGAGGACTCCATCTCGCCGTCGATCTACAAGCTCGAGCAGGACGCCATCTTCCGTCGCACCTGGCTGAACGTCGGGCGCGTCGAGCAGCTGGCGAAGAACGGGAGCTACTTCACCAAGGAGCTCGACGTCGCGCGGACGTCGGTCGTGATCCTGCGCGACATGAACGGCGAGGTGCGGGCGTTCCACAACATGTGCCGGCACCGCGGGAACAAGCTGGTGTGGGACGACTACCCCCGCGAGGAGACCGACGGTGCCTGCCGGCAGTTCACGTGCAAGTACCACGGGTGGCGCTACGACCTCGAGGGTCAGCTCACCTTCGTCCAGCAGGAGTCGGAGTTCTTCGACCTCGACAAGTCCGACTTCAGCCTCGTGCCGGTCAAGGTCGACGTCTGGGAGGGGTTCGTGTTCGTGAACTTCGATCCCGACGCCCAGCCGCTCAAGGAGTACATGGGCCGGCTCGGTGCGGGGATCGAGGGCTACCCGTTCCACAAGATGACCCAGAAGCACACCTACCGCGCCGAGATCGGGAGCAACTGGAAGCTCTTCATCGACGCGTTCATGGAGTTCTACCACGCACCCGTTTTGCACTCGAAGCAAGCGACCGAGGAGGAGGCGCGCAAGCTCCAGGGCTACGGCTACGAGGCGCTGGCGTACGACATCGACGGTCCGCACGCGATGGTCTCGTCCTGGGGTGGCATGGCGCCACCGAAGGACGAGAGCATGGTCAAGCCCATCGAGCGGGTGCTGCGCAGCGGCTTGTTCGGCAAGTGGGACGCGCCTGACATCGGCGAGCTCCCGGAGGGGCTCAACCCGGCCAAGCACCCGGCGTGGGGCGAGGACTCGTTCCTGTTCTTCCCGAACTTCATGGTGCTCGTCTGGAAGCCGAACTGGTACCTCACCTACCACTACTGGCCGACGTCGTACAACACCCACATCTTCGAGTGCTCGCTCTACTTCGTGCCGCCGGAGAACGCCTACGAGCGCCTCCAGCAAGAGCTCGCGGTCGTCACGTTCAAGGAGTACAGCCTCCAGGACGGCAACACGCTCGAAGCCACGCAGACGATGCTCGAGTCGCGTGCCGTCACCGAGTTCCCGCTGTGCGACCAGGAGGTCATGCTCCGGCACTTGCACAAGACCTGCCGTGACTACGTCGCTGACTACGAGCAGTCCCGACCGGGCACCCCGGTCCGGGTCTCGGCTGCGTCCTGAGGAGGAGATCCGATGTCGACCCTTCCTGCCACCTTCGCCGAGCTCGAGCCGTTCACCGACTGGGCGCTCCGGAGCGAGACCGACCGGTACAGCAAGCGCCTGGCCAGCTCGATGGCTGAGCTCCAGGCGTTCTACGACGCCGCCTTCCCTCGCCTCGAGGACGGCACCGAGTACCTCAAGAGCGTCCAGCTCGAGGGGATCTCCGACGAGGATCGCAACCTCCTGTGGCTGTTCTCCTCGCTGGTGACGGCCTCGTTCCCCGTCGAGGTGTGGCGCCAGCCCCGGGTGCCCGACAGCGGGGCGTCGAGCATCAACGTCGTCGTGGAGCCCGCGCCATGAGGCGTTTCCGCGCTAGGGCAATAGTGTTATCGAATCAGAAGATCAGCCCTCTTCCGTAGCAGCCGGTAGGCTTCCGCTCATGGCGACCAAGGAAGAGGCGGTTGACGGCCCGGCGACCACGTGGCGTGAACAGGCCGTGGCTCGCTCGCTCGACTCGGCCCGCACACGGGCCGAAAGCCGCGTACAGCGCTTCCTCGACGCCGCCATCGAGCTGATGAACGACAGCTCGGGCAAGGACTTCACGGTCCAAGAGGTCGTCGAGCGGTCTGGCCAGTCGTTGCGGAGCTTCTACCAGTACTTCGCGGGCAAGCACGAGCTGATGCTCGCTCTGTTCGAGGAGAAGGTCCGCTGGACCACAGACCACCTCCGGAAGGCGGTCGAGCAGGAGGACGATCCCTACGAGCGGCTCCACCGCTTCGTCGTGGAGTACTACCGGCTGTGCCGGCCGCAATCGAACGGCAAGACGACGAAGCGGGGCCCTGTCGCGCCCGTCATGATCGACTTCGCCCAGCAGCTGCTCACCGGCCACCCGACGGAGGCGGCCAAGGCGTTCTCGCCGCTCGTCACCCTCTTCAACGAAGTCCTCGACGACGCTGCCGCGGCCGGTGCCATCCGGGCGGGCCTCCGCCACGGCCCGATCGCCGGCGTGGTGCTCGAGGCGATCATGTTCAACGCATTCTCCGCGACGATCGGCGGCACGCCCGTCAAGGGAGGGACCGTCGATCCCGCCGAGGAGCTGTGGGACCTGATCGTCAACGGCATCGGCACCGACCGCGCGTCCTAGCGCTCCAGCTCTCGGTAGACCCGGCCACCCTTCATCACGAAGCGGACGGCCTCGGTCGCCGCGATGTCCGCGAGCGGGTCGCCGTCGACCGCGATCACGTCGGCGAGGAGCCCCGCCTCGAGGCGGCCGCGGTCATCAACGTCGATGAGCTCGGCGGCGACCGTCGTCGCGGCGCGGATCGCCTGCAATGGCGTCATGCCACGATCGACCATGGCGAGCAGCTCCTTGGCGTTGCGGCCGTGGGGGATCGCGGGGGCATCTGTCCCGCACGCGATCTTCACGCCGAGCTCGATGGCCCTGATGGTCGTCGCACGCGCACGCGGGAACACGTCGGCCGCCTTGGCCTGGATCGCCGGGTCGGCACGCGTCGTGTTCATGGCCTCGGTGAGGTAGGTCGTGGCGACCAGGAACGTGCCGGTCTCCACCATCCGCTCGAGCGTCTCGTCGCTGGCGAGGAAGCCGTGCTCGAGGCAGTCGATGCCGGCGTCCATCGCTGCGTTCATGGCGCGGTCGCCCATGCAGTGGGCGGCGACCCGGCGACCGGCCCGGTGGGCTTCGTCGACGATGGCTCGGAGCTCCTCGTCGGAGTACTGCTGCGCCCCGGCGGGGCCGGTGTGCGACATGACGCCGTTGGACGCGCAGACCTTGATGAGCTCGGCGCCGTGCTTGATCTGGTAACGAACCGCTTTGCGGACCTCGTCGACGCCGTTGGCGATGCCCTCCTCAACCGTCAGCGGCATGATGTGGGGCGCGATGGCCTGGAACATCGTCGGGTCGAGGTGACCGCCGGTCGGGCTGATGGCGTGTCCCGCGGGGACGACGCGGGGGCCCTCGATCCAGCCGAAGTCGATCGCCTTCTTCAGCGCCACGTCCAGCAGCAGCCCGCCGGTCTGCACGAACAGGCCGAGGTTGCGCACCGTCGTGAACCCGGCGCGCAGCGTCCGGCGGGCGTTGGCGACGGCGCGGAGCGTGCGAACGGCGGGGTCGTCCTGCACGGGGTTGAGCGGGCTCTCGTGGTTGGGTCCGCCCATGAGGAGGTTGACCTCCATGTCCATGAGGCCGGGCAGCAGCGTCAGGTCACCGAGGTCGGTCACGACCGCGTCCTTGGGCACCGACGCGGGCGCCACCTCGACGATGCGCTCCCCCTCGATCAGCAGGTCGCCGGGCTCGATCAGCTCGCCCTTGTCGACGTCGAGCATGCGGGCGCTGCGCAGGTGGATCGGCCGCTCGGGCGGTCGCGGAGGTGCCATGGTGCGCTCCTTGGGTGAAGATCGTTTCCGGTTCGTGAGAGTCGGATTATCGTAGCGCCGAGTGGCTTGTCGTCGAGTTGGCGAGGTGGATCCGCCGAGCCAGGGGCGGCACTGGCAAGGAGCCGACGATGCAGTCGTAGCCTTGCCCTACCGCAAGGAGGAGCGACGCAGCCAGGGACGTCCCTGGTCGGCGAGCCGCCTCGTCAATCCGGCGACAGGTCGCTAGATGGAGCACGAGCTCGGTACACCCCACCTTCGGCTCGAGCGCGACGGACCGGTCGCGTGGTGCGTGATCGACCGGCCCGCGGCCAGGAACGCGCTCACGCCGGCCATGTACTTCGGTCTGCGGCGCGCCGTGCGCCTGGTGAACGCCGATCCGGATCTGCGCGCGCTGGTCGTCACCGGTGTGGGCGACGTCTTCGCACCCGGCGGCGACCTCGGCGGGCGCTCGGAGCCAGGGGAGACCCCGGTGCCCGACATCGGCAACGACATCCTGCCGTTCCTCGCGATCCGCGACAGCCGGGCGCCGGTGATCGCCGCGGTCAACGGGCTGTGCCAGGGCGGTGGCCTGCTGATCGCCATGCTGTCGGACATCGCGGTGGCGAGCGATCGCGCGACCTTCCGTGCTCCCGAGCTGCTCCGCGGGGTCCCCGATGCGTTCTACGCCGCGGTGCTGCCCGCGCACGTGGGGCTGGCGGTCGCGCGCGACCTGCTGCTCTCGGCCCGAGTGATCGATGCTGCCGAGGCGCAGCGACTCGGTCTGATCAGTCGCGTCGTCCCCCACGATGAGCTGCGAAGCGCGGCGCTGGAGGCGGCGCACCAGGTGCTGCGCACCGCGCCGTCGGCGCGCGCCCACGTCAAGCGCATGCTCAACGAGCGTTACGGGAGCATCGACCAGCAGACGATGTTCTGGGCGCTCGAGACGTCCGACGAGCCTCGCGAGGGGATGCGGGCGTTCATGGAGAAGCGTCCACCGAATTGGGTGCCGCCCGAGCCGTCGTAGGGCGCGCCGCCGGCTCCGCCGAAAACCCAAGGGCGCGACCACGGAGGCGTTGGTCGCGGTGGCGCGCTTGCACCCCGAACCTCGAGCCTCGAACGACGACCGGCTCAGCGTCGCGGGGTCACGGCGGCGAGGAAGAGCGCGGCGAGGTGCTCGGTCTCGGCGGCCTCCGGTCGGGTGCGCTGCCGCAGGTGGTCCGACAGCCTCCCGACGAGCGCATGGGCAGCGATGGAGGCGTCGAGCGCGGGATCGGCGCTTCCCAGCTCAGCGAACGGCTCGGCGACGAGCGCGGCCAGGGTCGTGGCTGGGGCCGTCGACGCGACCGAGCCCGCGTTCCAGAGGACGGCCAGGGTCGTGGCTGCGATCTCGTCGTCGCGCGCCTGCGCCAGGATCCCATCGACCCAGCGCCTGACCTTGGCCTCGGGCGTGGGCTCCTTCGCCATCTGGTGGGCGAGGTAGCCGTGCAGGCGCTCGGCGCCGTCCTCGAGGATGGCGACGACCAGGTCGTCCTTCGATGCGAAGTGGCGGTAGAAGGCGTCGTTCGACAGTCCCGCGGCCATGACGATGTCGGCCACGCGTGGCCGCGCGCTCGTGCCGCGCTCGCGCATGACGGTTCGGCCGGCGTCGAGGAGCCGTCGCACCTCCTCGGCGTAGTCCGACGCCCGAGCGGCGAGCGAGCGATCGGCGATCCGGGCCGCAACGCCGTTCTGTGAACCCAAAACTGGATTCTCCATGGAGAGAACTCTATTCTGGCCCGCCGGGAGGATGCCACATGTGGGATTTCGAGACCGAGCCCGAGCTCCAGGAGAAGCTGGACTGGGCGTCAGCGTTCGTGCGGGAAGAGGTCGAGCCACTCGACATGCTCTGGCAGGGGTTGGAGTTCACCCCGCCCGACGACACGCTGCGCAAGATCATCGATCCGCTCAAGGAGGAGGTCCGGCGCCAGAAGCTCTGGGCAACGCACCTCGGGCCCGAGCTCGGCGGTGAGGGCTACGGCCAGCTCCAGCTCTCGCTGCTCAACGAGATCCTCGGCCGCTCGTCGTGGGCGCCGATCATCTTCGGCTGCCAGGCCCCCGACACCGGCAACGCCGAGATCATCGCCCACTACGGCACGCCCGAGCAGAAGGAGCGCTA